>JACQTY010000016.1 GCA_016210545.1 Chloroflexota bacterium
CTTCGACAGGCTCAGGACTCGCTTGGCTCGGCTCAGGGCGGGATTTTCCAAAGGGAGAAGTGGGTTGGTCGCCTATTTGCCGCAAGGTGCGCACGGACCAAGGTGTTGCACCAGCCAGGTGAAGAATCATTCCGTTTCGTGATATTGAATGGGCGGCTGATTAGGTGTCGAAAGCTACTTGACAACACTTCAAAATCGTGTATACTACTGATTAACCGTTTCGTTTGGCCAGCGACCCCGGTTTACCGGGGCGGTGAGCCTCGAAGACGCTGGTTCCTTAGACTTCACATCAAGAAATAGCTCGCTTGGATTTCGACACGTCGGAACCGAGACGGCTGAACAGTCAGGATTGTGGCCGTCTCGTCCCGACTTGTCGGGCAGGGCGGCTACTTTGTTTTTAGAGGGACTATGGCAGGGGCCATCACCGATGTGCCGGGCATCACGGTCGGCCACTACACCGATAGGCAGGCAGCCACCGGGTGCACTGTCATCCTCTGCCCCGAGGGACTGTCGGCGGGGGTAGATGTCAGGGGTTCCGCCCCCGGCACCAGGGAAACGGACCCCTTGCGGCCTCTGTCGTGGGTGGGCATGGCCCATGCCATACTCCTCAGTGGGGGCAGCGCCTTCGGCCTGGAGGCGGCGGGTGGGGTGATGAGGTTCCTGGAGGAGCAGGGGGTCGGGTTCGATACCAGAGTGGCCAGGGTGCCTATAGTCCCGGCTGCCGTCATCTTCGATCTGGGCATCGGCGATGCCCATGTGAGGCCGGGACCCTCCGAGGGTTATCAGGCGTGCCTGAACGCTAATACGGATGTGGCCGAGGGCAGCGTCGGGGCGGGCACAGGCGCCACTGTGGGCAAGGCCCTGGGGAAGGAGTGGGCGACCAAGGGCGGCGTGGGGACAGCCAGCCGCCGGATGGGAAACGGCGCGGTTGTCGGGGCTCTGGTGGTGGTGAATGCCTATGGCGATGTGGTCGACCCGCAACGGGGTACCCTCTTGGCCGGGCCGCGCCGGGGTAAACGGTTCGTTAACAGCACGGCGGTCCTTCAGAAACGGGGGACGTGGCAGCCGGCTCCGGCCATGTCGGAGCAACCGCCCGTCGCAGACTCTTCCCGCCCCGCGAGCGGGGTCCACGACAGGACTCACGGGACGGAGCGGAACGGAGGACCGGCCAACACAGCCATTGGCGTGGTGGCCACCAGCGCCCGTCTGGACAGAGAAGGGGTTAACAAGTTAGCCCAGATGGCCCACGACGGTCTGGCCCGGGCTATCCGGCCGTGTCACACCCTGGTGGACGGGGATGTGATGTTCGCCCTGGCCGCCGGCCGGCGCGGTAGGCTGGCTGACATCACGGCGCTGGGCGCCGTCGCTGTGGAGGTGGTGGCCGAGGCGGTGGTAAGGGGGGTCAGGCAGGCGGAGGGTCTGGCGGGGATACCCTCGGCCGCGGAGTTCAAAGCGGCGCTTAAGAGCAGGAGATAGCTGTTGAAGGTCGGCTTCATCGGGGCGGGAACAGTGGGCACGGCCCTGGCGGTAACCCTATCGCAGCGGGGCTATCCCGTGGCGGCCGTTGCCAGCAAGACGCGTGCCGCCGCCCGGAAGCTGGCGGGCCAGGTTACCGGCTGTCAGGCCAAGGAGTCGGCGCAGCAGGTGATCGAGGCCGCCGACCTGATTTTTGTCACCACGCCGGATGACGCCATCGCCGGAGTAGTAGCACAGCTCCAATGGCGCAAAGGCAAGGATGTGGTGCACTGTAGCGGCGCAGCCTCGCTGGACATACTGGAGCCGGCGCGACGGGCCGGGGCGGGAGTGGGGGCGTTGCACCCCCTCCAGACCTTCGCCAGCGTGGCCCAGGCTATAGAGAACATCCCGGGCTCGACGTTCGGCATCGAGGCCGAGGGAGCTCTTTTGGAAACGCTGAAGTCGTTGGCCACGGCCCTGGGCGGGCATGCCGTGGAGCTTGGGGCCGGCGACAAGGTGCTGTACCACGCGGCGGCGGTGATCGCCTGCAACTATTTTGTCACCCTGGTGAAAATGGCCACCGACCTGTGGCAGCAGTTCGGGGTAAGCACGCCGGAGGCAACCCGGGCCATGCTGCCTCTAATCCAGGGTACGGTGAATAACCTGAAACAGGTCGGCCTGCCCAACTGCCTCACCGGGCCTATTGCCCGGGGCGATATGGGCACACTGAGGAAACACCTGGAAGCTCTGGAAGAACAGGCGCCGGCGCTGGTGTCTACTTACCGGGAGCTGGGCCTTCAGACGATACCCGTATCCCTGGCCAAGGGCAAGATAACGCCGCAGCGGGCCGAGGAAATGCGCTCGCTGTTCAATTCTAACTGATATCCAGGAGGGCGCTATGCGGATGATGTTGAAAAGCAAGATCCACAGGGCAAAGGTCACCGAAGCTAATCTGGAGTACCAGGGCAGTATCACCATCGACGAGGATCTTCTGGAGGCCGCCGACATACTGCCCTATGAACAGGTGCAGGTGCTGGACATCAATAACGGCTCCCGCCTGGAGACGTATGCATTGCCGGGTCAACGGGGATCGGGAAGGATATGTATAAACGGCGCCGCCGCCCGCCTCGTATCGAAAGGGGACATGGTGATAATCCTCACCTATTCCGCTGTCAACGAGGCTGAGGCCCACTCGCTCAAGCCCCGGCTCGTCTACGTGGACGTCCAAAACCGGATGTTGAATCACGAAGCGGAGGCGGCGTGGGCATAGACCCCAGCCTCCTCAAACCTTTCAGGTTGGAGGCTGACGAGGGTCAGGACAAGGTAGTCAGCCTCAGCGAGGCCATACAGAGAAATATCCGCCCGGGCATGGTCATTCATTTCATCAAGGAAGCCGGGGCCTCGATCCGGGAGCTATCCCGCCAGTTCTGGGGGACCAGACCCGGATTTACTTTTGTCGCCTACATAGTTTGCAACCACTCGCTGGCGCCGGTCCACGGCAAGCTTGCCAGAAAACTTATCACCACCAACTGCACTCACATTTACCCCTCTCCCGGCCCTGTCAAGGTTATCCAGCAACTTTACAGAGAGGGACAGGTCCAGATAGAAAACTGGTCTCTGTGCTCTTTGCAGCAGCGGCTCATGGCGGGGGCCATGGGGGTCAGTTTTGTGCCAACCCGCTCTATATCCGGTAGCACTATGGCCGAGGAGAACCGCGACTCCTTTCAAACCATGGACGACCCGTTTGGAAGCGGCGACAGAGTTGGCATGCTGAAGGCCCTCCAGCCCGATGTCTCTTTCGTCCACGGCTGGGCGGCGGACCGCAACGGTAACACCATCCTGCTCGGCCCCCATGACGAATCGCTGTGGGGACCCCGGGCCGCCCGCGAAGGGGTCGTGGTCACCGTGGAGAAACTGGTGTCCACCGAGTTCATCCGGGCGCATTCTCATCTGGTAAAGGTGCCGGGCTACATGGTCAACTCCGTCTCCGTGGTCCCTTTTGGCGCCCATCCCTGGGGGCTGGGCAACCACGGCCTTCCCGAGATCGCCGCCTACAAAGAGGACTACGAGTTCATGGCCGAGCTACGCAAGGCCAGCGACAACCCAACCGATTTCGACGCCTTCGTGAGGGAATGGGTGCTGTCGCCGCCGACGCCCGATGCCTACCTGGACAAGCTGGGACGGCGCAGGCTGGAGCGTTTGCAGGAAGAGGGGCGCCCCGATGCCTGGGAAGAGGCCATGAAAAGGGCCAACCTATCCCTCGACGCTCCCGTTACCTCCTCTGAAATGATGGTCATCGTGGCCTCCCGCCAGCTGCAGGCAAAGGTGCGTCGTCACCGGCGCCGCGCTATTCTGGCCGGCGCCGGGGCCTCGGCGCTGGCTGCCTGGCTGGCCTACTACCTGTTGAAGGGTCAGGGCGACGACGTGGAACTGGTTATGGGGGCGGGGCTGGTGGGGTACGCTCCCCGCCCCGGCGAGCCCATCATCACCTCTACCGTCCACTTCCCCAGCGCCCGGATGCTCACCGACAGCACCGACGCCTACAGCGTGGTCGTTGGCGGGGGCAACGCCAGATGCGTCTCCTCGCTGGGGGCCGCCCAGATAGACAAATATGGCAACATCAACACCACCCGCGTCGGACGCACTTATCTCATGGGCTCCGGCGGCGGCAACGACGCCGGCGCCAGCCTCGAGACGGTGGCCGTCGTGCGCCAGATGAAGGACAGGTTCGTCGATAAGGTGGACTACATCACAACGCCCGGCGAGCGGGTCGCCACCCTTGTATCCCAACTGGCCGTCTTTGAAAAGCTGGGCAGCGACCAGTTCTGTCTGACGGCGGTGCTGCCGGGGAAGACGACCGCGCCCCTTGCCGACCGCGTTCGCACAGCAAAGGAGAACTGCGGCTGGGAACTCAGGGTTGCTGATAGCGTCCAGGATATTGCGCCGCCTTCGGCGGAGGAAATCAGGCTATTGCGGCTGCTGGACCCGGACAGGTTTTTCACCGCGGACTGACCGCGGCAGGCGGCCCTTGACATCCCCTCCCTCGACTGTTAACCTGAAGTGGAAAAGCGAAGACGGAGACGAGTAGCCGGCGGCAATGGCGGCACAGAGAGTCTGGCAAGGTGAGAGCAGACGCGACCAGGCCCGGCGAATATCCCTCCTGAGCTGCTCACCGAAATCCTGTTCCGGAGGAGAGTAGGCCGGGCCGGGCCCGTCCGCCGTTATCGGGACACAGGCATAAGCCCGGGCCTCCGCGATACCGGGGCCGTGCCTTGACCGCAATTTTGGCGGTCTTCCAGGGTGGTATAGCGGGTCTTCTGAGGCCTGCCCCTATGGGGCGGGCCTTTGTTTTTTGTGCAGCTTTCCCTGGTCAAGCATTGGCAACAAGCGCCAAACTCTAAATAGGTCCCGGGTTACAATGACCAAATGATAATGGCATTTGTTGGTTCCGGTCGTTTGGGTTTGTTTCGTGCTTAGGGTCTAGAGTTTAGGGTTTCCCTGAATCGGGGTGAGGAGAATATGTTCCAGCCAGTAGGCAGCAAGATGGACTTCCCGGCCATGGAGGAACGCATCCTGGCGTCGTGGAAGGCGGGCAAGGTCTTTGAGAAAAGCGTCGCCCAACGGCAAGGGGCTACGCCGTTCATCCTCTATGAAGGGCCTCCGACGGCCAACGGCAACCCGGGCATCCATCACGTCCTGGCCCGTGTGTTCAAGGATATCATGCCTCGCTACAAGGCGATGAAGGGTTTCTGGGCGCCTCGAAGAGCTGGCTGGGACACTCATGGCTTGCCTGTGGAGCTGGAGGTGGAAAAGGAGCTGGGTTTCTCCTCCAAGACCCAGATCGAGGCATACGGCGTAGATAAGTTTAACGCCCGCTGCCGTCAGAGCGTCTTCAAGTACCTCAAAGAGTGGGAGAGCCTGACTGAGCGCATTGGCTTCTGGGTGGACCTGGAAAACCCGTACGTAACCCTGAAGAATGAATATATCGAGACCGGCTGGTGGATAATCAAGAGCCTGTGGGACAAGAAGCTGCTGTACCGGGGCTTCCGCGTCACGCCACACTGCCCCCGTTGCGGCACCTCTTTATCGTCCCACGAGGTGGCCCTGGGTTACCGGGATGACGCCGACGACCCCTCCGTCTATATTAAGTTCAGGCTGGACCTATCCAGGCCCGGCGGCTCCGACCAGGCCCGGAAAGGCCTCCTTTCAGACACGCCCACCTATTTCCTGGTCTGGACCACCACGCCCTGGACCCTGCCCGGGAATACCGCCGTGGCCGTCGCCGCGGACGCCGACTATGCCGTCATAGAACTGCAGGCTGACCAGGGACCCGTCGAACGCCTTGTCCTGGCCGAGGCGCTGCTGCCGCAGGTCGTGAAGCAGGAGCGTGCTGTAGTAGCCCGGTTGAAGGGGCGCGACCTGCTGGGCCTCCGCTATGAGCCGCTTTTTGCCCCGGAGAAGTTCAATGTGCCCTTTACCAGGCTGTCCGCCGACTACGAGGGCCAGGCCTATGTCCCCCGAGGGGACCGCTTCGACTCTCGCGTCATCGCCGGGGAATTCGTCTCCCTCACCGATGGCACGGGCATCGTTCACATAGCCCCGGCCTTTGGCGAAGCAGACTACGAGGTGGGGCAAAGAGAGGGCCTGTTCTTTGTCCAGCCGGTGGACCTCCAGGGCAAGATGACGGGAAGCTACCCCTTCGCCGGCAAGTTCGTCAAGGAGGCCGATAAGGACATCACCAGGGACCTCTCGGGCCGTGGCCTTCTCTTTCGCAGTGAACGCATCGTCCACACCTATCCGTTCTGCTGGCGCTGCAGCTCTCCGCTAATCTACTACGCCAAGCCCTCGTGGTACATAAAGACCACCGCGGCCAAGGAAGCGCTGCTCAAAGGCAATGAGCAGATAAGCTGGTACCCGGAGCACATCAAGGAGGGCCGTTTCGGCGACTGGCTGCGCAATAACGTGGACTGGGCGCTATCCAGGGAGAGGTACTGGGGCACGCCGCTGCCCGTGTGGCGCTGCGAGGAGTGCGGCGTATATGAATGCATCGGCAGCCGTGAAGAGTTGAAGGCCAAACCCGGCTTGAAGGGGTGGAGAGAAGACCTCGACCTGCACCGCCCGCACATCGACCAGGTCACCTACGACTGCCCTGGATGCAAAGGGATTACTCGTCGGACGCCGGAGGTGCTGGACTGCTGGTTCGATTCCGGGGCCATGCCCTTCGCCCAGTGGCACTATCCTTTTCTGAAGTCCCCGGTGAATGAAGCCTACGGCGTTAAGGATGCCCAGGGGTTCGCCCAGTGGTTCCCCGCCGACTACATTTGCGAGGCTGTTGACCAGACCCGCGGCTGGTTCTATACCCTCCACGCCCTTTCCACGCTGGTCAGGGGAGAGAACTGCTTCCGGAATGTCATCTGTCTGGGTCTGATCCTGGACGCCCGGGGCGAGAAGATGAGCAAGGCGCGGGGCAACGTGGTCGACCCCAAGAAGGTGCTGCAGGAACGGGGGGCCGATGCCCTCCGCTGGTACATGCTCACCGCCTCGCCGCCGGGGAATGTGCGGCGCTTCGACACCAACCAGGTCGTGGAGGTATGGCGGCAGTTCCTGCTTACCCTGTGGAACACCTATTCCTTCTTTGTCACCTACGCCTTGATCGACAAGTACAATCCGGCCTCGGTCGCCGCTCCGGCGCAGCGCCCTGAGCTTGACCGCTGGATACTTTCCGAGCTAAATGCACTGGTCCAGCAGGTGACGGAGCGGCTGGATAACTACGATCCAACCACGGCGGGCAGGGCCATTGCAGAGTTCGTGGATAACCTGTCCAACTGGTACGTGCGACGCAGCCGCCGTCGCTTCTGGAAGAGTGAGAACGACGCTGACAAACAGGCGGCCTACGCTACCCTGTACGAGTGCCTTGTCACTCTGAGCAAGCTCCTGGCCCCGTTCACGCCTTTTGTTGCCGAGGAGATCTACCAGAACCTGGTACGTTCAGTGTACACGGATGCAGCAGAAAGTGTACATCTGGCAGACTACCCGGTAGCCGACGCATCGAAGATCGACGAAGTCCTTTCTAAGAACACCAGGGCTGTGACCACCATATGTAGCCTGGGCCGTTCCGCCAGGAGCCTGGCGGGGACCAAGGTCCGCCAGCCTTTGGGTGAAGCCTGCGTGACAATCATATCCGGCGTGGAGCCAAAGACCCTGGAGGCGATGTCTGAACAGATAAGAGACGAGCTGAACGTAAAGAGGGTGACTTTCACCCTGGATAAGGAAAAGGCGGTCACAATTCAGGTGAAGCCAAACCTCCCGTTGCTGGGACCCAAGTACGGTAACGGCCTCGGCCAGATAACGGATGCTATACGGAAAGCAGGGCCAGCGGAACACGTAACGATGGCAACTCTCAAGATGGGCCGGGCGGAGATACCGGTGAGCGGCTTCGTCCTGCAGCCGGATGAGGTTATCCTCGATGTAAAGGACAAGCCGGGCTACAAATCGGCTTTTGATGGCAATTACATCGTGTCGGTGACTACCGACATCACCCCGGAACTGAGAGCCGAGGGCCTGGCCCGGGAGATAGTCCACCGTCTTCAGACCATGCGGCGCTCAGCGGGTTTCGACATCGCCGACTACATAGTCACCTACTATGAAGGCGCCGGCGTCCCGGAGCAGATAATGCGGGACCCCGAGCAGGCCGGCTACATAAGGCAGGAGACCCTGTCCCGCGATCTGGTCCAGGGTGTGCCGCCTGACGCCTATATCGAGAAGCACAAATTGGATGGGGGAGAGATCACCCTGGGGGTAAAGAAGGTCTAATACTGACGTGCTAAGAGATTATCTCAAGATAGTGAACAGTGTTTTAGACAAGGTGTAGGTCGGAGCGATACCACTCTCTCCTCAGGAGATGTTATGTGCACCTCCACTTTATTGGCGGAGGGCGACCAGACGCGGAACCGGCATCGTCCCTGTCCCAGGTACGTGGCGCCGAGGGTGACTGCCGGCTTCGTCATCCCGTATCGCTCCTGAGAAACAAGGCCCCAAGAGGGGGTAGAGTCAGATTCAGAGAGTAGGGGCGGCCATGGACGGGGATAGGACTGGCGTTTACTCCGCCGGCGTTGCCCAGACCGCTTCCTCCGTACTCTTTGCCATCGCTATTCAGCACCTCACGCCAGAACCCGCCCCGCGGCGCCCCTACCCGGTAGCCCAGGCGAGGTACCGGCGTGAAGTTGTAGACAGCTAGGACCACCGTTCCCGTAGAGCTGCCTTTGCGCAGCAAACTGATGACGCTGTTCTCACTGTCGTCGCAGTCCACCCATTCGAAGCCAGCCGGTTCGCAGTCCAGCTCATGCATCGCCGACTCACCGCAATAGAGGCGGTTAAGGTCTCGCATCCAGGCCTGAACACCCAGATGGGGCGGGTACTCCAGCAAGTGCCAGTCCAGGCTCTCCTCGTGGTACCACTCCCGCCGCTGGCCGAACTCCCCGCCCATGAAGAGGAGCTTCTTGCCAGGCTGGGCGTACATGTACCCGAAGAGCAGCCTCAAATTGGCGAGCCTCTGCCATTGGTCCCCCGGCATCTTGTCCAGGAGCGACCGTTTCCCATAGACAACCTCGTCGTGCGACAGAGGGAGGATGAAGTTCTCACGGAAGGCATAGAGCAGGCGAAAGGTGAGCCTGGAGTGGTGGAATTTCCTATGGATGGGGTCCTTTGAGAAATACTCCAGGGTATCGTGCATCCAGCCCATGTCCCACTTGAAACCGAAGCCCAGCCCGCCGACATAGGTCGGTCGGGAGACCAGGGGCCAGGCCGTAGACTCCTCGGCAATGGTCTGCACGTCGGGGAACCGTCTGTAGACCGCCGCGTTCAACTGGCGCAAGAAGTCGATGCCCTCAAGGTTCTCGCGACCACCATAGGCGTTGGGGATCCAGTCCCCTTCTTTTCTGGAATAGTCGAGATAGAGTATCGAAGCAATGGCATCGACACGGAGGCCGTCAGCGTGGTACTTGTCCAGCCAGAAGAGGGCGCTGCTACAGAGAAAGCTCCGCACCTCGTGCCTGGCGTAGTTGAAGATGAAGCTGTCCCACTCTGGATGCAGGCCCTTGCGGGGGTCAGCGTGCTCGTAAAGGTGGGTGCCATCGCAAAAACCGATGCCATGCTCGTCGGTTGGGAAGTGGGAGGGTACCCAGTCCAGGATAACACTGATCCCCTGCTGGTGGAGGTAGTCGATGAGGAACATCAGGTCCTGCGGGGCGCCGTAACGCGCGGTGGGCGCGAAATAACCGGTCGTCTGGTATCCCCAGGAGCCGTAGAAGGGGTGCTCCATCAGGGGCAGGAACTCGATGTGGGTAAAACCCATGTCCAGCGCGTATTCCGCCAGTCTCGGGGCTAACTCCCTGTAGGTCAGCGGCCGGTTCCCCTCTTCCGGGACTCGCCGCCACGACCCCAGGTGCACCTCATAGATTGCTATGGGGGAATTCCGTGTATTGCGCTGGCGACGGTTCGCCATCCAGTCCCGGTCTCCCCACTCGTACTCCAGGTCCCAGACAATTGATGCCCTTCGGGGAGGGACCTCGCTGTGGAACGCCAGGGGGTCGGCCTTGTCCGCGTGATAGCCTGCATACCTGGAGGCCACATGATACTTATACAGAGCGCCTTTATCCACGCCAGACACGACGCCTTCCCAGATCCCCGATTGGCGCCGCCGGCGCAGAGGGCACGATGCCTTGTCCCAGTTATTGAAGTCCCCGATGACCGACACCTCTTCGGCGTTGGGCGCCCAGACCGCGAAGTACGTAGCTTTAGAATCTCCTGCCTCTTTCAGCGGGTGGGCGCCAAGCTTATCATAGAGGGCATAATGGGTCCCCTGATTGAACAGGTAGAGGTCATCGTCGGTGAGCAGAGACCTGTCGTAGCGCACCTGGACCGGCGTCCCCGACGTTGGCCCCCCTGACCGTCCTGTGTGATTTCCCTCCATAATGTCCGGCTCCTCTTCGCCATCAGCGGTATTCCTTTGACCCGCAGTCCGAGGGCTACCCAAGGTCCCCGCTGGGCGGCCTTTCTCCTTGTGACAGAAGGCAAACGGCAGGAGTGCGAAGTCGAATTACACCTGGTTTGTGACCCAGCTCGACGGAGGGGATTGACGTCGGACCGTCGGCCTATTACTTCCGGTGAGGAAGCCTCAAGGCGAAGAACGTGATGCCCGCAGTCACAAGTCCGGGCACGTACAGGCCGACCCCTATGACGAGACCTATCGCCGCCACGACCCATATCGTGGCCGCTGTGGTAAGTCCAGTCACCTCTCCACCGCGTCGCATAATGCTGCCAGCCCCGAGAAAGCCTACGCCCACAACTATTCCCGCCGCCACCCTGGAGGTGTCAGCCAGCGGCCCGAAGGCGTAGAGAGATGCCGCTGTGAACAGGGCCGCCCCGGTGCAGACCAGGATGTTCGTCCTGAGGCCGGCTGGCTTCTCGGCGAGATATCTTTCATAGCCCACCAGGCCGCCGAGTCCGGCTGCAACAAGTAGACGGATGACGATATCCACATCGGTCCAGGGCGTGAGTTGCCACGGCGTCATTCTTGCTCGGTCCACCGGCAGTTGTAAAGTTGTTGAACGGAGAAGTCGGGCCAGGTGTGGGAGTAGCCCCTGGAGAAATTGACTGCCGTTGATTTCCATGTTAGCGCCGTCACCAGCCCACGGTCAATAGCCGATTCCCCGAAATCAGCGATTCAAGCTGAAAGAATAGATCACTCTGTCCCCGCCGCACCCCCGTGTTCTTATCAAGTTACTAATGGTCTCATAATAGTCTGTCAAGGCTGTCCTAAGATACCCCCGCCCTTCCCGACTTGTTCCCGACTGGTCGGGACTTCGCTCCTCCGAGTAAAACATCGGAGTCCGATGCGTCGGACAGAATGACAGTTTTGGACAGCCAACGGTTAGGACTTTGAAAACCATTATAGTATGAGACGATTGGTAGTTAAGAAAGCATCCAGACCATGACATGGCACGTCCTATCGGCCCAAGTAAGGGTTTCCCCCACCCGAACTGAGTAATTTAACGGATATACAACTTGCACGCAGATGTGGCACAATAAGACCATCGTTTCCGTCTCCGAGGAGCGGTGAGCGGATGGCCCAAGCGGGGTATCGTTTGCGTTGACATTTGGCAGCGATTCTCCGGAGATCAGGTGTCAGCGGACGGCAAGAAAGGACGGTCCGGAGTATGTTGGAAGCCAGGAGCGCGGCCAGGGGCATTACGTTGGACCTGCTAAGCATCGGGCAAGAGTATGAAAGCAAGACCACTATAACCCAGGAGATGATCGAGGATTTTGCCAGGGCCACAGGCGACAACAATCCCATCCATCTGAACGAAGAGTATGCCAAAGGGACGATTTTCAAGAGCCGGGTGGCCCACGGAATGCTTCAGGCGGGGATAATCTCGGGCGTCCTGGGCACTCGGTTCCCTGGAGTCGGCACGATCTACCTCTCTCAGACTCTGAAGTTCCTCAAGCCTGTCTTCATCGGCGATCAACTCACCATCCGCCTCAAGGTACTGGAGTTGATAAAAGAGAAGAACAGGGCGCGTCTGGAGACCGTCTGCATCAATCAGAAGGGCGAGACGGTGGTCACCGGCGAGGCCATGGTCATGCCGCCTGCCTGAGATCACCTCCCGTAGAGACGTATGGGGGAATCCCCGGCCCCCTTCAGTAAGTCCCGATGAATCGGGTCGGGGGATCTGATCTGGTCTCCCACAAATCCATTTACAATAAGCCGCCAGTGTAATATGTGTTTAATACCTGTGGAATCCAGCAAACGCACTTTCCATGTTCCAGGACCAACGTTGTAGGGCTATTTACGAGTCAATACACTAGCCCTGTCGACAGAAAGGAAGGCTAATGTGTCAAAGCTGATAACCGGCGGCCTGGGGTTCATCGGGTCCCACCTGGCCAGAAAACTGGTGAACGCGGGCGAAGACGTAGTCCTATTCGACGTCATACCCAGGTCCAGGCTTATCGACGATATCAGGGACAAAGTGAAAACAGTCCAGGGTGACCTGGGAAACTGGGCCCAGGTGCTGGAGGCAGTTAAGAAATACAAGGTCAGCGCCATATATCACACGGCCGCGCTGCTTTCGGCGTCTGCCGAGGAAGCGCCACTCGCTGCCTATGCGGTTAACGCCAACGGCACATTCCACATCCTCGAGGCAGCCCGGCTCTTCGACGTGGAAACGGTGGTTTTCCTCAGTACCATAGCTACCTACGGCACAGGCATCCCAGATCGCGTCGATGATGACGTGATACAGAGGCCTACCACCATGTATGGCGTGACCAAAGTCTTCGGAGAGCGCCTTGGAGAATATTACAATACAAAGTTCGGCGTGAATTTCAGGGGCCTGAGATTCCCCTCCGTCATAGGGCCGGGCCGGGGCGGCGGCGGGGCCAGCGCCTATAGCAGCTTGATCATTCAGGAACCGGCTGCCGGCAGGCCCTACGAAGCCTATGTTGACGAGGAGGCAAGGATCCCTCTTCTATATATTGAGGACGCGGTGCAATCGATGGTCGCTCTGGAACGTGCTCCCGCGGGCCGCCTGGAAAGGCGTGTCTACAACATCGAGGGCTTTTCACCCGCGGCAGGGCAACTCGTGGCTTCCATAAAGCAACACATGCCCGGTGTGCAGATACGGTTTTCCCCCGACCCGGAAATGGTGCGGATAGTCAGGAGCTGGCCCAGAGAACTGGACGGCAGTAACGCCCGTAATGACTGGGGCTGGAAGACGCGGTATGGTCTTGAGGAGGCTGTCAGCCATTTCATAAAGGAGTTTCAGGCCAGAAGACACCTGTACGAATAGCCCCCGGGAGATGCCATTATTGAACGCACGTAGCCGCCGGAGGAGGTCTGATGTCGAAGTTGTTGTGGACGCCTTCAGAGCAGCGAAGGCAGCAAGCCAACATGACCCGTTTTGTCGGTTTCGTAAACAAGAAACATGGCATTGAGATCGACTCGTATGACGCCCTCTACGATTGGTCTGTCACAGACATCCCTGCCTTCTGGGCGTCCGTCTGGGAGTACTGCGGGGTCAAGGCATCCCGCGCCTATGACGAGGTCGTCGATGACCTGACCAGGTTTCCCGGCGCAAAATGGTTCGGCGGGGCCAGGCTGAATTTCGCCGAGAACCTCCTTCGCTACCGCGACGGCCGAACAGCATTTGTTTTCAGGGATGAAGCGCAGAAGAGCGTCGGGATGTCCTACGCCCGGCTCTACGACGGCGTGGCCCGGCTGGCTAAGCCGCTGCGAGACCTGGGGCTAAAGCCGGGAGACAGGGTGGCGGCTTACATGCCCAATCTTCCGGAAGCGGCCATTGCCATGCTGGCCTCGACCAGCGCCGGCGCTATATGGTCGTCCTGCGCTACCGACCTGGGGGCGCAGGCAACAGTTGACCGTATCGGCCAACTCGGACCGAGGGTCCTTTTCACAGTTGACGGCTACTTCTACAAAGGAAAGCCTTTCAGTTCTCTCCCCAATGTGGCGGAAATCGCCGGCAAACTCCCGTCCGTGGAGAAGGTTGTCGTTGTGCGGCATACCGGGGTCGCGGGCGATATCAGCCGGATCCCCAGCGCGGTCTACTACGACCGGTTCGCGGCTGGGGGGAAGCAACCCGAGCTGAAGTTCGAGCAGCTACCCGCCGATCACCCAGTCTACATTATGTTCTCCTCAGGAACGACAGGCAGACCCAAGTGCATTGTGCAAGGGGCGGGAGGCATCTTGCTCAACCACCTCAAAGAGCTGATACTCCACAATGACCTGAGGCGGGAGGACGTGCTCTTCCAGATAACCACCTGTAGCTGGATGATGTGGAACCATATGCTCAGCTCCCTGGCAGTGGGCAACACCATCGTGCTGTACGATGGCAACCCCGCTTACCCTGACGCGGAGGCTATGTGGAGGCTCATACAGGACGAAAAGGTTACCGTATTTGGCACGAGCGCCAGCTACATCAACCTGCTGAGAAGCGAGGGCATCCAGGTCGGCAAGAAGTACGACCTGTCGGCTTTGCGAGAGATCACCCAGACCGGCTCGGTCCTTTCCGCGGAAGGCTTCGAGTACGTGTATGAGGCCATAAAACGGGACATCCATTTCAATTCGATATCCGGTGGGACCGACATAAACGGCTGCTTTGCTCAGGGCAACCCTACCGCGCCCGTGTATGCCGGAGAAATACAGAAGGCGGGTCTGGGAATGAAGGTCAAGGCCTACGATGAAAAAGGGAATGCAGTGCTCGACCAAATGGGGGAGTTGGTTTGCGAGGCCCCGTCCCCGTCCATGCCCCTCTATTTCTGGAGTGACCCCGGGGGTGAAAAATACCGGGACGCCTATTTTGGTATGTACCCAAAGGTGTGGCGTCATGGCGACTACATAATCATCCATAGCGACACGAGGGGTATAACCTTCTTCGGCCGCTCCGATGCGTTGCTCAAGCCCTCGGGTGTCCGCATCGGCACCGCGGAGATATATAGCAGTCTGGAGGGGGTGAGCGAGGTTGCCGATGCCCTGGCAATCGGCCAGCAATGGCAGGACGACCAGCGTATCATCCTTTTCGTGAAGCTCGCTGCGGGGAAGCAACTGACTGATGAACTGAAGGACAGGATCAGAAAGACGCTGCGGGACAAGGCCTCGCCACGCCATGTGCCGGCGAAGATCATTCACGTACCAGACATACCTTACACCCTCAACATGAAGAAGGTCGAGAGCGCGGTCACCAACATAGTCAGCGGCAGGCCGGTCTCAAATCGGGATGCGCTGGCTAATCCGGAGTCGCTGGACTTCTACGAGAAGATACTCCCCGAGATCCAGAAGGGCTGAGCCCAGGAAATAGATTCACAGTGTCTTTGCGAGCCGAAGCCCTGAGTCCCGGTGGCTCGGGACGAAGGGGCAGCGAGGCAATTTGCTGGTTCCCCCGGCACGACATGCCGATACATGAACGGTTCCCGAAAATAAGGCGAGCAGGCGCCGCGTCCCGACTTGTCGGGATCGAAACGTCGGCCCCGACCTGTCGGGGTCCTTCGACAAGCTCAGGATGGCGCCTGCCCTGCGCTCCACGTGACATAGATGCCCATTTTCGTGCTTCGCGGCGCCCAGCGCAAGCGGGCGTGAACGGTCGCCTCTTAAATAGCCAGAAGGGCTACCTTGACCCCCCTTCAAAGGGGTTTGGGGGTCTCTCGTTGAAGCGACGCCACGGCGGGCGGTCCCGGTTTATCGGGATTCGCCTGCGGCTCAGAATGACAGGTAGATGTCGCTATATCCTGTTAGTGACCATCATCGGGTCGGGGGATCGTATTTTCGAGGGAGGCCGCCACCGTTCCGATGTATCGGGATGTCTCGCGACGGCTCCAAAGTCGGTTCTCGCGACGGCGGAAGACACGGCGGCCACGGCTGCTCCGGTAGCCGACCGCCAAACGGCTGCGCCGTGACCACAAGGACGACGCCCCGATGTATCGGGCCGAAAGACGTTCTCTGCCATTCCCAGGGCTGATGGGCATGGCTCTTTCAGCGAGCGGCTATTCAACAACACTCGGTGGCCCAGATGTCCTCCGGCGATATCATTCTCAGACAGGCCTCGGCGACTTGAGGCACGATCTGCTGGTAGTCCTCGTCGATCAGTCCGTGTTGCTTGAAATAGATGACTCGCGTCAGCGCCCCGATAACCATGGCCGCAGCCAGGTTGGCATCGCGCAACTGGAATACCCCCTTTTCCATCCCATCTCGCATAAGCTCCACAACGACGTCCCTGGGCATGGCCCCACTACCGGCAGGCAAAGGAAGCCCGGCGTCGTGGCCGAACATGACAAAAGAGTAGTTGGCGGGTTCCTGCTGGGCAAAGTCGAAGAATGCCTGCACCAGGACCCTGAACTTACCTACAGTGCTCTTCTGCGCCTGAACGCGCTGGCGAAGGTAGCTACTGAACTGCTCCAGGCACTGCCTGAAGATGTCCTGTGACAGGCTCTCCTTGCTCTGGTAGTGGCGGTACAGGGTCCCCTCGGCCACCCCCGCTCTCCGGGCGATATCCCTGGTGGTGGTGGCCATAACACCTTTCTCAGCGAACAGGGCCAGGGCTGCCCGGGCCACCGCTGCTTTACCGTTCCGGTTCTCTGTTTTCAACATGGTTGCCTCCTTCCCGATTTGTGTGATGTGAGCGCTCACCCCATTCAAATCATAGCCCATTGTAGCCGGGGGGTCAAATGAAGTAGTCAGGGTGCTATCCCTTTGTTTCGCCTCACCCCATTCGCTGCCCTTCGCTTCGTTCAGGGCTGCGGCTCAGAGCTTGCCCTGTCGCAGCGAGCGATGCGGAGAGTCCGGCAAGTGGCCGATTACACGACATCTCTTCGGGAAATGGATACGATCCCTGGACTGTGGGTGGGGCCATTCTGTCACCCTGAGAGGCTGTAAAAAAATTGGTTCGCCCCTATCTGAACGGGAATCGAGTCTGAATCTGGGAAATCAATAAATTCACAAACTCTGAGCCAGCCCCTGAGTCCCGATGCACCGGGAGATGACATTGAAACAAACTCCGCTTAATGCGCGCGGCCCTTTTGAGAAAGCACCGCGTACATGGCATGTGCCGCGGGAGAGAGGGCAAGGAAGTGAGAACGGGCTCCTCCACTTCCAGAGTCTTCGACCAGCCCCCCTCACGGAGGCCGTCACGCTGCCACTAACTTGACAGGGGGTGTCGTAGTATTCAATAATCAAGATAATTTCGCTTCGAGGGCTGTTTCATCGCCGGTGCGGGGCGGAATACTAAGATACGGGAGGAATTGACGGGAATGTCTAAACTTCTCATTACCTATCAGTCTTTCAGAGGTAGCACCAAGGCTCTGGCCGAGGCCGCAGCGGAGGGGGCCAAGGAGGCGGGGGCGCAGGTCACGGTGAAAGCGGCCAGCGACACCAATTTGGAAGACTTCGCCAGCGCCGACGCCGTCATACTGGCCACCACTCAGTCCTTTGGCACTTTCTCCGGCGATACCAAGAAACTTTTCGAACGCATGTGGAAGGACCGGGAGAAGGTCGGCAAGGACAAGCCCTTCGGCGCTATCATAACCCACAGTACCGACCCCGCCGTCTCGGTGAAGTTCCTGGACCAATACCCTATGCGTTTCGGCCTCGTCAAGAAGGCCGAGTGGGTGCTGGTCCGGGCCGACCAGACAGAGTCGGGCAAGCCGAAATGCCGTGAGCTGGGAGCCGCACTGGCAAAGGCTTAAACGGGACGATCGGGGGCTTCCGGGGGAGGACAGCGATGGGCGCATCCGGAGTCAAGTACCGAACCAGGCCGCTGGACTGCTGGCCAAAGGTCAAAGAACTGAGGCTCAGCTATTACAAGGAGATTGCCACGGCCCGGCAGGATGGCAAGCTGGTGGTGACCGGCGGCGCAGATGCGCCCGCGGCGCTCCTGGCCGGCCTGGGAGATTATGTTCATCTCTCCGGGGAGCCGTACGGGGCTACCGTAGGCACTGAATCGGACTTCAGCCAGCAATGCCTGGAGGTTGCCGAGTCCCACGGCTTTGCCAGGGACATGTGTTCCTATTTCCGCAACTACTACGGGTCCGTGGTCCTGGACCGGTACTTCTTCGGCGGGCCATTCCCCAGGCCCGATCTTTGCCTTCAGATGCACATCTGCGATACGCACGCCAAGTGGTGGCAGACCGTCAGCCAGCATTTCGGCGTACCCTACTTCTCGGTTGACTACCCGGTGATGGGCAAAGGCCAGAGGCAGGAGTGGCGGCGGGAGTACCTGGTAGGCCAGATGCACGACTGCATCGAGTGGCTGGAGAGGGTCACCAGGCGGAAGTATGACGACGAGAAGCTCATCGAGGCCGTGCGGAACGAATGCCTGAGTTCCTCCCTGTGGGGCGAGATCATGCTGCTGAACCAGAACATCCCTGCCCCTATCGACCAGAAGAGCCTCTTCTCCCTCTACGTGCCGCTGGTGCTCTTCCGGGAGAAGAAGGAGTCGGTGGAGTTCCACCGCCTGCTCCTGGACGAGGTCAAGGACCGGGTCAGGCAAGGGATAGCCGCCCTGGGCACAGAACGCTGCCGCCTGATGGACGACTTCCAGCCGCCCTGGTTCTTCTTGAAGCTCTATCGCTACCTGGAGACATACGGCGCTGTGGTAGTGGGTTCGTGGTACACTGCCTTTCTCTTCGGCAATCTCTGGGACAGGCCGGACGGCTCCTTTACGCGCGCTATCCCCCCCGAGGAGCGGGGAATGCCCATGAGGACACGCGACGATGCCCTCCGCGCCCTGGCCACCTGGTTGCTGGAGATGAATGTCTACGACCTGCATTATCTGCCCCAGTGCAAGACCGACCTGGCCCTGCGCATGGTCAAAGCCTGGAAGGCCGATGGCGCCATTATCCACCTCAACCGCGGCTGCGAGATCGCCAGTATGGGCAGCATGGAGAGCCGCCTGGGACAGGTGAAGGCTGGCATTCCCGTGGTGACCTACGAAAGCAATATGACCGATAGACGTGAGTTTGACGAGGCCCAGGTGCTGGACCGTCTGGACGCTTTTATGGAGAGCCTGGGCCTGAGAAAGCTGGAGAACGCATAGATGAAGAGACCTGTTCTGGACCTCAGCCGCCACACCCGGATGCTGGAGAGTTTGGAGGGCATCCTGGCGCACCGCCGCGCCCATCCCACTACGGCCAGCGACGAGCTCTACTATGAACTGATCGTCAAGTACCACAGGAAGATACGGCAGTCGCTGGAGAAGGGTGAGTTCATCGCCGCCCACACCGTCCTGGTCCCTACAGAAATCATCTTTGCCCTGGGCCTGACGCCCATGCACCTGGAGTTCACTAGCGGCACTATGGCCGTGGTGCTGAAGAACTTCGAGGAGGGCCTCAACGCTGCCCGGGGACTGGGACTATACCCGGAGATCTGCTCCACTCACCGCATCATGGCCGGGTCCTTTTCCCAGGGCTGGGTGCCGCTCCCCAACGCCATCGTTTGGAGCAATATGGCCTGCGACAACACGGCCAAGACGGCCGAGGTTCTCATCGACATGTACCAGATACCGGGCTTTTTCGTGGAGCGGCCGTATGCCCACCGGCCGGACACCGTCAGCTATACGGCGGCAGAATTTCGGGATATGGTAGCTTTTCTGGAGAAGCACAGCGGGCGCAAGCTCGACCCCAACCGGCTGGAGGAGTCGCTGAAGCTGTCCTTCGAGATGGTCAGGCTCCACAGGGAGATCAATGAGCTACGGAAGGCATCCCCGTACCCGCTGCCCAACCGTCGCTCCTTCCAGATGATGGTGGTCGGCTGGTACTACCAGGGGTCCCAGGAGGCAGTGGACTACTTCCGCGTCGTCCGGGACGAGGCGAAGGCGCTGGTGGAGCAGAAGAAGGGCTTCACGCCCAACAACCGCTTCCGCCTCCTCAGCATATCCCAGGTCCCGTACCACAACTGGAAGATAATGGACTGGATGGAACGGGAGCACGGCGCCTGCATGGTCTTCAACGTGGACAACGATCACTGGCGCGACTGGCAACTCGACCTCTCGCACCCCTTCGAGACCCTGGCCACGAGGATCTACCAGACACCCAGCAGCGCGCAGTTCTACGCCCCGCTGCACCTGGGCATGGTGCCCGATGCCGTTCAGGACGCCAAGACTTACAAGGTCGACGGCGCCGTCTTCTGGGCGCACGCCGGCTGCCGCGAGGGCTGCGCCACCATCCGCAGTATCAAGGACGCCCTCCGCGACCGTGTGGATATCCCGCTGCTGGCGCTGAACATGGACTTCATGGACCCCACCGTGGTGCCGGAGGAGGAGATGAAGAACCAGTTCGAGGCATTCTTTGAGAGACTGGCGGAACGACGCTAAGCCCTGAATCCCAAATCTCAAGCTCCAAATGACAAACAACTCAAAGCCGAAAACGTATGACCTTGAGACCAGAACGTTTGAGTTTGCTCAACGGGCGGTCACGTTTTGCAAAGAGTTACCCAAAACAGTGGTGACAGTGGAGATTACCAGACAGTTGGTGAGGTCAGCGACTTCCGTAGGGGCAAATTACATCGAGGCCAATGAAGCCCTGAGCAAGAAGGACTTCGTGATGCGAGTCAAGATATGTCGCAAGGAAGCCAAGGAAAGCACCTACTGGCTCAAGCTAGTAGACACGAGTGAAGCAGAGGTCGCTAGAGCGCGGGAGAGCTTGCTCAACGAATCCAGTGAACTGACCAAGATATTCCCTGCCATTGTAGCGAAAAGCCAGTGACCGTAGTTTGGTATTGTGTGCTTTGAGCATTGTTTGGGATTTGGAACTTGGAGGTTGGAATTTGTGGCGGGGTGTTTCTGAAGAGGCGTTCATACTGCTTTGGTAGAGGCTATGTCAGGTAAATCGTTGGGTGGCCTCCGGGTCCTGGAGTGGGGCCAGATGGTGGCCGCGCCTTACTGCGCCAAGCTCCTGGCCGACCTCGGCGCCGAGGTCATCAAGGTGGAGCCGCCCGCGGGCGATGCGGCGCGCCGCCATGGGCCTTTCCTGCATGACATCCCCCACCCCGAACGCAGCGGCCTCTTCCTCTATGCCAACACCAGCAAGCTCGGCGTAACGCTGGATGTCGCGTCCCCCCGTGGCGGCAAGATACTCCGGGAGATGCTCAAGGATGCGGACATCTTCATCGAGGACGCCCCTCCGGCGGCGCTGGAAAGACTCGGCCTCCGCTACGACGACCTGAAGCGATTGAACCCGCGACTGGTACAGGTCGCCATAACCCCTTTTGGGCTGACCGGCCCCTACAAGGACTACAAAGCCTACCCGCTCAACACCTACCATGCCAGCGGCGAGGGCTTCATGACGCCAACGGGCAGCGATTACCCGGAGCGCGCCCCGGTCAAGGCGGGCAACTTCGTCGGTGAATACGAGGTCGGCGTGAACGCCGCCGGCGCGGCGCTGGCCGCTCTCTACTGGCGGGAGGAGTCGGGGCAGGGCCAGATCGTCGATATATCGGCGCAAGAGGCGCTGTTGCTTCTGGCGGCCTCGGACATGACCAACTACGCCCAGTTCGGCGCCGTGACCGGCCGGTCCACGCGTAACTGGCCCTTCGGACGGCTGTACCGCTGCCAGGACGGCTACGCTGCCTTCATCACGCTGACCAAGCGGCACCGGGCAGCGTTATTTACCCTCCTCGACTACCCTGACTGGCAGAAAGACGAGCGGCTGCTGGACCAGACCTGGCTGGAGATGCACTCGCCGGAAGTCGAGGTGGTCATAGAGCGTCTCCTGGCAGAGCGCACCCGCGCCGAGCTATTCTCCCGGCCCCAGGCCAATGATTTCCCTTCCGGTCCCAGCCTCAGGCCCGGCGAGGTGATGAAGTCGGCCCAGTTTGCCGCCCGCGGCTTCTTCACGGAGATAGAGCATCCGGAGACAGGGAAACTGAAATACCCCTCGGCCCCTTACCAGTTCTCGGAGACTCCGTGGCGCGTGGAGCGCCCGGCGCCGCTCCTGGGACAGCACAACGAAGAGGTCTACTGCCAGCGGCTGGGCTACACCAGGGACGACCTGGCCAGGTTGAGGGGGCTGCATGTCATCTGACGCCACCCCCTCTCGCACGAATGGGGATATACCAGATACCCCAGGTTTAAACCTGGGGTATGAAAAGGTCTCTCCATCGGGAAAGGCCGTCTCCCGCCGCGCCCTGTCCGGCGTGCGCGTCCTGGAGTTTGCCGTCGGGCTGGTCGGTCCCTTCTGCACCAGCATCATGGCGCAGTTGGGCGCCCAGGTCTTCCGCATCGAGAGCCAGGGCGCCATGGACGGCTTCCGCGTGACCCGCAATCCTCTGACTAATGAGCGCCTCGACTTCGAAGGGGTACCGCGCTACAACTTCGTCAACCTCAGCAAGTGGGGCGCCAGCATCAACATGCGCAAGGCCGAAGGGCTGGAGCTGGTGAAAAGGCTCATCTCGGTCTCCGACGTGCTCCTGGAGAACTACTCGGCGGGCGTCATCGACCGGATGGGCTTGAGCTACGAAGCCGTCAGGGAGGTGCGCCCCGATATCATCATGGTCTCCGCGTCCGGCAGCGGCCGGGTAGGCCCCGAAGCGGGTTCCAGGGCAGTGGCCACCATCTTCGGGGCCGTCTCCGGACTGGCGGAGATGACGGGCTATCCTGACGACAGGCCTCACGAGGCCCGCAGCACCGCCGACGCCATCAACTCGCTGACTATCTTCTATTCCATCGTGGCCGCCCTCTACTACCGCAAGCGCACGGGGCGCGGGCAGTACATCGACTATTCGTCCCGGGAGGGCATGACCTGCCTGCTGGGCGACGTCCTCATGGACTATGCGATGAATGGCCGGGAACAGACCCGACAGGGCAACCGGGATTCGGCGATGGCCCCCCACGATTGTTATCGTTGCCGCGGGGAAGGCGCCTGGCTGAGTATCGCGGCGGGCAACCAGGCGGAATGGGAGGTCCTGGTGAACGTGATGGGACGGCCGGTGTGGGCCGCCGAGGACCGGTTCTCCACGCCGTTAGGCCGATGGAAGCACCAGGACGAGATGGGCAAACTCATCGGGGCGTGGACTCTTGACCGCGATGCCTGCGAATTGATGGAGACTCTTCAGAGGGCGGGCGTGGCCGCGGCGCCCAGCTTCTCCTGCGCCGGCGTCTACTCCGATCCCCACATTGGCGACCGGGAGGTGCTGGAAGTAGTCGAGCATCCGAAGCTGGGGGCCAACCTGCTGGTGGGATGCCCGTGGAAGCTCTCGGCCACACCGTGCCGCATCGACGGTCACGGCCCGCTTATCGGCCAGCATAACAAGGAGGTCTTCAGCGAGCTTCTGGGGATACCCGAACAGGAGTTTGCGCGGTTGCAACGAGAGCGGGTGGTGTGGTAAGAATTAAGTGGGGTCAGAAATGCGCAAGGGCAAAAATGCAACGCGAATCGGGAGAGCGCCCCTGGACGGCTACGACCAGATTTCCCGCCAGGAGCTTGCCGAACTGAAGAAACTCTCGGTAAAGGAAGCGGTGCGCCGGCTGGAGATCCTCCTGAAAGAAGCCTCTAAGTGGAGGGGATGATCCGGGCGGCGGCAGAGACTCTGCGTATCTCGCGGGTCCGCTATGTGATCATCGGCGGCATTGCCGCTTCCATTTGGGGTCGGCCCCGTATGACCCTGGATGCAGACATCGTCATCGTTGTTCCTCTTGAAACGCTCGCCGATCTTCTGGACTCCCTGGGGAAGCGTGGGTTTCAGGTGACTCCCAATACCCTGAAGAAGCTCAAGGCCATGCTTCCGTCCAAACTCCGATATGAGAAGAGACTGTCGGTGGACCTTCGTGTCGCCAGCTACAGCCTGGACAAGAAAGCTATTGAGCGAGCAGTTACTGTCACGATATTCGATAACCGGCTCCCTGTAGCCAGCACGGAAGACACTGTTGTGTACAAATTGGCTCGTTTCAATGATCTTGACAGGTCGGACATCAAGGCCATGATCGTGCGACAAAAGAAGAGACTCGATGTTGAGTATCTAACGAGAACATGCCGGGAACTGGCCGAAGAGACGGGAGATGCGAGGATTGTGGAAAACCTGGACGTATTCCTCTCCTGGCTGTGAGTATGCGTCGCCAGATGCAATTGGGAAACCACTGTTCGATGGGCCAGCACAACCAAGAGGTCTTCAGCGAACTACTGGGGCTGCCAGGCGAGGAGATGGAGCGCTTGCAGCGGGAGCGGGTGGTGTGGTAAGAGGTAGTTGAGGAAACCAATGCGCAAAGGCAAAAATGCAGCGCCAATCGGGAGAGCGCCCCTGGACGGCTACGACGAGATTTCGCGCCGGGAGCTTGCTGAACTTGAGAAACTCTCGGTAAGGGAGGCTGTCAGGGTCTTTGCATTGTCATTCTGTCCGACGCATCGGACTCCGATGTTTTACTCGGAGGAGCGTAGTCC
>JACQTY010000178.1 GCA_016210545.1 Chloroflexota bacterium
CCCTGGACAGGGTGGATGCCTTCCTGGAGGGGTTGGGTGTGAGGAAGCTGTGAGCCCTTAATCCGCCATCAAAAAAAGAAAAAATAAGACCCCGCTGGTATCTTCCGCAAAGGGTGCGTAGTTCGGTGAAATCGGCCACCGGGTTCGCTCCAAAGCGGCCGCGGTCTCGGTCAAATCGGCCGGGGGACCGAGAGAAGCGACGCAGGGCTTGGTGGTAGTTTAGCTCATGTCGGTGTCAGGCTGCAACTTGCCTCCTTTCTGTCTGGGCCTACCTCCATCACGCTTTGGGTCTGGGGAGGAGTGGGATGGCAATATCGGGATACTTTCATGTTGCGCTCTGCCTCTTCCGCATGGACTCGCCTCGAAGCTCGATCCGGTAGGCAGTGTGCAATAGGCGGTCACATATGGAATCGGCCAGGGTGGGATCGCCGATATTGGGGTGCCAATCCTTGATAGGACATTGACTGGTGATGACGGTGGCGCCCAACCCGTGGCGTTCCTCGACGATCTCCAACAGGTCTTTGCGCTCTGCCTCTGCCAGAGGGGTGAGTAAGAAGTCGTCGATGATGAGGAGTTGCGCCTTCCCTAGCCTGGTGAGGGTCTTGAGGTGGGAGCCGTCTCCCTTGGCCTGTTGCAGGGATTCGAAGAGCCTGGGTGCCCGGGTGTAGTGGACTGTGTAACCGGCTCGGGCGGCCGAGTTGCCCAGGGCGCAGGCGATGAATGATTTTCCGACCCCGGTTGGGCCGCTGATCAAGACGGTGCGGTGCGCGGCTATCCACTGGGTATCAGCCAGTTCCAGTATGACCTGCTTGTTCAATCCGCGGGGGTGCCGATAGTCGATATCCTCCAGGGCTGCTTGTTGCCGCAGTTTGGCGTTTCTGAGCAGGCGCTGGAGCCGGTTGTTATCGCGGTATGTCTTCTCGTCTTGCACCAATAGAGCCACGAATTCGGCGTGGGAGAGGTCAGCCTGCCCGGTGTCGGCCAGGCGCTGGGCAAAGCCCCTGGCCATGCCGAACAGCTTTAGCGAGTTCAACAAAGTCACTGTGTGTTCGTTCAGCATGAATTTCCTCCTCTTGTCTCTGGTAAGTCGTAGTATTCTTTGCCCCGGATATTCTCGTGGAAGGGCAGAGGCAATTGCCGGGCCGATGTATCGGTCTGGTGGTCACGATCCAGTCCAGCGGCCAGAATGGCACGCATGGACTTGAAGGTGCAGGTATTGAACTTGAGGGCCCGTCTTGCCGCCGCCTCGACTCGTTCCGCTTCGTAGGAGTGGCTCAGGTGCATGATGCCCAGGCATGACCTATAGCCCTGCTCCGGATAGGTGCGAGCCGCCATGATCCTCTCCACCACCTGGGCCGTGGCCTCTCCCGTTTTCCTCGCCCACTCGATCATACGGGATGGCGTCCACTCGGCATATCTGCGGTGCTCCGGCGGCATGTGCTCCTTGAGCGTGGTGTGGAGGCCTGAATTATAGGACCTGGCATGGGCAGCCACCCGCTCGCCTTTACGGAAGGCCTCCAGGGTGGTTGCGGTGAGCCGGACATCGAGCGTCTCGCGGAGAAGACGAAAGGGCACGCTATAGTAGTGCTTGTCCACCTCGATATGGTAGTCGATGCTTACCGTGGCCTTCTTCCACTCGGCGTACTCATAAGGCTTTTGAGGCAGAGGCAAAGCCTGGGGCCGGTCCAGGCTCTCGAATATCTCCCGGCGAGACTTCTGCATCTTGCGCAGTAGGCGGGTGTTGAGGTCCTTCAGGAGTTCACGTATGGCAGCGTTGAGTTCGGCCAGAGAGTAGAAGGTGCGATGCCGCAGCACGGCCAATATCCAGCGCTGGGCTATCAGCACACCCACTTCTACCTTGGCCTTGTCCCGGGGTTTCGCCGGACGGGCGGGCAGGACGACGCAGCCATAGTGGGCTGCCATGTCGGCATAGGTGGGATTCAACTCCGGCTCATAAAAGCAGGCGTCGTTTATCCCGCTCCTGAGATTGTCGGGGACCAGTACCCGGGGGGCACAGGTGAAATACTCAAAGGCGCGCACGTGGGCGCCAATCCAGCAAGGGAGTCCTTGCGTCAGGCCGGCCTCCGCGAAGGTGTAATTGGAAGCGCCCCACACCGCCACAAATAGCTGAGTGGAGGTCAGTTCTCCTGTCCCGGGGTCCACGATGGACATGCCGTCGCAGTAGTCCACGAAGACCCTCTCACCGGCCCGATGCTCCTGGCGCATACAGTAGTCGAGTTTGCTGCGCCACTGGCGATAGTATTCGCAGAACTGCGTGTATTGGTAGCCATCGGGGTGTCGCTCCCTGTATTCCAGCCATAGCTGAGTAAGAGTCAGGTTTATCTTCCGATAGTTGCGCAACTGGTCATAAATGTACTGGCAGTCAGGCGCCGGACGCTTGGCCCCGGAACTCAGGGGTGTTTCGGGGAATAGCCGTACTTCGAGCTGGACCTCGCTCATCTCGGCCGCTTGGGGCCAGCTTAGCCCAGCCCGCTCGGCCCTACGGAGGTAGTCACCTACTGCGCTGCGGGCAACCCGGCAGCTCTTAGCTATCTGCCGACCGCTCAGCCCGCAGACATGCTTTAGACGTAGTATCTCTTTGATCTTGCGCATGGGCAACCTTTCATTGGCCATAGGCCCTCCTTTACGGAAGGCATTCTATGGCGTGGTGCTGCCCAGCGCCGCTTACCTATCCCCCCAGACCTCCACCAGGGTGGCCTTTTTCACCGATAGGGTGGCCGCTTTGCTCCGAGAAGGTGGCCGCTTTCCTCCGAGACGCCGGCCGTTTTGCTCCGAAATACGCAGCGGAGGCAACCCTTGTTCCAGGACTTGCCCACCGTGGTCATCGATGCCGGAGTGGGCACACAGGATAATCTCAAGC
>JACQTY010000015.1 GCA_016210545.1 Chloroflexota bacterium
AGACAGATAGCGAGAGGCGCTACACCACCTGTCATTCCGGCCACCGAGCCGGAATCCAGGAGACGTGAGCACTGCGGGGCCCCCGACGCATCCGGGCCGGAGTTTACCCCGTACACGGATACGGGGCTGGAATGACGCGTTGCGGGGCCATCTCCCCCATGCCTCAGATTAGTTACCGCTATCTGGTCAGGGATATGTTGGAACATGTGTGACCTGTCGGGGCGCCCCTACGTCGAGCCGCTGTCTTTGCGAAAGGGGGGAGAAATGGGCAGGACCCGCGCTGACGGGGCTACACTTCAAGCGACATTGGCGCCAGGGCCGTTTGACGGACGATTCGGCTATCGATGCCATGGCTGCGGCGACCGTAAACAAGGACGCCCCGCGGCGAGCGATGCCCGGGGCATCCCTATTCCCTGCGTTACATTTTGAAAGCTTCTTGCCTGATTCCTAGAAGCCCTTCTTTGCTTCGGCCGCCGCCGGTCCGTGAGAGTTCTTCGAGGCCTCGATCGCCGTGTCAGCAGCCTTTTTGTCTGCCTCGCCGGAGGCCTCCTTCTTGAATTCGCGGATGCTCTTTCCCAGAGCCCCGCCTATTTGCGGCAGCTTGGCGGCCCCAAATATGACCAGGATAATCAGCAGTATGATTATCAGTTCTGGCGCACCTAAACGTCCCATAGTTTAAGATCCTCCGGACACCAAAGAATAAGCATATTTACTATTGGCGAAGGCAACTGTTTTCGCGCTGCGGCGGGCTGTCGGTCAAATCAGGACTGGCTTTCCTCACCCCGCTCCCACAGAGGGATCGTGAAGTCCTGCAGGAACTTCTTCTGCGTTTCCATGAGCATGCGAGATATCTCTACCTTGGCTTCCTCAGCCATGGTCTCCAGGTCCTTGGTGTCCACCTGGATGTCGAGAACCTTGCACAGCACTCTGAGCACTGCCAGAGAGGCCACGGGGTTGTCCACCTGCGGTATCAGGCGTGGCGTCTCGCCGAGCAAACAGACGGCTCGGAGGCCCCGTTCCTTGGCCACGGCGAGCAAAAGGCCATTCATTCCGGCGACAAAGAAGTCCCCTTTGAGGACGGCCCCCTTTTTCTTCAACTCGGCCACAAGCTCCGCGTCGGAGGCGGTAGCCCAGACCCGCGGGTTCTCCGGCGGCTCGGCAAGTAAAGCTGCCGCCATTGTATAGACGGTATCGACGCCCAGGTGCTGAGCGATATCAATGACGCGATGGGCGAGCTCGTAGGTGTTGTGGCCGGGCTGGGTATCTCCCACGTAGATGATAAGGTCCCGCCCCGGCTGCGGCCGTCGCCAGAAGAAAAGCTGGCTCCGGGGAAATCGGGGGGGCTGAATAAGGTTATCTTCGATGAAAACCCCGGGGAGGTCGACGTAGGGGCGCGGGTCAATGTCGCCGAACGGCTCGGCGCCCAATTTCTCCTGCAGGTAGCTGACGGCCCGCAACGCTATGTTACCCACCCCGGGCCACGCAGCTATCAAAATCGGCTGGTCCAACTCCGGCTCGACATTGAGACGGATGCCCAGCTTGGTCCAATTCTTACTTCTAGGGGCCATAATGTATCACGCTCTTCTTACCAGCTTGAAGTGGAGACACGTTGCAATGCGACTCTAGGAGATGCGCTCGATGTCTTTCTTGAGCCCGCTGAGATTGACCTCGAATTCCATGTCCATGCGTGCTGAAGCTTCTCTCCACCGCATCTGGAACTCGGCCTGCATCTCCGCGTCCACCCGACCGTTCTGCTGCCGCATGCCGAGTTGCTGCTGCTGCATAGCCTGGCGGAGGGCGCCCTCGAATTCCTTTTTCATGGTTTCGTAGGCCTGCTGCCTGGTCCTTTCATAGTAGGCAATGAGGCTGTCGATCTTGCCCATGACCTGGGTCAGCTTGCTCTTGTCCTTCTTCAAGGATACCAGGCCATCCATGGCCCGTTTGGCGTCAGTCTTGTTCCTGGGGGTGCGGGGCAGTACGATGTTGTTTAGCAGCGCTTCCTGGGCCCCACGATAAACGTACTTTCTGGCGTCTTCGTCGAACCCGGCGATGGCTTTGGCCAGGTCGAACCTGTCTTCTTTCAAGAAGGTAGCTGCCAGCTTCGCTCCCTCGGGTAGGTACTGGAGCTCTTTGAGCTTGTCCCCGG
>JACQTY010000180.1 GCA_016210545.1 Chloroflexota bacterium
CCTTTGCCGAGGCCAGTCCCTTTGAATTCTATGACAAGGCTACGGCTCAGCAGGCAATTACTGGCGCTCGCCAGGTTTTAGACTTCGTGAACGGTGAGGTGAAGCGTTTTGGAAAAAGCCCTTAAGGCTCGCGCCGGGGAAAGGCAACAGGCCATTCGCCTGGCCAAACGCTACGCCCGTCTCTTGGCAAAAAGGCTCGGGCCTCTGATGGCGTTTGTAATTGGCTCGTACGCACGCGGCGATTTCAACGATGCGAGCGACATAGACGTGATCATTGTTAGCGATGCCTTGCCGACGCGCCCGCTGGAGCGCATGGAGGTATTGTATTCCTGCGTTCTCCCCGGCATTGAGCCGAGAGGGTATACCAGCACGGAGTTCTCACGCCTATTGAAAAGAGGCGATCCTGGCGCTATTGAGGCAATAGAGCGTGGCTATATAGTGGCGTATGTGTAAAAAGCCGAGATGCGAAACCGCGGCTAAGGGGGCAACAAATGAGCTACATCGACCGTATTGTTGTGGAGCCTAAGATCATGCACGGCAAACCGGTTATCAGGGGAACACGTATTCCGGTGTATGTAGTACTGAATCTGATGGGGGGAGGCCTGACTGTAGATGAGGTTCTCAGCGAATACCCGGACTTGACGAAAGAAGATGTTCTGGCTTGCTTGGAGTATGCTGCCCGCCTAGCCCAGGAGGAAATTGGGGTTTTGGAGTGCGAAGAGATTAGGTGACTCCAAAGCTGCTCCTCGACGAAAACATCTCGCCTCAGGTAGCGGTGCGGCTGCGCCAGTTTGGCTTCGACGTTGTACATGTTCGGGAAGTCAACTTGAGGGGGCATGAGGATTCCGAGATAATGGACTTCGCATCAAGAGCGGGGCTATGCCTGGTTACCCTGGATGCTGATTTTTCGGACATCCGAAACTATCCTCTGGGCAGCCACAAAGGCATTATCAGGCTGAAGCTCAGGTTCGCTTCTTCGACCGTGGTCGTCAATGTCCTGCTCTCTCTGTTATCTAAGCTCGCCAGTACTCCCGTTGAGAAAGGCCTATTGGTGGTAAGTGATGCCTCACGATATCGCGTCAAGCTTCCCAAAGGGACATAGTACGGTTATCACGCCATGAAAAATGCTGCCATCGCCAGAGTCTTTCAAGACATCGCCGACCTTCTGGAACTGAAGGGCGAGATCGTGTTCAAGGTCCGCGCCTATCAGCGGGCGGCCCGGGCCATTGAGCACCTCCCCCGAGAAGTCGAGGTTATCCGCCGAGAGGGCGGCAGCCTCCGTGACATCCCCGGCGTCGGCGAGGCCATCGAGAAGAAGATCACCGAACTGGTGGCCACGGGCAAGCTGAAGTTCTACGAGGATCTCCGCTCCGAGTTCCCCCCCGGCATCACCACCCTCATGGAAATACCCGGCATCGGCCCCAAGACGGCTATGCGCCTGACCCAGGAACTGGGCGTCAACTCCATTGAAGACTTAGAGAAGGCATTGCTCGACGGGCGGGTGGCGCGGCTGTCGCGAATGGGGGAGAAGACAGCGGAGAACATCAAGCACGCCCTGGAAGCCCTGCGCCGCAAGGACCAGCGCATCCCTATCGGCGAGGCGCTGCCCCTGGTAGAGCAGATTCAGTCGGCATTAGGCGCCGCGCCCGGAGTGAAGAATATCATTGCCGCGGGTAGCCTGCGCCGCTTCCGCGAGACCATCGGCGACATCGATATCATGGGCACCGCCGACAACCCGGAGCCTGTTATTGAGATATTCGTTCGCCTGCCTATGGTCGGGCAAGTCCTGGCCAAAGGCGACACCAAGGCCACGGTCCTCGTAGCCGGTGGACTCCAGGTAGACCTGCGGCTTGTCGAGCACCAGAACTTCGGTTCCCTCCTCCAGTATTTCACTGGCTCCAAGCAGCATAACATAGCCCTGCGCACCCGCGCTCAGCGGCAGGGGCTATCCCTGAGCGAGTACGGCATCACCGATGTGAAAACCGGGCAAATTGAGGCTTTCGCCACAGAGGAAGCATTCTATGGACGGCTCGGGCTGCAGTACATCCCGCCGGAGCTGCGGGAGGACACGGGGGAAATAGAAAGGGCCGCGGCGGGGAAGCTCCCAAAGCTGGTGGAAGTGGCGGACATCAAGGGGGACTTCCACGGCCACACAAACTGGAGCGACGGCAACAACTCCATAGAGGAAATGGCCTCGGCAGCCAGGTCTCGCGGTTACGAGTACCTGGCCATCACCGACCATTCGGCAGGCAGGGGAATCGCCCACGGCCTGAGCGTCGAGCGGCTGAAGCAACAGATCGCCGAGGTCCGCGCCGTAGAACAGAAGGTCGGCATGCGGCTGTTCACCGGTATGGAGGTCGACATCCGGGCCGACGGTACGCTTGACGCCCCCGACGAGATGATGGAGCAGGCCGATGTTGTCGTGGCCGCCATACATTCGGGGATGAGCCAGGACCAGGAGAAGATGACGCAGCGCGTCATGATGGCCATGGAGAACCCGCACGTAGACATTGTAGCCCACCCCACGGCTCGCCTGCTGGGAGAGCGGGAGCCGATAGCGTTGGACCTGGAAGCCGTCTTCCAGGCGGCGCTGCGGACGAACACCGCTCTGGAGATAAACGCCATGCCGCCCCGCCTGGACCTCAAGGACATCCACGCCTACCGGGCAAGGGAGCTGGGGGTGAAGCTGGTCATCAGCACCGACTCCCACCGTCCCGAGCACCTGGCCTACATGCGTTTCGGGGTGGGGGTGGCCCGGCGGGCATGGTGCCAGCCGGAGGACGTCCTGAACACCCGGTCCCTGGCGGAGGTAGAAGCATTCTTGAGAGGCGAGAGGTGAGGAACGAGGAACAAGAAGCAAGCAGCCGTAGGGTGGGTGAATGTGGCATGTCAATGCCACGCAACCCACCGCATCCCGTTAATGCACGTGGTGGGTCCGCTCGCTATACGTACCTGCCAAAGATCGCCAACGCCTGGCCCGCTCGCTTGACCCACCCTACGCCTACGTCTTGTTTTCCATACTGGCTCCCTATGATGCAATCCTTATTTTAACGCCTATGTGGGGCCACGGCCAGGCATGCTTGCCGAGCTCGGGAATGGGGACCGTGAAGGCGGTGGTGGACATGGATTTTGTCAAGTTGACGGTCTATAATCCAGAGAAGCGGACGGCAGGGTTAAAGCCAACCGGCTTCGCTGGTTGAGCATATTTGGAGCCACGATGACAACGGTTACTGAAACAAGGTTGCCTCAGGCCATTGACGGCAGGAAAGAGGCCATTGAAAAACTGAAAGAGGGGCTGGCCCAGGGGAAGCACTGGTTCATCGCCCTTCTGGAGGCTATGGCGCTCTGGACCCTGCCCGAGGAAGTCAACGGAGACCAAACTTATCACTATGTGATAGGTGGCGAGGCTTTCGACTGGCTGGCGCTGGCGCAACGCCTTCTGGAAGAGACCGGCCAGGCGCCCCAGACCGAGATTGAAAGCCTGTTGTTTGACGGCAAACCCCCTTTGCAGTTGAGCCCCCGGGAGATGCGTTCCCTGCTGGGCAGTGAGAAGTACCGGGCCTATCTCAACTACTACTACGGAGTCCTTGTCGAGGAGGCGCTGGTGCTGGCGGTAGTCGAGGACGTGCGCAAGAAGTGGTGGTGCCGCGGGTACAATCACCCTGATGCCGCCGTCATGGACCAGGCCTTCCAGAATCTATATGGCTCGTCAGTCGCACCGCTGTGGGAAAGCTTCTGCGAGCAGAAGCACTTCCGGCGAAAAAGGCAGATAACCATTCATCAGCTCAAGGAATTCACCTACTGGTTGTTCAAGCGCCGGCTCGCCACCTGGGACAAGGCCAGGATAGCCAGCGACACGAGGAAGGGTCTGGAGAACTTGCACCGGCAGCGCAACGGGAGAGTGGCTCCTGTTTGCCGATAGAGACTCGGGGAGAGAAAGGGGGGACTCATGGCCAAGATCACCGACGAGATGAAGCAATTCGTCAAGGGCAAGGTGGCATTTGTGGCAACGGTAAGCCCGGGGGGCCTTCCGGACGTGGGACCCAAAGGAAGTCTCTTTGTACTGGACGACGAGCATTTGATCTATTACGAGCTAACCGGCCGGCACCATTATGAGAATCTGAAGAACAACTCCAAGATCGCCGTGTCGGTGGTCGACGTGGAAAAGATAGCCGGCTACACGTTCCAGGGGTCCGCAGAACTCATAACGTCCGGGCCGCTCTTCGACAAGGCGTCCCAGTGGTCCCAGAAGGCCGGGTTCGTTCCGCCCAAAGCTGTGGTCAAGATAAAGGTGGACTCCGTCCACGAGATGGGCAAGGGGCTTAAGAAATAGCGTGACAACCCACGGTCCTTTGTTCCTCTGGGGAGGGGCCCATTTCCGGACCAATTGTTATGGCCCTTCGGGATATCCGTCCGCCAGCGATAGCCTACGAACGGACTCTGTCCGGCCGTTGACCGCCGTTCGAGACAGTCCGTGCAACAACGCGGGCATGTCAGCCCCTGGTCCCACGTACCGTCCTCCGTTCATCCAGCCGCAGGACATCACGTGGCAGCCGCATTGTAGAGACTAAAAAGGGAAGTCGCATCACTGGGCGGGCGCTCTGTTCCCGTCCCAGGCACTCACGGAGGCTTACGTGACACGAGGTAACTTTCGCAGGACATCGGGTTTCGCGTTTCTGGTACTTGTCATGCTATTGTCTGCCATCTGGCCGCCCAAAGCCCTCGCGCAGATACCCCCGCCTTCCACCACCGACGAAGCGGACCTGGTGGCGCTGGTGGGCGACATTGATAACTTCGGATTTGGCTTCGCGGCGGGATTCGATGTTTTCTCTGGCAAGTCAACCTCAACACACTCCTACCCGTGGAAACCTGGCCTCAATGACCCATCCGGAACGGACAGGATCATGGTGGGGAGCAGCTACGTCGGGCGGCCCCCGGCCGGTTACGACGGTTACGCCAGCACAACCTCCCGGCCGGACAACCTCCCCAAACCCATCGACATGCAATACAGTCTTGCCGCCATTAGCGTCCGCTCAGCCACCCTCCAGATGTTTGTGGACGACTTCCAGGCCCCGGTGTTTACCAGCAAGTTCCAGGTGACATTGAACGGGCAGAGAGCGCCCTTTCTTGAATCCGTCCTCAATGCCCTCAATCAAAGCGGGCCGGTGGGCAAGCTGATCACCGTGCCCATCCCCGCGGATTTCTTGTCCCAGGTCACCAGCGGGCGCTTAAGCATCTACATTGATGACCCGACCACCGGCGCCGGTGACGGCTTTGCCATTGACTTCGCGCGTCTGCTCATCAACCCACGCGCCTCGAAACAGGTGGGGACTGTTAGCGGTAAAGTCACTGATGCAGCCACAGGGCAACCCATCAGCGGTGTCACGGTCTCGGCTTCCGGCGTTACAGCCCAGACCGGAAGCGATGGCCTCTATACGCTTACTGGCACGCCGGCCGGCCTGGCCGTAGTCACCGCCACGAAAAACGGCTACACCTCCCTTACGCTCTCCGCA
>JACQTY010000206.1 GCA_016210545.1 Chloroflexota bacterium
GATTATAAACAACGTAACCTCAACCCTATGGGCATTGATATCTACGCCGAGTGGAAGGGCCGAACCAAGGAGGAAGAAGCGGCTCAGCTCACCGGCTATTCCGTGAAGCATGGGCACGTCGGCTACCTGCGGGAGTCCTACCACGGCGAACCCTACGCCACGCGCCACCTGGTGGCCGAGGCGTTTGAAGACCCTGAATGTCTAGCCAAGATACCGGCTGCGGTACTCCGGGAACGGCTGCCAGAGACCATCCGCCTCGCCAAAAAGCGACTGCGGGTGGTCTACAAGCGGAAAGGCCGCATTCCGGACGACGATCCGGTCATTCAGAGCTTCACTGACTTCGTGGCGCTCTGTGAGCGTAAGGAGCAGCAAACCGGGGAGCCGGTGACCATCCTCGCCAGCTACTGACCGGTCTGGCCGCACAAAGAGAAGCCCCGGACATCCGGGGCTTCTCTGCTGCTCAATGGCAGGATGCAGAAATCCTCCACCGGCCATAGATCAGGAGCAATATCCCCCCGCCGTCCGTCTCAGAGAAAGCCCGCTCACCCTCTCCCATTGTAACGAGCACCCTGCCAAGTCAAGGTAGTCCTGCCGGCTCCACCTTGACTTGGCAGGGCACCCACTCGTTTCCCTGTCCGCAGGTGAGCAAGTCGATCACCACAGATAAAGCAGTCCACATAAACATATGAACTACTTACAAGACTCCGAGCAGGTGCTTCGCAGCCGCTTGGACTTCACCCACATCCTCAATAATGAGGAGGACCGACAACGCTGGTCAGACAGCATGGTCCGCCTGGTGCGCGAGATGGCGCTCCAGTCCTACCGTCACGGCTTGCGCGATGCGCGGCCTGGCCGGAGCGCGTGGGGTGCCGCCCCAGGGCGGCTGCCCTACCGCGCCGCAGCGCGGTAGCAAACAGCGGGAGGCATAGAGCCTCCCGTTTTTTTGTGCTCGCAGTACGAGACGAGCGGCTCCCGCCCACCCCAGGAAGGCGAGGGGAACGTGGATTCCTGAACCGCTTGGCTGCCAGGCTTCCGAAGACACCCCCGTACACAGACCACCGCCGTTGCTGCTGAAGGCGGACCGGGAACAGCCGGCCTTTCCTTGCTCTCTCGGCGGCCCACCAACCGCCCGGACACGCCTGCATCCCTACACCCTACCTCCCTTCCCTGCGCTGCTGGTGCGGCTCTGGCGGCCACCCATCACCGGCAAGAATCGTCCTGCCTTGCGGCACCCTACAGCCCGGTCTTGCTCCTGCGGTCAAGCTGCCTTCCCTGGCGTGACTTCCAATTTGACCGCCCAAGCCCAGGGCTGCCTTTGGTCCGCAACGGCCGATACCGGCGACGGGTCAGGCCGCGAACCTAACATTCAGCAGTCGCAGAAAGGAAATAACGGTATGGTAAATGCAGTCTATCTCATCGGCAATCTGGCCGATGTTCCAGAGACCGGCAAGGCCAAAACAACCGCCTACACGAAGTTCGTTGTCATCAGCAACGGACGGACGGAAACACAGAAAGCTGTGGTTCCGGTGACAGTCTTCGGCAAAGCGGCAACTTACGCCGCAGGTCTCCGCAAAGGCCATCGGGTCTTTGTCAGCGGACGGTTAGATACCTCCCGCTGGAAGGCCCAGGACGGCCAACCGAGGTCCAAGACTTCGGTTATCGCTGAACTGGTCATCCCGATTGAACCTATCGCCCCTACGGAACGTCCGAAGCGGTAGCTTCAGAGACGCCCCTCAACAAGTTTGAGGGGCGTCTTTCTGTTTGAATTCCGGTGGCTCTATCTTCCGAAGTTCAGAAGTTAGGAGCCCTTTTGTTTCTGCACGCTCTGTCTTTGAACCCCCGCCACCCGCCAAAACCGGGCGACCGCTCACCATCTCCCATTGTAGCAGGGGACCCCCCACGCACCGTCAAGGTAGACCTTTCAGGATTCCACCTTGACCGGCGCGGTGCACCCCCTGCTAGACCGCTGGGGGCGGTGAACGGTCGAACACCGCATTTATAAAGCAGTTCACACAATCATATGAACTACTTACAAGAGGTGGAGCAAAAGCTCCGCGCTGAATACCTGGAACACGGTCACGTGTCCAACCACGCTGACAAGGCTGATGCCTGGAAGAAGTGGCAGGATAGCGTCATCCACTTCGTGCGCGAAGCGGTGCTTACATCCTACCGCAACGGCCAGGGCCGAACAAGCGGGGGCAGCGGGCAAAGCAGTGCCTTAGCTGCCGGCAAACTCAAGCCGGTGCAGTAGGCAAAGAGAGCGGGGGTAATACCCCCGCTCTTTCTTTTTGTTCACAGAGGCGGGCGGCGGTCCCACCCACCCAAGAACCAAGGTAGGAGCGTGCGAGAGAGGGAGAAGAGGGCCGACTTTTCCACCTCTTCCATTGTAGCAGGCCCCCTACCCCCTCAAGGTCGTCCTTGTCGGCTCCACCTTGACCGGGCAGGGACCCGCCTGCTCTCCGGGGCGGAGGGTGAGTAGGTCGGCTCACTTCAGGAGGAGAAAGGAGATCGCCATATGGCAAAAGTCTGCCAGCGCGTCAA
>JACQTY010000188.1 GCA_016210545.1 Chloroflexota bacterium
ACGCTCCTCGCAATGACGGGGTAGGTTTTCAATTTCGATATGTCTGACCCCGAAGATGGGTAGCATTCAGTTATTGCAATAGTGTATCCCCCCTTCAAAACCCTTGTGTCCAGCGCAAGATGTGGGACATGTTCAGTTTGCGAAAGGGGGAGAAACGGATGAGGCCCGCACTTAAGGCGGCACGCGTGCCACTATTGGCGCCAGAGTTTGGTGGCGGGTTCAGGGTCGCGAGACAGGAATCATTGTGGGCGTCAGGTCTGGGTGCTATAATCCAGCTTGTGAAGATTTCACAGCTAGGCGAGTTCGGCCTTATCGACCGGGTGGCAAAGAAGATAGCTACAGCCGCCGGCAGGCAACCGGAGGTATGGGGCCCGGTAAAGATAGGTATCGGCGACGATGCTGCTGTGTGGGAGGCATCCCCCGGACTCCAGTTAGCCACGACGGATACGCTGGTCCAGGACGTCCATTTTTCACTGGACACCGCCGGCTGGGATGACCTGGGTTGGAAGGCGTTAGCGGTGAACGTCAGCGACGTTGGAGCTATGGGCGGCGTGCCGCGGTATGCGCTGGTTACCCTGGCCCTGCCACCCGCTACCTCGGTCGAAGACATCGAAAGGCTGTACGACGGGATGCTGGAAGCGGCTCGCGCCTACAATGTAGCTATCGTCGGCGGCGATATGGTCACGGCTCCGATAGTGGTCATCACCGTTGGCCTGTGGGGCGTCCACAGCGAGGGTTCCCTGCTCACTCGCTCCGGCGCCAGGCCCGGCGACGAGATAGCCGTCACCGGCCGCATCGGCGACTCCGCCGGTGGGCTGGCTGCTTTCAAGGGAGAAGGGCAGCCCTCCCCGGAAGCGTCTGCTTACATGAAGAAGGCCCATCTGCGTCCCAAGCCCCGCCTGGCGGAGGGGCAAGCCCTGGCCCGTCTGGGCGTCAAAGCCGCCATTGACATAAGCGATGGCCTCGTTGCTGACCTGGGCCATATCTGCGAGGCCAGCAACGTATCGGCCGTAGTGCGCGTCGATGCATTGCCTGTCTCGATGCAACTGCAGGAAGCTCTCGGCGATAGGGCCACGGAAAAGGCCCTATTTGGCGGTGAGGACTACGAGCTGTTGTTCACGGCTCCACAGGCGCTGATGCAGGCGGTGAAGGCATCGCTGGAGTGTCCGGTGACGGTGATCGGGGAGGTTGTCCCGGCGGGGCCTGCGAAGGTCGATCTTCTGGACCGGAACGGACGAATCTTGCCCTGGGGAAAAGGGGGATGGGACCACTTTGCTCCGGGTCGTTAAGGGCTGGTTCAGCTTCACCAGCCGCAGTCCGCGGGACACGCAGCTACTCGGCAGGACCCTGGGCAGCCTGGCTGAGCCGGGAGACGTGTTTCTCCTCGTGGGACAACTGGGGGCTGGAAAAACATGTCTGGTCCAGGGGCTGGCGCGCGGACTTGGGGTTTCGGATTACGTGGCCAGCCCGTCGTTTGTGCTGATGCGGGAGTACAAAGGACGGTTGCCCTTATACCATGTTGACCTGTACCGCCTGGAGAACCCGGCCGAGATAGCCGACCTGGGTCTCGACGACTATTTCTATGGGAACGGCGTCTCTGTGGTGGAATGGGCAGATAGGGCGTTGCAACTGTTCCCGCCGCAGCATCTTCTCATAGAGATCAGTGTTGTCTCGGCCCGCCGCCGCGACATCACTTTGAAGGGCATCGGGCCACGACACGAAGACCTGGTATCCCGCGTGGCCGAGCCTCTTTCGCGGGGGAGTAACGGGACGGGGTCGCGCCGTGAGGGGGTTGCCTGATGGAGCTAGCTATCGACACCTCTACCTTCTTTGCCAGCGTGGCATTGGCCCGGGAAGGCGTGGTGACGGCCGAACTCACCTGGCGCTGCGGACAGAATCATACAGTAGAGCTGTTGCCGGCTATTGACCTGGTGTTAGGTCAGGTGAAGGAACCAAAAAGCTCCATTATGGGCGTGATCGTGGCCAGGGGACCGGGCAGCTTTAACGGACTCCGGGTCGGCATCGCGACGGCCAAAGGTCTGGGCTACGCCCTGGGCATTCCGGTAGTGGGGATGAGTACCCTGGAAGTGGAGGCTTTTCCTCACCTTGAAACAGGCCTGCCTGTGTGCGCCGTACATAACGCCGGCCGGGGTGAGGTGGCCGCCGCTCTTTTCCGGGAGGTTAGCGGGCAAAGGCTGCGCGTTTGGGAGGAGCAGATCCTTTCGCCCCGCGACCTGGTGAACAGGATCGACGAGAAGACGGTGTTCTGCGGCGAGATTCCTGCGGACCTGGCGGCGATGCTGAAAGATGTCCTGGGGCCGCTGGCCGCTGTTGTTGTGGGCGCATCGGCCCTACGTCGGGCCGGGTTCCTGGCTGAGCTGGGCTGGTCCCGGTTGCACAGGGGGGACCACGATGACCTGGCAGCCCTTCAACCCCTCTACCTGCGCCGCCCGCCGATAACCATACCCAAATCCAAGACTGGAGTGACTGGCTAGGATGACAACCGGCAAAACAGATGTAAAGAGTTCCAGAGAAGTCACCAATTGCTTTGGCTGCGGGCAGAATAACCCAATCGGCCTCCGATTGAACATCTCGTGGGATGGCGAGAAGGCGTTCACCGAGTTTACGCCTACGAAGAACCACACGGGCTTCGATGACATCGTGCATGGCGGCATCATATGCGCCGTCATGGACGAGATCATGAGCAACGTCCCTTTCAAGCAAGGTGTCCTGACGGTCACCGGGAAGATGGAAGTGCGGTTCCGCCGTCCGGCCCGCCCGGACGTTCCGCTGCTGGTTAGCGCATTCCTGGTCAAGGGCGGCGCCAGGATATTGGAGACCAGATGTATCATCACCCTCAAGGACGGAACGGTTATGGCCGAAGGGAAAGCCACAATGTGGGTCATCGAGAGAAACGGTGAAGCGTACATAAACGTATGAATGCAGATACGATGTCAGACAGAGACAGAGATAAAGACTTTGAAAGAAGTCTGAAACTCAGGAAATATGAGTTTCTTCTCAACCTGTCATTCAACGAAGACCGGCTCATCGGCGAGCGCTCCCGCTCCTTCCTTATCGCCAATGGTCTGTTGCTGACAGGTTTTGGCCTGGCCAGGACGCCCCTCTTTTGGATTGCGTTGGCGACGGTGGGCAGCATCCTGGGCTACTTCTGGATCGAAGTCGGGCGGAGGAACATAATCGCTATTCGGTACTGGTGGAGCCGCCTCTACATGATGGAAGCAGATGAGGAATTCCAGGACCACTTGCAGATATACACTGAGCGCGCCCGCTATTACGGTGGTCAGCCGATGGAACTGCCCCTGGGCAAGTTCCCGTCGTGGATGCTGCCTCAGCCACTGGGCGAGAAGGGTCTGTTTGCCCACTTCCCCTGGCGCTGGGTAAGGTCCGTCAACTGGGTGATGGCAGTGTATCTGCCTGCCCTTTTTACTATCCTGTGGTTGGTCCTGCTTACGCTATCCACTGTAGCCCCGCGGTTGTTGGGGGCTACCGGCTTTTGAAATATCTGATAAGGAGTTAGCCAATGGCTTCAACGGTTGAACAGACCCTCGTGCTGGTCAAACCCGATGGCGTACAGCGCGGCCTGATCGGCCCGATCTTCACGCGGCTGGAAGGCCGGGGACTCCGGATAGTGGCTATGAAGATGCTGCACATGGACGACAAGATGGCCCGAGGGCACTATGCCGTCCATGAAGGCAAGCCCTTTTTCAAGGGCCTGGTGGAGTTCATAACCTCCGGTCCCATCGTGGCGATGGTCCTTGAGGGGCCACGGGCAGTGGAGCTGGTGCGCAACGCCATGGGGGCCACCGACCCGGCAAAGGCCGCCCCCGGTACCATCCGCGGCGACTGGGGAGTAGACATCGGGATGAACCTGGTCCATGGCTCCGACTCTGCGGCAAATGCCCGCCACGAGATAGACCACTTCTTCGACAGGTCGGAGATTGTCGACTACGAGCGGGACATTGATAAGTGGATAGTTGAGGCTGCATAGAAAGGGCTGCCCCCGGCGTGCAGCGCGGTGATGGGACTCCGGGTACGTTGGCCCTTCGGCACGGGGTCCCCCCTTCAACCCAACTTCACTTCTTGAGTATTTTGGTCATAAGCTGCTCATTCCACGCCTTGTCAATGTCCGCCAGGTCCTGCAACGTGGGGAAAATGACCCTGCTCCAATCAACCCTGGCATTGGGCGGAGCGGCGTCCGGCACGTCCTTACGGAACGAGTAGGTCAAAGCTGTCTCGGAATAGGTGCGCTGGCCCTCCGGGGAAAGCAACCAGTTCACAAATATCCTGGCCGAATTGGGCTGGGGGGCTTTGTTAAGGAAAGCAAGGGGGTTGGCTGAAACCGGGAATCCCTCCTTCAAAGAAAGCAGCTTTATTGGCCCCCCCGCCTGGATCACCGGAACGGCGCCGCTGGAGGTCCCCGGCACCGCAATGGGCTTATCCCCGCGGGCCAGGGCCCGGACGGTATCTGCGGGCCCTCCCATGACAAACATTAACCCCTGGCCGGAGAGTCTGTTGAAATAGTCGGGCGGCAAGGCTTTCTGGTTGGTCATCATGACGTATAATTGATACGTCTGCTGGTCCTGGACGGGGTCAGAGGTCAAGAGCTTGTCTTTCCACCGGGCGTCAAGCAGGTCGAGCCAGGAGCGCGGCTCGTCTTCCGGCTTGACCAGCTTGGTATTTGTAGCCACGGTGAAGATCGACAAAGCGTGCACGGGCAAAGAGGCATCGGGGTCATAAAGGAGGATGTTACCCTTCCAGACATTCTTGTCTTTCAATACAGGCAGGTCGCGAAGGCTCTCAGTGAAGCCCAACTGTTTCAAGAGCATTATGCGGGGGCCAGCGCCTTCGGCCAGGGAGGCGATCACCTGGTTAGAGCGGTATTCCGTCTTCAAGCGTTCCACGATAGAAGGGGAACGGTCGCTGATGAACTCCACGGTTAGCCCGTGCCTTTTCTTGAACGCCTGGGCAATGGCGATGGCAGTATCGCCGGTGAAGCTGAAGGTGTAGATTACCAGGGGGCCTTCTTTCCTGGATGCCTCCACTACCTTGCTCCAGGCAGCCTCTTCAGCACTGATAGACGCGGCCGGCGTCGGAATCGGCGCCGACGGGATGGCCGGCGATGCGGCCGGCGGTGTGGGTGCTATTGTCGGTGGAGCGCAAGAGACCCCGAAGAATACCAGGAGCAACCAGATAACCGCCAGATGAAGACTCCGCCGTGAAATCCGCTTGTTCATGTCTCACCTCTCCTTGATGTGACCCGCCGGGCCACGTCCACAGTCATGCCCCCCGGGGCGCCTTTTCTGTCCCTGCACAGAAGCCTCCACAGGACATTAACTTACAGTATATCAACGTCATGGGTCTGAACTCTTGCGCGAAAGGCAAGAATGTCTTTTGGTCTCGGCTTCCCCGGGCCAGGGGATGCACGATTTGTTATTTGAGTACGTTACGGTCTGTTCATTTGCGTGCAGGTGCTATCGAGAAAGGCTCCAGACCCCCTTTACGTAAAGGGGGCAGAACCGATTCCCGCGTGAATCGGTTCGGGGGTTTTCGATGGAACGCAAAAACTGATTAATAT
>JACQTY010000182.1 GCA_016210545.1 Chloroflexota bacterium
CAGTCGGGAACAAGTCGGGAAGGGTGGGGCGCTCCCCGCTCCCCAGATGCTTCGCTTTGCTCAGCATGACAGGTGACATGGCTCTCCCATATGGGACTCTCCTATATAATGCAAAGACCATGCCTCTACTTTGACACTCCGCGTTTTTTTGGCTATCGTAATGGTAACGTACAGGAAGGACCGACATGCTATTCCTGACCTTGCCCCGGCTCAACAGTGAGGTGCTACTTCCATGATCCCACTCCGCCTGCGCCTCAGGAACTTCCTGGGCTACCGGGACTCCCAGGAGCTTTCCCTTGACGGGATTCATCTGGCATGTCTGTCGGGCGAGAATGGCGTGGGCAAGTCGGCGCTCCTCGATGCCATGACGTGGGCAATATGGGGACGGGCGCGTGGCCGGGACCGGGGCCGGACCGATGCCGACAGCCTGATTCACACCGGGCAATCCGAAATGGAAGTCGAGTTGGAGTTCGGCGTCGGGCGCGGAATGCCTGAAGGGGAGGCCGCAAAACGCTATCGCGCCCTCCGCAAACACAAGAGGGTTGGCCCCGGCCGGCCGTCGCAGAGCATCCTGGAGCTACAGGTGGCGGGTGGTGCAGAGCCGAGCCGGACCTGGCAACCGATTGCCAGCGGAAAAGATGCCCAGCATAAGATCGGGCAACTCCTGCGCCTGGACTACGAAACCTTCATCAACAGCTCCTTTCTTCTGCAAGGCCGCGCCGATGAGTTCACCGTCAAGAAGTCAAATGAGAGGAAACAGCTCCTTGGTGAAATCCTTGGCCTTTCTCTTTATGATGAGCTGGCTGATAGGGCAAAAGAGAAGCGCCGCCAGGAAGAAAGCCAGGTCAGACTTCTGGACTCCGAGATGGATAACATCGTCAGGGAACTGTCCCTCAAGTCTGCGCATGAAACAGAACTCCAACTGGCGCGGGAGAAGCTGTCTCGCCTGGAACCACAACTCCGTTCCCAGGAGGCGGCCCTGGCCTTATTGCGGCAAAAGCAAGGGGAACTGGAAGCCAAGGCGGCGGAACTGAAGGGGATGGCTGCCGAGTTGTCCAGGGCCCAGGCCGATGCGCAAGTTATGGAATCCCGGCAGAGGGAGCACGAACGGAACATCAAGGGCTATGAAGCGCTTATTGGCCGCCGTGAGGAGATAGAGGCTTCTTACAGCCAACTGCAGCTAGCCAGAGAAGAATGGGAAGTCTGGAACCAGAAGGTTGTAGAAGTGCGCGTCCTGGAGCAGCAGCAGCACCGGCTGGAGAATGCCATTAAGGACGCTCGCGTTCATCTGGAAAAGGAGTCATCTCTGCTGAAGCTCAGGGTAACCGAGTTGCAGACCAAAGCCCAGTTGCTCCCTAAAGTCCAGCAATCGATTGCACAGGGACAGGCGTGGTTTGCCGAGTCTAACGGACGGGAAGAGGCCATCAAGCAGAAGAAACAGGCCATTCAGGAGACGCGCGACGCCATCAACACGCTACAGGCGGCGAGCACTCAGACGGCCTCAGATATTGCGTCACTGAAGGAGAAAACGGCCCTGCTGGCCAATGCCGATGCCCATTGCCCTCTGTGTGAAGCGGAGTTGGGCGAAGGCGGAAAGCAGATATTGCAGGCCAAATACGCTGCCGAGAGCCAGTCCAAAGCCGAGGCCAGAGACAACTGCCTGAGGTCTCTGGCGAAGTACCAGAAGGAGGTCCCCGCCCTGCAAAGAGAGGCGGATGACGCCGAAACAAAGCTGAGCCGGGAGCGAGAGGCTGCCCACAAACGGATGGCCGTGCTGGAATCCCAGCTTGAGCAGGCCGGGGCCGCTCAAGCGGTCCTGGCGGCTGAAGAGAAGAAGCTAGCTGACCTGGAACGGCTTCTGACTCGGAGCGAGTTTGCCCATCAGGAACAGGCAGACCTGGCCGGGATAAGGGGAAGCATAGCGGCTCTCGGCTACGATTATGTCAAGCACCAGGAGATGGGGAAGCGGCTTAAGATGCTGGAGTCTGCCGAGACCCAAAAGCGCCAACTGGACGACGCCGAGATCCGCATCCAGTCGGATCGGCTGGCCTTGTCGCAGGTGTTGGAAAGCATAGCGCGGAGCCGGGCCAAACGGCAGGAACTGGAGGACAAGAAACAGGTCTTGACCGGCGACCTGGCGTATGTCCCCGAACTGGCCCGCAAACTGAGGGAGGCCGAAGACTCATATCGGATATCCGTCAGCGAGGAGCGCTCGTACAGGGATCAGATGGCCAGAGCGGAGGGCAGCCTCGAGAGGCTCAGCGCCCTGGAGCAGTCGATGGTTGAGAAGGAGGCGCTGCGGGCCTCAGCCGCCAGGGAAGAGGCGGTGTACCGAGACCTGGCTGAGGCCTTCGGGAAACGGGGAGTTCCTGCCCTGCTGATCGAGGCGGCGCTGCCGGAGCTGGAGGCGGAGGCTAACCACCTTCTCTCCCGGATGACGGAAAACCGGCTGAGCATCAAACTGGAGACGCAGCGGGAACTGAAGAGCGGCAAGGGCGATCCGGTGGAGACCCTGGACATAAAGATATCTGACGAACTGGGCACCCGCGACTATGAGTTGTTCAGCGGCGGCGAGGCTTTCCGCGTGAACTTTGCCCTGCGCATCGCCCTGTCCAAGCTGTTGGCCCGCCGGGCAGGGGCGCCTCTCCCGACCCTGGTGATAGACGAGGGCTTTGGCACCCAGGACAGCACCGGGAGGGAAAAGCTGGTGGAGGCCATTAACTCCATCCAGGAGGACTTTGAGAAAATCCTGGTTATCACGCACATAGAGGAATTGAAGGACCTGTTTCCGGTGCGCATCGAAGTAACCAAGACCAGTGAAGGATCAACTTTCAGGGTGGTTGAATAGCATCAAGATGCGGGACGCGAGCCGCGAGAGGGGCGGCAACATGCAGGACAGAGCACACGTGTTGAAGGCGAGGTGTGGGCGGAGGATATTTCTTGGCATACTCGGAGCGGGGGAGTTGGCCCTGGTGTTCGGCCGGCGGGTAGCGTCGCGGGTGGGCCAGCGGCCCTTCAGCGGCGAGACCGGAGATCGCCCGAAATGGTACAACAACGAGGTGACCGCGGAGACGACACGCCGGAAGAACGAGTGACCCAATTTCAGCAATATCCAAGATGTCACACCACCAACGCCGCGTATTGCAGAGCTTCAGGCTTCCCCACGTCTGGGGCCGTGGTGGGGTTCTTTGATGAGGACCGCCAGCAGGGCGGCTGCCGTCAAGACCCCGGCCCCAAGAATGAATGCTATTACATAGCTCTGCGATGCCTCGAATACAGCACCGCCCACCCAGGCTCCCAGCGATGCACCCAGGGAGCCTCCGAGGGAGACTATCCCAAAAATGGTACCCGCTGACCTCAGTCCAAAAAGCTCCGCCACCAGTGCCGGTATGACCGGCGTCCAGCCCCCGTAGGCAAACCCGAACATCGCGGCGAAGACGTAGAGCGTCCACAGAGACCTGGCCATCGGCAGAAAGAACATCATTGCCCCACCCAGGCCACAGCAGATAATGATGGTTGTCTTTCTCCCTATGTAGTCAGATATGGCCCCCATCCCTATCTTTCCACCAATAGAAGCCAGGCCAATTACGGAAATCAAAGTGGCCGCGACCTCGGGTGACAATCCGACGACGGGGTCGGTGGCGTAGTTGACCAGGTGCACCAGCACCAGCGACAGGGTCCCGTAGCTGAAGGCGCCAACCAGGAATATCAGCCAGAAGTGGCGCTGGCGCAACGCCTGTTTCAACGACAGACTGGCTGTTCTGGTGGTCAAAGGCGTGGCCGTCCGGGCAGGCGGTGGGTCGGTCGTTTCTGATGGACCGCGCCGCAAAAGGAAGGCGGCCCCCGTGATCCCAATACCCAAAACGGCGGCAAGGACGACATAGGCCGCGCGCCAGGAATCGAGTCTCCCGATAAGATAGGCAGCCAGCGGAGGTATCGCCATTGTTCCCACCCCGACGCCCGACACCACTATCCCTTGCGCCAGCCCTCGCTTCTCGTGGAACCAGCGGTTGACAGTGACCACCAGCGGGGTGTAGGCAAGCCCGTTGGAGAGGCCGATAAACAGGCCGAAGAAAAGATAGAACTGCCATAGCGAATGCGTCTGGGCGACCAGGAAATAGCCCAGCCCCGCAAAGGCGCCGCTGGCTGCCAGCACCACCCGGGGACCGTACCTGTCGGTCAGCAGCCCGGAAGCCGGAGTTACCACTGCTTCGGCGATGCCATAGATAGAATAGGCCACCGCGGTCACATCGCGGGTCCACTGGAACTCCGAGGCGATGGGCTTGAAGAAGACCCCAAAAGACTGGAGCATACCCAGGCCCAGGGCCATGACGAAGGTTGCCGCGCCCAGGACCACCCACCCGTAGGAAACGGCCGGGATGCTCTTCTCCTCGGCAACAGCCACTATGCTTTCTCCATTGAGGAGGCGGCTTGCCTCCCCTGGCGCTTCGGGTCCTTGAGCAACAGCACCAGGACGATACCGGCGACGAGAAGGGCGGCAGCAAGGAAGAAGACAAACGTGTAGCTCTGGGCCTTATCGAAGATCGCCCCGGCGACGAATGCGCCGGCAGCCCCACCGATGGCATTTCCCATCGTGATCAAACCGAATATACCGCCCAGCGAACGTACCCCGAAGAGGTCTCCGGTGATGGCGGGAAACATGGGTATCCAGCTCCCGTAGGCAAAGCCCCACACCAGAGCAAAAACGTAAAACATCCACGGGACGGAGGCCAGGGATAGCCACAGCATGGCGGCTACGGCAAGACTGAGGGAAATGGTGAGGGATATCCGGCGTCCGATCCGGTCGGATACGTAGCCCATGACCAGTTTGCCCGTGATATTCGTTATGCCGGCCACTGAAAAGAAGGTAGCTGCAACGGCGGGCGTTATCTCCCTATCGGTGGCCGCGGCCACCAGGTGCACCACAATAACCTGCTGGGCGAAGCTGCCCACGCCATGGACGGAGAAGACCTGCCAGAAAGGCCATCCCCTGAGGGCCTCGCCAACCGAGACGTTCCTGGCACTGGGGATGCTCCTTGTCGTTGCTTTGGCCGCGGCCATCCTTTTGTAACCGCCGTCGGGGAGGAGTCCCATCGCCTGGGGGTTGCTACGCAGAAACTGGGCCCCCACAAAGGTGAGCAGCCCCATTGTCACACCCAGGACCAGGAAGGCGAACCTCCAGTCCCAGCGGTATATTACGTACGTGGACAGGGGCGGCCCGACTATCGTACCCAACCCGGCGCCGGCCTGGACCAAAGATATGGCAAAGCCCCGACGGGCCTCGAACCAGCAGGCTACAGTGGCTGCCACCGGAGTCCACATGGCCCCCGACGCCAACCCGATGAGAAGACCGTATGAGACATATAGTTGAAGCAGGGAATGGGAAAACGCGGTGAGAGCAAATCCCCCGGCCAGAAATACCGCCGAGACTATTTCCATCAACCGCGGCCCATACTTGTCGGACAGGATGCCCATCCACGGGGCGGCCACGCCACTTATGAGAGTGGAGATGGCAAAGGCCGCAGCAGTGGTGCCCCGGCTCCAGCCCATCTCGGTCAACATGGGCTTGAAGAAGACGCCGGCGCTGTTGGACATGAAGACATAGGCGAAGAGGATTACGAAGGAGGCGGCTACGATTATCCAGCCATAGAAAAGGGGGCGCGTGGACGGGACGGGTCCGGCGTGGTTAGCCATTCAACCTCTTATGCAAATTCAGCAGGGCCGTGGCAAATCTAATAAGTGCTTCCAGGCGTGTGGGACGACTCACATTATAGCGCAAAGCGAAGGGAATGCGAAGCAAGGGCATCCCCAAGATCCACCGCCGGTTGAATGTTGCCAAAGGGAAGGTTCTTTCACCCGGTTGGTGCAACACTGCGCCATGCCTAACTTGGGAACGCAAATCCCCCTTTCGTCCCCCGTTGCAAAGGGGGAGGGCCGCAACAGCCTCTCCCGTTGGGAAAGGGAGACAGAGAGGGATTTTGATGGAGGATTCAGGGACCACGAACCGCCCCTACTTGCCGTACCCTTCGTCTATGAGCAAGTCATGCTGGCGCGCGGCCCGCACGGCGAGGCGGTCACACCGCTCATTCAGCGGGTTGCCATTGTGGCCCCTGGTCCACCTGAAGTCGACCTCGTGATACTCACAGAGGCGTAACAGCCTTTCCCAGAGGTCGGGATTCAAGGCAGGCTCTCCCGTGCCGCGTCTCCAACCTTTGAGCCGCCACTTCTTGGCCCAGCCGAGAGAGACGGCTTTTACCAGGTATTCAGAATCCGAATAAAGCACCACCCGGGAGCGCTCCAACAGATTCTCCAGGGCCTTGATTGCGGCCAGGATCTCCATGCGGTTGTTCGTGGTCCGGCGGTAGCCGGCGGAGAACTCCTCGGAGCTGCCGTCGCACAGGACGACCACCCCATAGCCCCCCGGGCCGGGATTCCCGATGCAGGCGCCGTCAGTGTAGGCGGTTACGGATTTCAACACGAGTCCTCTCTTACTGAACAATATGAACGCCTGATGTAGACAAAGCGGCCCTATTCCGAAAATAGCTCATTCAAGCTTGCCCCGCATTTCACAACCTTTACGTATAGACGCTTTCCCCTGAACCTAACGCCTCTTTGTTGAATGGCCTTTATCTCCGTGGACTTGGATCCGCTCCCATGCAGTAGCACTGGTAAGCATGATGGTACTTCCCTGGGAGTCGTGATTTCCGCAATCAATGCCGCGCCATTCTGTAGTTGTTCAAGACAGTCAGTGGAACTGCCAGTTTTGCCGCCTTTCATCTCTAACACGAAAACGCTGACGTCTTTGAACCAGCGAAACAAGACGTAATCGCACAACTTATCGGAGTAATCGTGGCCCTTTCGGTACGCGTCACAATCAACTATGGTGCAGAGATTACCGGACTCCCTGTCAATCCTTAGCCCACAACCTTCTTTCTCGCACTTGAGCGCGAAGCAACCGCGGAAGTTGGTTTCTATGCGCCGGCGAAGGGTCGTCATTTGTCGCGGAGGACCTTCTGCTGCAAAGTGACGCTCTGGTCATAGAGTTCTTCGGCCACCTTGCCAAACTCCTCCGCGTCTATGCCCTCTGAGGAGTTGACCTTCACTTCCTCTACTACGCTCCCATCCTTGGCCTCATCAAACTTGAATAGATAGGCCCCAACATCCTCAGCGTTCAGGTAGTCTTGGACCCGGTAACCTTCCTTGGCTCTATCTGGCTCCCCCACGCCTCCTAGCGCAACGAAGTTGCTGAGTTGCTGGACGAGATAGTCGCTGTGCGTGGTAATCAACACCTTTACCTTGGCTCTCACTAGACCTACCAAGACCCTGGCCAACTTGCGCTGATTTTCAGGGTGCAAGTGTGCTTCTGGCTCCTCAATGATGATAACGTCTCCCGGCTTAATTATGTATCTCAAGAACAAGACTATTGGGGCAACCTCCGAAACCATTGAGGAGGTCCTATGCAAAGGGAAAACACCATTCGCCACCTTATAAAGAATCTCAGGATAATTGTGTTCGTCTACCTCCATCTTGATATCGCCCCTGAGAACGTCACCCTCCAAGAACTTGGCTAATTTGTCCAGGCTCCCAGGCTTCTGCCTCTCGAGTCTGAGCAGAGAGCTTAGGAAATCCACTATCACGCCAGAGAATTTGGGGATTTCGAAATCTACGATGCCAGCAAAAGGTGAACGGCTCACAATATAGCTTGACAGCGCCTTGTGGCTCTGCAGAATGCCAGATCTTGCAGCCGGGAGATAGTACGCACTCACCCACAGATCACTCAGCAGGCTGTTGTAGATAAAAGAAGCGCTTTCCAGGAGAATCTCGTTAGATAGTCTTTCGGGAGAGTACGGCGGCCTCCCTCGCAAGCGATGCATCCCAGTTTCTTTGACGGTGCCTAACAGTGCCTTCTTAACCAAGTGGTCGTCTATTGCGATATCAGGACGCACCGTGACCGTATTTCCGTCAAGAAAGAAGTTCATTCCCATTGCTTGCAGTTTTAATGAAACGGCAAAATCGCCGGTAGACGAGCCTCGCCTCCGCAATTCCACTACTTTAGAGGCATAGCAGCGCTGCAGTTCATGTTGCAGGCCCTCTGCATAAGATTGCGTTATCTTGGTGGCGCCCTCAAGCACTTGCGCCTTATATCTCGCCAGAACCTCCTGGGAGGGTAACTCCACGTTTTCCCCATTGGGGGACAGTGCGGCATTCACACTTTCTTTTACCCAAGACTCCCACGCTGGCCAGCTTACGGGCGCCCCTGCATATGAAAACTCCGAATGATAAAAGACGTCAGTTCTATGGCGGTACAAAAGCGGAAACACCCGGAAATCAAGATGCCCCCCGGATAGCGACTTCAGTACTGCGTAAACCAAGGTCGCCAAATAAGATTTCCCGCAATTATTCTTACCAATAAATATCGTCAGGGGCTTCAGATCGACTGCCCCCTCCGCAATTGGCCCCAGGTTTTTCACTTCAAAGTGCAACATGCTGTCCCCTCCCTCCAATTTTCGCCCCGCGCAGTCAGCCTACTTCGTCTCGCCGACATGTTACCCCACCCCACGTTCCTCAAGGCATAGCTCAAGGACCTCTTGCAGATTCTTTCGCAGCCCGTCCAGCGTTGCTCCTTGAGTGTGGGCGCCGGGTATCCCCGGCACCGTCCCTACGTACAGCTTGGTTTCAGCATCCCACTCTATGTAAGCCGTGAAAGTCTTCATTAAGAGCCTCCGAGCCAAGAGTAGCATAGTCTGCCATCACGTGCGAGTAGCCACTCTTCCGCCCACCTTCCCCCTCAGGTATTGCCCTGTGTAAGAGTCCTCCCGTTCGGCCACTTCCTCGGGCGTGCCAGTGGCCACCACGTAGCCGCCGGCGTCTCCCGCCCCCGGCCCCAGGTCTATCAGCCAGTCGGCGTTCTTGATGACGTCCAGGTGGTGCTCAATGACCACGACCGTGTTGCCCGCGTCCACGAGGCGTTGCAGGACCTTGAGCAGGGCGGCCACGTCGTCGAAGGAGAGGCCGGTGGTTGGCTCGTCCAGGATGTAGAGGGTCCGGCCCGTGGCCCGCCGCGACAGCTCCGTGGCCAGCTTCACCCGCTGCGCCTCGCCGCCAGAGAGGGTAGTAGCCGGCTGGCCGAGGTGGATGTAGCCCAGTCCAACGTCGCACAGCGTCTCCAGCTTGCTCTTCACCCGGGGAAAGTGCTCAAAGAAGGTGAACGCCTCCTCCACGGTCATCTCCAGCACCTCAGCGATGCTCTTGCCCTTGAACTTGATCTCCAGGGCCTCGCGGTTGTACCGCGTCCCCTTACACACCTCGCAGGGTACGGTGACATCGGGCAGGAACTGCATCTCGATCTGGATATAGCCCTCGCCGCGACATGCCTCGCAACGCCCTCCCTTGACGTTAAAGGAGAAGCGGCCGGGGCCATAGCCCCTCACGCGGGCATCGGGCGCCGAGGCGAACAGTTCGCGTATCGGGGTGAAGGCCCCGGTATACGTGGCCGGGTTGCTGCGCGGCGTCCTGCCGATGGGCGACTGGTCTATGTTTACCACCTTATCGATGTATTCCACGCCCCGGATGTTGTCGCACTCCCCGGCCCTCTCCCGGGACTTGTAGAGTATTTGGGCTAGCTTCTTGAACAGGATATCGTAGATAAGGGTGCTCTTGCCGCTGCCGGAAACGCCGGTGACGCCCACCAGTTTGCCGAGAGGTATGGACACTTCCAAGTTCTTCAGGTTGTTCTCTCTGGCCCCGATGACGGTCAGCTCCTTGCCGTTCCCCGTCCGCCGGTCCAACGGCAACGGTATCTCCTTAGCGCCGCTCAAATACTGACCGGTTATGGAGCGGGCATCAGCGGCGATCTCGTCCATCCTTCCGGTGGCTACCACCCAGCCGCCGTGTTCGCCGGCCCCCGGCCCCATGTCGATGATGTGGTCGGCGGCCCGCATCACCGCCTCGTCATGCTCTACAACGATGATGGTGTTCCCCAGATCTCTCAGGCGTTTCAGCGTCTCGATGAGACGGTGGCTGTCGGCGGGGTGCAGGCCCACCGTCGGCTCGTCACAGATATAAAGGACGCCCATGAGGCCGCTGCCGATCTGGGTAGCCAGACGGATGCGTTGCGTCTCGCCGCCGCTGAGAGTGGCCGAGGGCCGGTCCAGGGTGATGTAGCCCAGACCGACGTCCTGCAGGAATACCAGCCGGGAGCGGATCTCTTTGAGTATCTGGCGGGCGATGAGCATCTCGCGCTCGGTGAGGACTCCGTTCCGAGAGTCTTCGACGGGAGGCTGATTGGCATCGCCGCTGAGCTCGCGTACCCAGTCCAACGACTGGTCGATGGTCATGCCGGTGACGCCCATGATGTTCTTATCGCCCACGGTCACGGCCAGGGCCTCGGGTTTGAGCCGCTTCCCCTCGCACACCGGGCATGGCCGGGAGGACATGATGCGCTCGATATCGGCGCGGACCAGGTTGGAGTCCGTCTCGCGGTAGCGACGCTCCAGGTAAGGCATGACGCCGTGGAACCCGGGCGTGTACTCCCGAACTCGGCCGAAGCGCCCCCTGTACTTGATTGGCTCGCCGCCTTCGCCATAGAGAATGAGGTTAAGGTGCTCCTTCTTCATCGCCTCGACAGGCGTATCCAGGGAGAAGTGGTTCTGGCGGGCCAGGTCTTCCAGTTCGCCATAGTGCCAGGAGTTGTGCCACACCCAGGACTGGATAGCCCCCTCGGCAATGGTCAGGTTCTTGTTGGGGATAAGCATGTCGGGGTCGATCTCCAGCTTTATGCCCAGGCCGGTGCATTCGGTACAGGCCCCGTGCGGGCTGTTGAAGCTGAAGGTACGGGGGGCGATCTCGCCGACGCTTATGCCACAGTGGACGCAGGCGAAGTGCTCCGAGAACAGCATCTCCTCGCCGTCCAGGATGGACACCATTATCACCCCACCACCCAGTTTGAGGGCCGTCTCAATCGAGTCCGCCAGACGGCTGGCCTCGCCCTCACCGACTACCAGACGGTCCACCACCGCTTCGATTGCATGCTTCTTGTTCTTGTCCAGGTGGAACTCCTCGGAGAGGTCGTGGACCCGTTTGTCCACCCGGACGCGGACATAGCCGGACTTGCGCAGGTCCTCGAACACCGCCAGATGCTCGCCCTTCCGGTCCTTGATGATGGGGGCCATGATCATGATGCGGGTGCCCGGCGGCAGGCCTTGGACGGTATCCACTATCTGCTGCACCGTCTGCTGGGCTATCTCCCTGCCGCACTGCGGGCAGTGGGGATGGCCGACGCGGGCGAAGAGCAGGCGCAGATAGTCATATATCTCGGTGACCGTGCCCACCGTGGACCGCGGGTTGCGGGCAGGGCCCCGCTGGTCGATGGAAATGGCCGGGCTGAGGCCCTCGATATGGTCGACATCGGGCTTTTGCATCTGGCCCAGGAACTGCCGGGCGTAGGCGGAAAGCGACTCGACGTAGCGGCGCTGGCCCTCGGCGTAGATGGTATCGAAAGCCAGGGAACTCTTCCCCGATCCTGAGACGCCGGTGATAACCACCAGCC
>JACQTY010000179.1 GCA_016210545.1 Chloroflexota bacterium
AGGATCTATGTTGACCTCGACCAGGACATAGACGGACCTCTTCGGAAGGTACTTAAGGACCACGAAGCGAAGGCATATAACAAATACCCTGTCGGGGAAGACTACGCCGCTGGATTGTACGCCTTCCTGTCGTCGCGCCCCCGTTCGGCTCAGGCCCTGAAAGGGCAGATAACCGGACCGATAAGCTGCGGACTTTCCATCACTGACGCCGACAGAAAGCCCATTCTGTACCACGATGTCCTTTCTGATGCGCTGGTTAAGCTTCTGTGCCTTCGCGCCTCGTGGCAGGAGAAGAAGCTGAGGACGCTCTCGCCCAATACGATAATCTGGGTGGACGAGCCTTACATGAGCGCCTACGGCTCAGCATTTGTCTCCCTGTCAAAGGAACAGGTGCTGGCCATGCTGGGCGAAGTGCTGGACGGGATCGAAGGGACCAAAGGGGTCCACTGCTGCGGCAATACCGACTGGTCGGTGCTGCTGTCGACCAGCATCGACATACTCAGTTTCGACGCTTTCAATTATGCCCAGACCCTTAGCCTGTACCCCGCCGAAGTTAAGGCTTTCCTGGCGCGTGGCGGCATAATAGCCTGGGGCATCGTGCCCAATGACGAGGCGGCCCTCACCAGGGAATCGGTGTCGTCCCTGCGGGACCGGCTGGAAGAGGCCATGGCGCCGTTCACGAGGAAGGGCGTCTCCATCCAGCAGTTGAGGAGCCAGGCGCTGGTCACACCGTCGTGCGGACTGGGGGCTATCTCTCCCGATGGGGCGGAAAGGGCGCTGGAGATGCTGGCCGACCTGTCCGCCGAGTTGAAGAGGAAGTACTCTTTGTAGCACCTTGGCGGGCCTTTGCGTGGCATTGAAAACCCCCGGCCCGATTCCCGGTGTGAATCGGGCCGACCCCTTTACGTAAAGGGAGTTTCTCTCCGGCTCGCCCGACAGGCAAGAGGCGTTCGCCGCTGAACAACTCCCGTAGCTTGAGACTTGGAGCTTCGTGCTCGGAATTTCTTCGCAGAAGCGGAGGTGATGCAGAATGAACAAGGCAAAACGTGTGGCGTGGATGAAGCACCGCCGTCGCAAGAAGAAGGCGGAGGACCAGCGCAAGGCAGGCCGCGGCAAGCGTCCTGCCGCCGCAGCCCATTGATAACAGCCTGCCTCGTCACCGGCGCGCCCGGGAGTGGAAAGACCACACTGCTGCGAGATGTGGCAGCCGCGTTCAAGGGAAGGGCCGGAGGATTCTACACCGAGGAAATGCGCTCGAAGGGTACCAGGGAGGGCTTCTCTCTGGTGACGCTGGACAGCGAGCGCGTAACATTGTCCCACGTCGATCTTCCGGGAAGACCGCGTGTCGGCAAATACGGGGTGGACGTGACAGCCCTGGAGCGCGTCGGGGTAGCCGCCGTTCGCGAAGCTGTCCGGCGGGACGACCTGATCGTCATCGATGAGATAGGCAAGATGGAGCTATTCTCTCCCGCATTCCGCGAAGTGGTGCTCGAAGCGCTGAATAGCGGAAAACGGGTGCTGGGTACCATAATGATGGCGCCGCACCCATTCGCCGACGGCGTGAAACGGCTGCCCCAGGTGCGCGTAATCGTACTTGCCAAAGACAACCGCCAGCAGGTGAAGGCGGACGTCCTCCACTGGCTGGAAACGCCAGAAAGAACATGATGACTGGAATCGAGACCGCCCAACTGGTAGAGGCGCTTCTCAGGCCGCAGGCCTATCCGCACCGGCCTGAGAAGGTGGAACTGGCCCAGACGCAAATGTCCCTGGTCTTCATGACCGGGGAGTTTGTCTACAAGGTCAAGAAGCCCGTCAACCTGGGCTACCTGGACTACACCACCCTGGAGAAGCGGCTTTTCTTCTGTCAGCAGGAGGTGGCGCTGAACCGCCGCCTCTGTCCCGGAATCTATCTGGGCGTGGCGACCGTCAGCCTGGATAACGGTAAACTGGTGGTGGAGGGAAAGGGTGAAGCCACAGAATACGCCGTCAAGATGCGGCAGCTTCCCGCGGAGCGCATGATGGACGTGCTCCTGGTGCAAGGCAAGGTGAGCGCGGAAATGGTGAAACGGGTGGCCGCCCGGATGGCCCGGTTCCATAGGGAAGCCGCGACCAACCCCGCCATCAGCGCCTTCGGCAGTTTGGAGGCTATCCAGGCCAATACGGAGGAGAACTTTTCGCAAACACAGAAGTACGTGGGGAGCGCCATTTCCCCTGAAGAGTTCGAGGCCATCAAAATCTGGACACGCGACGCCATGGCAGCGCAGAAGTCCCTTTTCCAGAGGCGGGTGGAGCAGGGACGGATCCGCGACTGCCACGGCGACCTGCACGCCGCCAACGTGTGTTTCACTAACGGAGTCTGTATCTACGATTGCATCGAGTTCAACGACCGCTTCCGTTACTGCGACGTCGCCTCCGAGACGGCCTTCCTGGCCATGGACCTGGACTTCCACGGGCGTCCCGGCCTGTCCCGGGCCTTCACGAATGCGTACGGAGAGCTGTCCAAAGATGGAGAGATAGCCCAATTGCTCGACTTCTACAAGGTGTACCGGGCTTGCGTGCGGGGCAAGGTGGAATGCTTCAGGTCCGACGATAAGTTGGTCCCGGCAGCCGACCGGGAAAGGGCGTTGCAGCGGGCGCAGGCCTACTTCCGGCTGGCGGCGTCCTACGTCGCGGCCAGCGGAGGCACCCCTCTCTCCTCTGGAGGGAGAGAATTAAAGAGAGTCCCGATTCATCGGGATCACCCTGCGCCCTCTCCCGTCGAGGGAGAGGGGACTAACGCAACCCCCCAGTGGGACCAAAGGCAACGACGTGCGGCCGCTGCTACACGGCTCCGCCTGTTCATCACCGTGGGGCTGACGGGTACCGGGAAGACCGTCCTGGCGGAGGCCCTGACCGCAAGATTGGGCCTGGCGCTCATCTCCTCCGACGTGGTGCGCAAGAAGCTGGCTGCCATCCCTCTGGCCGAACACCGCTATGAGGAGTTCGACAGGGGTCTGTACTCGGCAGAGTTCACCCGGCGCACCTACGACGCCCTGTTCGAGGAGGCCGATAGGTTGCTGGCCAAAGGCAAGTCCGTCATCCTGGACGCCTCCTTCCGGAAAGCGGAGGAACGCCGCCGCGCCGGACAGGTAGCCCGGTCCCGCGGGGCCGACCTCTGGACCATCGAGGTCACCTGCCCTGAGGAGGTTGTGCGTGAGCGCCTGGAGCAGCGGATGCGCCAGGCCAACGTCCCCTCCGATGGCCGTTGGGAGGTCTATGTATCGCAGAAGCAGGACTTCGACCCCGTCGAGACCGGCCCGGGACATGTCAGGGTAGACTCCTCAAGGTCAATTCCCGAGCTGGTGGAACAGGTGGTCCAGGCCCTCTCCCCGAAGAAAAAGGCGTCCGCTTCGAAAAGGAGCGTCTGATACGTCTGGCTTAAACCGGGTCCGGGCCTTCTGGGGCCAGACCTTCACCTCCCTCAACTACCGGGATTTCCGCCTGGTGTGGCTGGGCTCCGTCTCCGAACACATGGGCGAGTGGATGGAGAACGCCGCCATCCTGTGGCTGGTCAATGAGATGACCGGTTCCCCGTTCATGGCTACCCTGGTGACCTTCGCGCGCATGGGGCCGCTGGCTGTGTTCTCATTCGTAGGCGGACTCGTGGTGGACCGGATAAGCCGGCGCAACGTGCTCATCATAGCCCTCCTGGCCTCGACCCTCCTTTCCTTCACGCTCCTGGTGCTGGTACGCAGCGGCTCAGCCGCCATGTGGAGCATCTTGCTGATCAGCTTCCTGGGCGGAGTAGCTACAAGCTTCAATCACCCTGCCCGTCAGACCATGGTGCCCAACCTGGTAAAGCGGGAGCACCTGATGAACGCCATCTCGCTGGACACCACATCGGTGATGGCCAGCCGGGTCATAGCCACACCCATCGCCGGGATTCTCATTCACTTCTACGGCGTCACACCCGTTCTCGGCCTTCGCGCCGCCGGGGCGGGGATTGCCATCATCTGGCTATTGTTCATCCCCTCCATGCTTCCACCCAAGAACACGCAAAAGCGGAACCCGCTCCAGGACCTGAAACAGGGGTTCGCCTACCTGCGAGGCCAGCCCGTAATGCTGGGACAGGTGATATTCTGGGGCCTGCCCTCGCTGGCCCACGCGGCCTTCACCGCCCTGCTGCCGGCATTCTCCAAAGACGTCCTGCACGTTGGGCCGGTGGGCTACGGGTTTCTCCAGTCGGCCACCGGGCTAGGCTCCGTGGTCAGCCTCCTCACCCTGGCGACTTTGGGCAAGGTGCGACGGCGTGGGCTGACTATCCTGGCCTCCGGCATGGGCATGGGGCTGGCGTTCGTGGGCTTCGCCTATTCCCCGTGGTTTGCGGCTTCGGTCCTGCTGGCCATCGCCGTAGGGTCCACGAATACGTCCCTGACGACGGTCAACAACACCGTTATTCAGGAACTGCTTTCGGACCAGATGAGGGGCCGGGTGATGAGCCTCCGGGAGGTCATGACCGGTCTCGGCCCGGGGGCCAGCCTCCTGGTGGGGAGCGCCGCGGAATTGACTACCCTGACCGTGGCAACCGCCGGGCTGGGCGCCATAATTGTGGCCGTCCCGTTAGCCCTGCTGCTTCTTCCAACACGGATGAGGAGACTATGAGTTCATTCGGAGTGCCTGCCCTGGAGCCCCCATGTCTGATAGCCGGGAGGCACCGGTGACGCGAACAATGAATTGGTCGTTCCTGAGGCGTCCTTTCGCCTCCCTGGCCTATCGCGACTTCCGCCTGGTGTGGTCGGCCTCCATGATCCACCACCTGGGGGAATGGATGGAGATGGCGGGACTGCTCTGGTTTGTGCAGGACCTTACCGGCTCCGCCTTTCTGACCTCGATCACCATGTTCCTTCGCGTCGTTCCGATGGTGGTGCTTTCCATTCCGGCAGGCATCATAGCCGACAGGGTGAGCCGTCGCAACCTGATGATCGCCAGCAAAGGAGGGACGGCGGCCCTTTCCGTGGCGCTGGCGCTGCTAACACACCTCGGGCTGATAGAGTACTGGCATATCCTGGTCATCTCAGTACTCGGCAGCGTGGCCACCAGCATAAACATGCCTTCTCGTCAGGCCGTCATTCCCAATGCCGTGCCGCGGCAGCACCTGATGAATGCCATTTCCCTGGACAGCGCCTCCATGATGTCCAGCCGGCTCATTGGCGCGCCCCTGGCCGGGTTGCTGCTGGCCAGCACCGGGGTTACGTTCATCTTCGGCCTCAGGGCCATTAGCGGGATCATCGCCACTGCCCTCCTGGTGAGACTCCCGCGCTTCGATCCGGTGCGCGACGGACGCCGGTCGTCACCTGTAGAGGACCTGAAGGCCGGGTGGCAGTATCTCAAGAGGGAGACCGTTGTCTTCATCCTTGTAGGGATGTTCTTTCTACCCCAACTTGCCAATCTGGTCCAGTTGACTCTGCTGCCCGTCTTCACTACAGAGGTATTGGGCGTTGGAGCGTTTGAATATGGCCTTCTGCAAATGGCCCCCGGCGTCGGCGCGGCGCTCAGCCTGGTGGCCCTGGCCAGCCTGACAAACATGCGCCGCAAGGGTCTCTTCCTTATCATCTCCGCTCTGGTGATGGGCCTGGCCCTGATGGTCTTTGCAGGCTCCCGGTCGTTCGCCTTGTCCCTGGCCATGCTCACAATTATCGGGGCCATGAACAACGCCTTCATGACCGTGGACTCCACCCTGGTGCAGAGCCTCACCCGCGATGACATGCGGGGCCGGGTCATGGGGTGGCGGGAAATGGTCCGGGGTTTCAGCCCTATTGGCAGCATCATGGCCGGCAGCGTCGCCGACCTGTCAAGCCCACCAGTGGGGGCCGCGGCAGTGGCGGTGGTCTCTCTGCTCATACCTTTGTTCCTGTTCTTTCTGTTGCCGAGGGTACGGCGGCTGGAGTAGGGGCGACTGGTCGCACCAGGGCCCAGGGTCTCTGCACGCTCTTTTGTCCTCATTGCCTTTTAGAGTCAATACTGTTCATTTAACATGTTTTGTGGTATCCTTCTTAATAGGAAAGGAGGATACCGAAAATGGCGAGGACCCTTGCGGAACTTCCCAAAGGCTCACGGGTCACAGACTTTATCAGCCTGGGGGTGCTGAGTAAGACCTTTCCACGGGAGAAAGTGGCTCAGGTTCTGGAGAGGACGGGGAAGGTAAGCCAGAGGCAGCGTGATTTGCCGGCGCACGTAGTGATCTATTATGTGATGGCCCTGGGATTGTTCATGGGGGTGTCTTACCGGGAGGTGCTACGCTGTTTGCTGGAGGGGATTGCCTGGATGAAAGCACCCGGAGTGAAAGTGAGGGTAGCCGGGAAGTCGGGGATTTCCCAGGCGCGGACGCGGCTTGGCTCCGGTCCTGTAAAGGAACTTCATGATGAACTGGTCAAACCCATTGCCAAGCGTGACACCAAAGGGGCGTGGTATCGGCAATGGCATCTGGTAACCCTGGACGGGAGCAGTATGGAGACGGCAGACACAGAGGAAAACGAGAAAGCCTTCGGGCGACCGGGGGCGCCACGAGGCAAGAGCGGTTACCCCCAGTTGCGCTTTGCCTCTCTGGTGGAGAACGGGACCCACGTCCTGTTCGGGAGTGAGATGGCGGATTGGCGAACGGGAGAAATCACCCTGGCCAAAGAGGTCATAGCCCATCTTGAGCCCGGCATGTTGTGCCTTGCCGACCGTAACTTCTTCGGCTTTGAGTTGTGGGGCAAGGCTCACCGTACCGGGACTGACTTGCTATGGCGGATCAGAAAGAACCTGCTCCTCCCCTGCCAGGAACTCTTGCCGGATGGCTCATACTTGAGCCGCATCTATCCCTCTCAGCAAGACCGCCGCCACAACACCAGAGGTGTGACAGCTCGCGTTGTTGAGTACAGGCTGGAGGGTGTTCCCGACGCTGAGGAGGTCTATCGCCTGTTGACCACGATCCTGGACCCCGAGGCGGCTCCCGCCGGTGAATTGGCGGCCTTATATCACCAGCGCTGGGAAATTGAGACCGCCCTGGACGAACTCAAGACACACCTGAAAGGTCCCCGGATCCAACTGCGCAGCAAGACCCCTGACCTGGTAAAGCAGGAGTTCTACAGCCTGATGATGACCCATTTCGCTGTACGTGGTCTGATGCATGAGGCCGCCATCAAGGAGAATATGGACCCTGATGAGCTGTCCTTTGTTCACACCGTACGTGTCATCAGGCGCAAACTGCCCTACTTCGTCGCTTTCCCCCCCTCAGGAGAGGAAGGCGCTCCATGAGGCAACGCTTGATGAAATCCTGGAAGAGCGAGTCGTATCGAGCCGGGGAAGATGGAATCCGCGAAAGGTCAAGCGCAAGATGACCAAGTATCCCGTGCGACCGCTGCAAGGTCCCAAAGTTGGCCGCAGATACGTTACACACTGCATCTTGATTATTAAATGAACAGTATTGGGATTAATCGGGACGACCTACAGATTGAATCGCTGACTTGGGGTCGCGCAACGTCGCTTGACAGCGCTATGGCAAGTTCACTATACTATTCGAAATTTACCCTCGCGCGGGACACGCCACCCCAGGAACGGCGACGAACGCGCCATCAAGAATAGGAGGTTCCCCATGAAGAAACTGGCCCTTACCTCGGCGACTCTGGTTATCGCCATGATCATGGTACTGGCCGCCTGCGCTCCCAAACAGGCCCCCAGGCCGGCGGCAACCCCTGCGCCCGCGCCGACATCAGCGCCGGCGCCGGCAGCTACCGCGGCGCCTGCCCCCGCGGTTACCCAGGCGCCTGCTCCCGCGGCCACCAAGGCGCCAGCCCCTGCAGCTACGGCAGCCCCGGCCCCCGTGGCCACTGCGGCCCCGGCCCCTGCAGCCAAGCTCCCGGCCCAGATCACCATAGGTGTCAGGGCGTTGGGCAGTCGTTCCCACAGTAGCTGGACGCCCATCGCTCCGGTACTGAGCAAGTATTCAGGCATGAAGGTAAACATAGAGCCGATAGGCGGCATCGGCACGGTAGCCCCCTTCGCAGAGAAGGACGTCAACTTCCTCATTCATGAGGCAGCGCCGGATGGTCTGTTCTACTTCAGAGGTTCAGAGCATTTTGAAAAGCAAGGTCCCCATCCCTGGATGAGAAAGCTCACCAGCCTGTACTTCGGCGATACCGCAGTCCAGGTCCGGGCCGACAGCAACATAACCAAAGTGGAGGACCTGGCGGGTAAGAAGGTCATGTGGAGCTCCGACTCTCTGCTCATAAAGTTGATCTTGGAGGCTTTGCTGGAAAACCGCAAGGTGAATGCCACTGTATTAATGGGTGGCAAGTTCTCAGATGTCATCCAACAGCTCATAGAGGGCAAGATTGACGCCGCCGTTTTTTCTATCTCGGCGCCCTCTCTGGAACTGGACCGGTCCCGGGGATTCCGCATGTTGCCCTTTAACCAGTCAGATATTGATCACTTTAACAAGAAGGCTGGGACCACTCTGGCGGAATTGGACAAATTCCCACCCAACTGGCTGGGCATAAAGGGAGATACCACTCAACCCACACTTTTTGTAAATGCAGGTACACTGTACGCCCGCAAGGACTTCCCGGCGGACGCTGCCTATGCCCTGCTGAAGGCCCTCTTTGAACACCGAGACGAGTTCAAAGACGCTTTCCCCGCCACTGGAAGCCAGATAAAACTGGAGAACGCCCACCGGTGGGGTGATGGCGCTCCCTATCATGACGGCGCCATAAGGTTCTACAAGGAGAAGAACGCCTGGCCGGCTGACGTGGAAGCTCGCCACCAAGGCCTCCTCAAAGAGGCAGCGGCGCTGGAGGCCAAGACAAAGAAGTAGAGAATGCACGCCACGAGCAGGGGCGTCCGGTTCCGTGTGCGGACCCGGATGCCCCTGCTCCGTCGGTGTAGCTCGACAGATGAGACCATCGACAGCGAAGTTGTATCCCTGACAAAGAAAGGCGCCGGTGAGCGAAGTTGGAAAGGCTTGAGAACGAAAAGGTACAGAAGGTCGTCGAGAAAGTAGAGACCCGTTTCCGTCAGTTCCACGGTCCGATGCGGGTAGTAATCTCCGTGATTAGCGTCCTGCTGATAGTATATCTGTTGGCTTACCTCCTCGGATTTCTCACAGGTCAAAAGATATTTCTCTACCTACCCCAATTTCGCGCCATGGGTCTGGCCCTGGTATTCGTCCTCGCCTACCTGCTCACCCCGTTCAGACGCGGCTCACCGATGGACCGGGTACCGTGGTACGACATCCTGTTCATGCTGATGGGGGTAGCCCCCTGTGTGTACTTCTTTTTCGTGTACCCGGGCCGAGTGGGCATGATGCGACTGGAAGGCCCTCATGAAATCGTTCTGTCTATCCTGATCCTCATTGCCCTAGTCGAGGCCACCCGACGGCTCATGGGTATGGCGGTAACTGCCATTCTGCTTGTCTTCATTATCTACCCTATGGTATCAGCCCATGCGCCCTCGTTTCTTCAAGGGCGGGGCATGTCTCCCACTGACGCGGTAACCCGTTTTTTCCTCTTTGAGTCGACTGGCATTTTCGGCTCCTTTCTGGAGCTGGCCCTCGGCATTTTCTTCATCTTTCTCCTCTTTGCAGCGTTTCTCCAGGCTACCGGGGCCGGGGACTTTTTCATGAACCTGGCGCTGAGCCTCATGGGGCACGTCAGGGGCGGACCAGCAAAAGTGGTGATAGTCGGAGACACCTTCCTGGGGACGATGACCGGAAGCGCCGTCGCCAATGTGGTGGCTAGCGGGGTTATCACCATACCGTTGATGATAAAGACCGGCTACAAACGCCACTTCGCCGCGGCGGTGGAGGCTGTTTCCTCCACCGGCGGCCAGCTAGTCCCGCCGGTAATGGGCGTTACCGCTTTCCTGATGGCTGAGGTGCTCAACATATCCTATTGGCAGGTTGCTGTAGCCGCCATAATCCCCTCGGTCCTATATTATCTGGCCCTCTACTTCATGTTGGACTTCGAGGCAGCCAAGCATAACCTTGCCGGCAGGCCAAGAGCGGAGCTCCCCCATTTTTGGAAGGTCCTGGGGCAGGGCTGGTTCCTGTTTGTACCCCTGGGCTTGCTGGTCTACTTCCTGGGCAAGCTGGCTTATACCCCCGAGATAGCAGCCCTTTATGCTACTGGCGCCTTGATGGCCCTGAGCTTCGTTAGAAAGGAGACGCGGCTAACGTTGCGCAAGGTGCTCAGCGCCGTCGAGAACACAGCTGGCTCCATGCTCGAAGTTACCATCATGACCGGCGCAGTGGCGATAATTGCTGGATCGGTGGCAGTCACGGGACTGGGTGTGAACCTGTCTGGCGGACTGGTTGATTTGTCGGGCGGGAATACTCTTGTCCTGTTATTGTTGACTGCCGCTGCCTGCTATGTGCTGGGTATGGGCCTTCCTACCATGGCCAGCTATTTGCTTCTGGCGCTACTGGTAGCCCCGGCCCTGGTTAAAGGGGGGATAAGTCCGTTCGTGGCCCACTTTTTCATCTTCTACTGGAGCCTGACCTCCCACATTACTCCGCCGGTGGCCCCGGCCGCGTTTGTCGCTGCCGGGCTGGCAGGGGCGTCTATGTGGCAGACATGCTGGACGTCCATGCGCCTGGGTTTGCTCTTACTCATACTGCCCTTCTTCTTTGTTTACTCCCCGGCCCTGCTCATGCAAGGTGAACCTCTCAAGATAGCGGAATCTGCATTCACGGCCATCATCGGCACGGTGGTCCTGGCCGCGGCCCTTCAGGGGTACTTGTTTAATCGTACCAACCTGTGGCAAAGAGGCCTCATGGGAGTGGGCGGGATACTGCTCATCTTCCCTGACTGGAGAGCCGAGCTTATCGGACTTGGCCTTGCTGGAGGCTCGGTATTCTGGCACTGGAGGGAGACTCGCGTGGCCGAGTCGCGGAGACTGGTCGTGGACGCACCCGCCAGGCAGACGAGTCCCTGAAGCTATGGAAACTCAGGCAAGCCTGCCAACAAATCTAAACTCCAAGAAAGGGGTGTAATGGACAACGCCGACACCATCAAGGAATACCTGGTCACAGCCAGCCGCATTCTTTCCCACGAGGGCCTTGTGGAGGGCCACGGGCACATAAGCGCCCGCATCCCTGGGGCCGACCATTTCTTCATCCCTGCCCGGCGGACTCCCGGCCTTGTTCGCTTCGAGGACATCCTGACCATCAACCTGGCAAACAACGAGAAGACTGCCGGCGAGGGTACTCCGAATTCCGAGACCATACTGCATACGGCGGTCTACCGCTCCAGGCCCGATGTCAACAGCGTTTGCCACACCCACTCCCACGGCGCCCTTCTCCTCAGCGCGATGGGCGTGTCCCTGCGCCCGCTTACTATCCACGGCATGTATTACAGCGACGGCGTCCCTATTTTCCAGAGGCCGGTCATTATCGTCAAGGAGAGCTACGCTAATGAGATGGCAAAGGCGCTGGGGCCGCACCGGGCCGTGCAGCTCCGGGCCCACGGCCTGGTAGTGGTTGGTCCCGAGGTCAGACGCACCTGCGTAGAGACGGTGAATTACGAGATAGAAGCAAACATACTCATCGGGGCCATGCAGATGGGCAAACCGCAGTTCTTTACTGATGCGGAGTTGGCCGAATTCAAGGAATCCAGCCCCCAGGGACCAGACTGGACAACTGAGATACCACTCCAGTTCCGGCGGTCCTGGAATTACTACATCGGCAGGCTAACTGCGCAGCTTTAGCCTCCGCATCAAAGGATTCCCCCGAACGGCCTGCGGGCAGGGCAGATACCCTTCGCTGGCTCTCCGCGCTGCGTCCCGCGTGGCTGCCCTCGATGCGTCGGGAGAGTCGGGCGCTTCGCTGGGACAGGACAAGCTTGGACTGCCCCACTTCAGTTTGGGATCTGGTGCGTCGAATTTGGAATTTCATCGTTGAGGGAGGTCAGGATGAAAGTGCTTGGCATCGTCGCCTCTCACCGGCGACAAGGTAACTCCGAGGTCTTCGTTAAGGAGGCGCTCATGGGCGCCGAGGAGGCTGGCGCACAGGCTGACATAATACGGCTAACTAATTTCTACATCGAACCCTGCACCGGCTGTGGCCGCTGCCAATCGGGCAGGATACCGTGCCATATTCAGGATGATTTCTACCGTGTCCTGGAGCGGATGAACGCCAGCGACGGAATAATCCTTGGGATGCCCTGCTATTTCCACAATGCCCCGGGCGCTTTCAAGCTCTTCATCGACCGCACCATTGCGGTGGGCTATCCCAATCCGCTGCATGGAAAACCGGCGACCGTCATTGTCTCCTACGGCAACCGCGGGTTCACGTCCTATGCCTTTAGCCAGCCAAACCTACTGCTCCACAAGTTCGGCATGAATATCATAGACCAGGCCCTCATCCAGGCCGGGGCGCCGGGCGACGCCCTCATCAACGACAAGGCCCTGGGGCGCGTCCACAGCATGGGGAAGGCGGTCGCCGCCGCTGCCAAGACGGGCGACATGACATTCAAGGGAGAAAAGGGGCTTTGCCCCGTCTGCCACGACCGTGTGCTGCGCGTCCTCAAGGATATGGAATCCGTGGAATGCCCCACCTGCTGCATCCACGGCAAGCTGAGGATCGTGGATGGCAAGATAGATGTGGTATTCACCGAAGCGGACATCAACAAGGGCAGGTTTTCCGAGGAGCAATGGTACCGCCATCACATGTACCACGTGGAACCGGGCAGGGAGTACTTCCAGGCCACCAAAGAGCTGCGCAAGGAGCGTAGGGGCAAGTATTCGGCCTACTTCCCCAAAGAGGAAAAGGGCATCGTTGTGAAGCCCGTGGCGCAGGAGGCGTGAGATGACGGAGATCGTAACGAAATTGCGGTACAACCCGGACGACAGTCTCAAGGATATTGAACTGTCCACCCTGGACCAGGTGGCCCGCAAGCACGGCGTGAAGATAACGTCCGAAGAACGGACAGGCAAGGGCCGCGTGTACGCCGGCCAAACAGTCTTCGAAGAGACCTGGGAAGTGCCCTTCGAGCAGGTGAGCCAGACCATTGTGACGGTATCGGCCGGGGACAAGGAGTCGATAAGGAAGGCCCTCCGGGACTTGGTGAAGCTCTACCGGTCGCCCGTCCCCATCTGGGGCTTCATGGGGAGTACCAAAGAGGGAGAGGAAATAGCCAGGCAGGTCATAGAGGAAAACGACGGCTGGTGAACCCGTCGGCACAGTGCGCTAGCCGCGCGACAGGCCCGGCATAGCCCTTTTCCCGGAAGACAGAGCAGGGGCGACTGATGGTCGCCCCTGCTCTTGTCATGCGGCTCCTCGTGTCATGTCCCCAGTTGCTCGGTACGGAGTCGCCCGGAAAGCTGATATAATATTTCCTATGAGTATGAAAAAGGTTGGCATTCTAGGAGCAACAGGCGCGGTCGGTCTGGAGGGCATCGAGGCCCTGACCGGACATCCCTGGTTTCAGGTGGGCAACCTCTATGCATCGGAGAGAAGCGCAGGCAAGACCTTCAGAGATGCCTGCAAACTGGATATTTCCCGCATTCCCCCAGAAGTCGCCGGGAGAGTGGTCAAAGAGATAGCGCCCGGCGCTGACAACCTGGCCGCCGTATTCTCGGCTCTGCCCTCGGCGGAGGCAAAGAGGATGGAGCCGGAATTCGCCAGACTGGCGCCGGTGGTGAGCACCACCTCGGCCTTCCGCTACGAGAACGATGTTCCAGTCCTGATAACTGAGATCAACCCGGAGCATATCGAACTGCTGAGGTCCCAGCAGCAGGCGAGGGGATGGAAGGGGTTCCTTGCCCCGGAGCCTAACTGCACCACCGTTGGCCTGTCCATGTCCCTGAAGCCCATCATGGACAATTTCGGCGTGTCGCGGGTAGTCATGTGTTCCTACCAGGCGGTCTCCGGCGCCGGCCACGCGGCCATCGAGCTATGGGCCCGCCAGAGGCAGCCGGGCGTCCCCCAGCCATTGCCGCCCCAGGAGACGGCGGAACCGCCGCTGCTCTTCGATGGGAATGTCATTGGCTTCATTGCCGATGAAGAGCCCAAGGTGAAAAAAGAGGTCCTCAAAATTCTGGGGCGCTACAAGAAGGGCGCCATAATCCCGGCCGAGTTCCCCGTAGAGTGTTTCTGCGTCCGCGTCCCCACCTATGCCGGCCATCTGGAGGCCGTGTTTGTCGAGACTTCGAAGTCGTGCTCGGTGGAAGACGTGAAGTCGGCGTACGAGGACTTCAACGGGCGTTGCAAGGAGAAGTTTGGCGGACTGCCCTCCAGCCCCAAGAAGGCGGTCACGGTCCTGGACAGGAGCCCCCAGCCGAGATACGACGCGGAGATGGACGGCGGCATGACCACCGTCGTGGGCCGCATAGAGAAGGGCGCTCTCGGGGATAGGTGGATAAAGTACCTCGTCCTGTCCAACAATCTGAAAAAGGGCGCCGCCAAGGGGTCCGTCCAGGTCATGGAATATCTGCTTACCCAGGGACTGCTCTGATCGAGGTAGCGTGCAAACGCTGACAGGCGATTCCATTCTTGAGGTAAACAGGGAATCTCCCTGCCCCCTTTACTAAACCAATCCTTACCCATATCTTGGGTTGCTGGACCCAGAGATTTTTTGATATGCGGAACGCGGATACCAGCCTTGTGGGGTGGGTGCAGCCCCGATGGAATCGGGACGAAACCCCCCACCTTCCGTTGCTGCGGAATCTCCCGACTTGTCGGGATTCGCTTCACCCACCCTACGTTTTCCGCCCAGAGCGTCTACAGTGCCTCGTTGACCCTACTGGTATGTGGAAGATTCCGAATCCTGGTTATGTCCCAAATTTCCGAGATCCTCTTGTGTCCAGCCCAATAATGTGGGTAGTGGCCAGTTTACTAAAGGGGGTCGCCGAAGGCGGGAGGGTCCCATCAGACCAATGTCCAGCCAGTTCTCCGCTGACCTTATCCTCTCCAATGCCCGCGTGCTTACCCTCGACCCCTTGAAGCCACGGGCCAGCGTCGTAACCATCAAGGACGACAGGGTCGTAGGGGTCTCCGAAAATACCGCTCCCTGGGTGAGCCGGGGTACGAAGCTGATGGACTGCGGGGGCAAGACCATCGTACCCGGCTTCAACGACGCCCACTGTCACGTCCTGGCCTTCGTGCAGAGCCTGCTCAGTCTGGACTTCTCACCCCCCAACGTCACGTCGATCGCTCAAATGAAAGCGGCCATCAGTCAGCGCGTCCAGCAGGCGCCGCCCGGCGCCTGGATCACGGCCACAGGCTACAATGAGTTCTATGTGGCCGAACGGCGGCTGCCAACCCGCGATGACCTGGACGAGGCTGCCCCCCTCAATCCGGTTCGCGTGCTGCACCGGTCGGGCCACGTCCAGATGCTGAACAGCCTGGCCCTCTCCCGTGTCGGCATCACCGCCGAGACCCCGGAGCCTCCCGGCGCTCTCATAGACAGGGACCCGGAGACGGGAGAACCCAACGGCGTCCTGTTCGAGATGAACGCCTTCGTAGCCGATAGGGTCCCGCCTATGGAACCAGAGGAACTGAAGAGGGGGCTGTTGCTGGCCAACCGTGCCTACCTATCCCAGGGCATCACATCACTGCAAGACGCCTCGGCGCGCAACGGCCTGGCCCAGTGGGAGCTCTTCCTGGACTTGAAGGCGACAGGCCAGCTCATACCGCGACTTAGCGTCATGCCCGGCTATCAGGCGCTGGACGAGTTCCTTGACCGGGGGATAACGCCTGGCGCCGGCGACAACGAAATCAGACTCGGGGCTGTGAAGTTCGTCCCTGAGGAGACGACGGGCGCACTGTACCCCCCTCAACAAACGCTTAACGAACTGGTGTTGCGGGCGCACAACGCAGGCTATCAGGTCGCCCTCCACGCCATAGACACCGTAGAGGCCGCGGCTATTGCCCTGGAGTATGCGCTCAGTCGCCAGCCCCGTCAGCACCGTCACCGCGTCGAGCATTGCTCGGTCTGTCCTCCGCACATCCTCGACAGGCTTGCCCGCCTCGAGGTTATTGTCGTTACCCAGCCGCCGTTTCTTTACTACAGCGGGGAACGCTACATGGCGGAGGCGCCAAAAGGGGACTTGCCCTGGCTGTACCGCATCAGGTCATTCAGGGAAGCTGGCCTGCGGCCGGCGGGCAGCTCCGATTCGCCAGTCGTGCTCAATAGTCCACTCATAGGCATCTACGCGGCGGCTACGAGACTGGCCGATACCGGCCAGGCCATACTGCCCGAAGAGGCTATATCTGTCGAGGAAGCCCTGGAGATGTACACCGCGGCCGCGGCATACGCGAGTTGCGAGGAAACCGAGAAGGGAACAATAACGCCGGGCAAACTGGCCGACCTGGTCCTTCTGGACCGTGACCCAACGGCAGTCGCACTTGAAGAGATAAAGTCCATCAAGGTGGAGATGACAATGCTCGGGGGGAAGGTGGTGTGGGGAGGGGTGTGAATCTCAAGACGCAAGAACCCAGAGACAAGAGTCCAGGAGCGCAGTAACCCCGGTCCGTCAGGGTACCTTGTATCCGCAAAAATGAGTGACTCACCAAAGAACCCTACAGCTTGACCAGCTTGGCGGTGTGAACGTCCGGCAGCGCCAGGACTTGCTGGCGCAGGGCATCGGTCAGCGGCTCATCCAGGCCCAGCACCAGCAAGGCGTTGCCCCTCGGTCCCAGGCGACCCAACTGCATGGAGTGGATATTTATGTCGGCCTTGCCCGTGATGTTGCCCACGGCCCCGATAAGGCCAGGCCGGTCCTTGTGGTCGGCAAACAGGAAGTAGCCCCCGGTGGGCGCAACGTCGATCCAGTAGTCGTTCACCCGCACTATGTGCGTGCCCCCCCTCATGACAGTGCCCGCCACGATGGTCGTACCCGAACTGGTGGTCACACGGACTGTCAGCAGGCTGGTATACGCCTCCGAAGTCCCGCCCTTATGCTCTACGATGTTCAGCCCCCGCCGCTGGGCCACCATGTTGGCGTTCACCAGGTTTACCCTCTCCTCGCTCACCATCTCCAGCAGGCCACCAAGCACGGCAGCCTTCAGCGCCGCCGTGTGATAGTTGCCGATCTCGCCGTCATACTGGATATGGATGGACTCCATCTGCCCAACGGCCAACTGAGATGCCAGGCGGCCCACGGCCGTGGCCACGCTGACATACGGCCCCAGTACGGGATAGAGGTCCGTGGGAATCAGCGGGGCGTTGACTGCGTAGCGGGCCGGCCTTCCCTCCAGTACGGCGACAACCTGCTCCGCCGTGTCAACCGCCACACCGGTCTGTGCTTCCACGGTGGATGCCCCCAGATGGGGAGTAACGACCACCTTGTCGCTCTTCAACAGGATGTTGTTGCTGGCCGGCTCCTCTTCAAACACGTCGATTGCGGCCCCGGCGACACGCCCCTCCTCCAGGGCCTGGTACAGCGCCTGCTCGTTGACCAGGCCGCCACGGGCGACGTTGATAATCCGCACGCTGGGCTTGACCTTGGCCAGCTCCCGCTCGCCTATGATGCTGCGCGTCTGGGCCAGTAACGGCACGTGGACGGTGATAAAGTCCGACTCCCGGAACAACTCGTCCAGAGTGACCGTTCGCACCTGGAGGCGCTGGGCGTAGTCGCTGGAGACGAACGGGTCATACCCGATAACCTTCATCTCCAGGCCCAGGGCCCGCCTGGCCACTGCCGCGCCCACATTGCCCAGGCCGATCACGCCCAGGACTTTGTTTTTGACTTCAACGCCGGTGAACTTGCTCCGCTCCCACACGCCGCCTTTCAGGAGACTGTGGGCCTGCGGGATATGCCGGCACAGGGCCAGCATCATGGCAATGGTATGTTCCGCGGCCGAGATGGTGTTCCCCGTAGGGGCATTGACCACCACAATGCCACGGCTGGTCGCCGCCTGCACGTCGACGTTGTCCACGCCCACACCGGCGCGGCCGATAACCTGGAGCCTCTTGCCCGCCGCGATCACCTCGGCGGTAACCCTGGTCTCGCTGCGGACAACCAGCCCCTCGTACTCGCCGATAACGGCCAACAACTCCCCGGGGGTCAGCTTGAGGTGGACGTCCGCCTGGACCTGGCTAGTGAGAAGCTTGACGCCCTCCGCGGCGATGGGGTCGGCAATGAGTACCCTGGGACGCCTTTCTATCTTCTGCGCAACACTCATATCTCTTCTAACTACTAGCGGCTGACCGGCGTCTTGACATAACCTACACGCGGCAAGGCCTGGGCCAGGGCTTTCAGCACCCCGTCTATCTCCGTTTCATTCACCCAACCCAGGTGGCCGATGCGGAATATCTTGCCTTCCAGCTTCTGCTGCCCGCCCGCCAGCTCGATGTTGTGGTCCGTGTACATGACCTGGAGGAGCTTCTTCGCATCCACGCCTTCCGGCACTCTCACTGAAGTGACCGTGGTGGAAGCGTACCTCTCGTCGGCGAATGGGGACAGGCCGAGGGCCTTCACCCCTTCTCTCGCCTTCCGGGCTATTCGCTCGTGCCGCGCCACTATCGGAGATAGCCCCTCCGCAGCCATTAGCTCCAGCGCGGCCGCCAGCCCGTAGGCCGCTCCTACCGCCGGCGTCCACGGCGTCTGCCCCCTGGCATAGAACTTCTTCGCCTCGGCCAGGTCGAAGTAGCACCGGGGCATCCTGGCCTTTGCCTGCGCCTCCCAGGCCCGCTGGCTGACACTTATCATCGCCAGCCCCGGGGGCGACATCCAGGCTTTCTGCGAGGCGGAAACCACCACGTCCAGACCGAGCCTGTCCACAGGCAGGTCCACCGCCCCAAGGCCGCTGATCGAGTCCACAAGAATAAGTTTGTCGAATTCGTGAGCGACAGCGGAGATGGCCGTAATGTCGTTGGCGACCCCGGTGGAGGTCTCGTTTTGCACGACCTGTATGGCTTTGAGCCGTGGGCCCTGCGCCAAAGCGCGGCGCACGGCATCCACGTCGATTGGCTTACCCCACTCAAACGTCAGCATGGTCACCTCGGCGCCGAAGGCCCGGGAAATATCGCTGAAGCGGTCGCCGAAGAAGCCGTTGGAAATGCAAAGGACGGGATCGCCAGGGGACAGCATGTTGACTACCGCGGCCTCCATGCCGCCGGTGCCGGAAGCGGTGAGCAACAGGACATCGTTCCTGGTCTGAAAAAAGGTCTGAAGTCTGCCTATCACCTGTTGAATGAGTCCGCTGAATTCCTTCCCCCGATGGTTGATCATCTGGCGGCCCATGGCCGCGAGCACCTGCGGTGGAAGGGGAGTAGGTCCGGGGATACGCAATTGCATCGAACGACCTCCGCTACACTTTCATACTTTCTTTGCCGGGGCCGGACACCAGCTTGAGCACAGCAAACCTGCGTTTGCCGAGGGTTATGGTCAGAGCGCTGTTCACGGGGACAGATATGGCCTCTTCTTCTACCGCCTTGCCTTCTATCTTTAGCGCCTTCTGGGCGATGAGGCGTTTGGCTTCGCCGCGACTCTTCACCAATCTGGTGGCGAGCAATGCCTGCGGAATGTCCAGGGTTAGCATCCCGGCGCCGGCGTCAACCGGCAGCGAGAGCACGAATTCGGGGATGTTCTCCGGTACCTGCCGCCGCTGGACAACAGACTCGAAGTGCTGCTCCCCGGCCCGGGCTGCCTCCGAACTATGGAACTGGGTCACGATCTCCCGCGCCAGACGCTTCTTCAGGTCCATCGGGTTGACTGTGTCGCCCTCCAGATCACTGCGAAATCGCGCCAGTTCATCGTCGGAAACATCCGTCAGCAGTTCGAAATACGGCACGATAAGGTTATCGGGAATAGACATCACCTTTCCGTACATATCCTCGGGCGGCTCGGTGACGGCTATGTAGTTGCCCAGGCTCTTGCTCATCTTCAGTTTGCCATCCCGACCTACAAGCAGCGGCATGAGGAATACCTGCTGAGAGCGCTGCCCCTCCATTGCCTGGAGCTCCCGGCCCACCAGACAATTGAATTTCTGGTCTATCCCGCCGAACTCAACGTCGGCCTGGACAACCACAGAGTCGTAGGCCTGAAGCAACGGGTACAGGAGTTCAGTTATGGCAATAGCCCGCCCCGCCTGGAAACGCTTGGCGAAGTCCTCGCGGGCAAGGAACTGGGCCACAGTGAACTTGCTGGTAAGCCGGATCACCTGGCTCAGGTCGAATTTGCCGTACCATTCGCTCTGCCAGCGGACCTCTGTCCTGGCCCTATCTACCACCTTGAAGAACTGCTCCATATAGCTCCGTGCGTTTACGCGCACCTCTTCGGCGGAAAGCATGGGCCGCGTTGCCGATTCGCCGCTGGGGTCCCCTATTTGTGCAGTCCAGTCGCCAACTATGAGCACAACCTTGTGCCCCAGCTCCTGGAACTGCCGCAGTTTGCGGAGTCCCACCACATGTCCCAGGTGAATGTCGGGGCGACTGGGGTCAAAACCCTGCTTGAGACGCAGGGGCTTATCAACCCTGGCGGCTTCCGTCAGCATCCGCCGCAGCTCGAGCTCCGTGATTATTTCGACGACGCCACGCTTGAGGAGTCGACTGGTATCGCTTTCACCGGGCGCTTTGACTGTCATGTGCCTTTCCTAAACCCCTTGCCCAACCCCGGCCAAGACTGCGATGCGATTCTCACCCGTCTTGTAGGGGCGAACCGTGTGTTCGCCCTCCGTATCCCCACCAAGGGCAGACACGTGGGTCTGCCCCTACAGATCGCCTCGTTCTCACGACAATCGCCATTCTCATTGATTGTGTCGCCCTGCCGGGGGCATGGCGGCCTCCGCCAGCAAGGACCTCGCCCGTTCCACATCCTGGGCAATCTGAGCGCGAAGCTCGTCGGGGCTGTCGAACCGCTTCTCTGCCCTCAACCTGTCCAGCAACTCGATCCTTAGTTGCTGTTGATACAGGTCGCCCGAGAATTCCAGCAGGAATACCTCGATGGTCCGCTCACCGCCGCCAAACGTGGGCCGTCGGCCTACGTTGGTCACGGACGCGTAACCCCGGTCTCCGACGATGGCCCGGCTAACGTACACGCCGTCACCGGGTAACGCGGTGTCAGGCTTCACCTTCACATTGGCTGTGGGGAAGCCGAGAAGCCGGCCTCGCTCGTCGCCGGAAACGACTGGCCCGCTCAAGCTGAACGTCCGCCCCAGCATCCTGTTTACGGACGCCATGTCGCCAGAGGCCAGGGCGTTACGGATAGCAGTGCTGCTTACGGTATCCCGCCCCTGCACGTGGTAGGGAACAACCACCAGTCGGAAACCCAACTCGTCGCCCAGGCGTTGAAGCTCCGCGACATCCCCGCTGCGGCCCTTCCCGAGAGCGAAGTTCGGCCCCACGACCAAACCTTTCACGTGCAGGTGCTTCTGTAGCAGAGCCACAAAGTCGCGCGCCGCAAGCTGAGCTACCTCGGGGGTGAAGGTCAAGGGCACAACGAAATCCACGCCCTGGCCCCTGAGCAGACCTATCCTCTCGTCCAGGGTGGTGAGATAGGTGATGGACGTCTCCGGTGATATTACCTGTCGCGGGTGTTGTTTGAAGGTAATGATCCCGCTCAAAGCTCCGGACGCCGCCGCGTTCTCGAGCAGGCGCTCGATCAAGTGACGGTGGCCGAGGTGTACGCCATCAAAGACACCGATACTGAGCCACGTATCTCTATTAGGGGCGTTCCCCTTCAGCTCATCCTCGATCAGCACATGTCCCTCTTAGAGATTATCTCAAAATGTGAGCGGAGTGCTACTAAGGTCGTTGCGCTTGCTTCGACCTCTCCCCCTGGCCCCCTCTCCGATTCGGAGAGGGGGTGGCCCGCTAGCGGGCCGAGGGTGAGGTCGGGCCCCGACGGTTCTGTTTTGGCTGCCAAGCTCATTTTGAGATAATTTCTTAGTCCAGGGGACGTTCTTAGGG
>JACQTY010000185.1 GCA_016210545.1 Chloroflexota bacterium
AGAATCTATCTCAAAATCCCGTAGGTCGGGTTTCCCAACCCGACCCCAAGTAATCGGCAGGTTAGTCCCGACAAGTCGGGATGCCCTTTTGGTTGTGCCTAGGCGTGGTGCCTCCCTTTTTGAGATAGTTTCTAAGTGGAGGGGGATGATCCGGGCGGTGGCAGAGGCCCTGCGCGCCTCCCGAGTCCGATACGTAGTCATAGGCGGCATCGCTGCGTCTGTTTGGGGTCGGCCCCGTATGACCCTGGATGCAGAATGTAGGGTGGGTGAAGCGAAGCGTAACCCACCGTTTGTTTCAACGGGGGTGGTGGGTTGCGCACCGATGAACTCGGTGCTACACCCACCCTACAACCAACTGAGATACGGTAGGGAACCAGAAGACCTGAGTGGGCTGGCAAATGGGCACTTGCCAAGAAGGCGGAAGTCGGCCCCAGTTGCAGTGGAAACGCAGGAGGTGAAAAATGGGGAGGTCGAGGACATACGGAACACCTGCCTGGCGTAGCCTAATAAAGGTAATTAATGACCGTACACCAAGAGTCATTGATAAGGGGAGAAGCGATATAGACCACTATCAGATTAGATTAGCTAAGCGAATCGAAAGCGATGGCACTATCGTCACTTTTCCAGTTCTCGGAAAGGTGGCCCCCCAGGGCCAGAAGACACTTAAAGGCTATCATTCACTCGATGAAGCGCTCAACATTGCACAAGAAATGAACCCCGACTTGCCTGCTGAGGTAAAGGGCCTGGTTATCGTTCAATTTAATTATCGAGGGGCACATTTGATTCCGAAAGTCAGGAAAGTGAAGCCACACGATAGAGGTCGACCCAGAGAGCCTGACACTACAGAGTGGGTGCGCTTAATAAGCCGAGAGGGCATCGTATTCTCCATCGTGCCTGGAACTCACAGGATGGTGGCTACATGAGACTTACTGGCGCCCAGATGCGTGAAATAGGCCTTAATTGGTGATTGTCCTATGATGAGCATAGAGGCATTAACAGTCGTACCCCGCGGTCTTCAGGTATACGCGGATTGCCTCCTGGATGTTCCTTTCCAGCGCTGGCCCCGACCTGTCGGGGGGTATAGCAACCGGGCAATTCCACTACCTCGCCCAATCCCGACAAGTCGGGACTTTCTGGGTCTCGCTCCACCACAACGGTAAATTGTCTCTTCATACTTCAACTTATCACGGGCTTTCTTCTATTGTAGCCTACTCACCAGTTCCCCCACCACCCCACGGCAATTCTCCCCTATCTGCACGATCTCCTGAGGGGTTATGTCGTCCAGGTGGATGCCGGCCATGACGCAGACGGCGCGTTTGGCGGCTTTGGCAATGGTGTGGGCGGCCTCGACGGCTACGGCGTCGTCCTTGTGGCCGGTACGGGTGATGACGGAGACCGAGGCCCTGCCGGAGGCGGGGTCGTGCTCGCCAACCGCGGCTGCGCCGAGGTGGGCGGCGTCATTGTAGAGGCAAACGACGAGTTCGTTCCCCATCGGGAAGGCCAGGAGTTGCACTGCGCACCTCCCACTTCCCACCTCCCAATGCCAGCCGGGCCTATTGAGTGGGAATGTCGCCTTCCCAGGGCTTGTAGAGGTCATGCTTCAACCCCACTAGGTCCAGGAGCCTGCCTACGGTGTGATTGACCGCGTCCTCGATGGTCTTGGGATGGCTGTAGAAGGCGATAACCGGAGGAAAGATGATAGCCCCCATTTCGGTCAACTGCGTCATATTTCGCAGGTGACCCAGGTGCAGTGGGGTCTCCCTGACCAGCAGGACAAGGGGCTTGCGTTCCTTGAGGGTCACGTCGCCGGCGCGCACCAGCAGGTTATCGGCGTAGGACTGGGCCAGCGCCGACATGGTCTTGATGCTGCACGGGGCAACTATCATGGCGTCGCGGTGAAAAGAGCCGCTGGCCACCGCGGCGCCGACGTCATGGAAATCGTAGCAGGTGGTGGCCAGCTTCTTCACTTTGTCCACTTCGTAGCTGGTCTCATGGCGGATTATGCGCTCGCCCAGGTCGGAGATGACGAGGTGGGTCTGCACGTCCTTGCGGCGTGACAGCGCCTCCAGCAGGCGGATACCATATATGGCGCCCGAGGCGCCGGTTATGCCAACCACTATTGCCGGCATCTAACTCCCGACCTCGCGTTCCGTACCGCCGCCCCCCGCCTCACTTCTTCCACAAATTGACCAGGTACTTGTCACGGAAAAGCTGGGCTTCCTTTTCGGCTATCTTAACGTCTATAGGAAACAGAGGCGCATTGACGTGAGAACCGGCATGGCGAGCGTCGGCGACGTCTTTCCTGACCGAGGCTAACCCAGCAGCCTTCGTATACACAGTCTGTCCCTCTTTGCTCAACATCCAGTTCATGAACAGCTTTGCAGCATTGGGGTGAGGGCCGTCCTTGACCCGGACCATAGCCGAGGTGAGGGACACAACCCCCTCCTGCATGGGCAAAGCACGAATGGGCGCTCCCTCTTTGAGGAACGGGGCAGCGTCAACATCGGAGAATTCCACCCCTAACGGAAACTCGCCCCGGGCCAGGGCTTCGGCTATTTGCCGAGTGCCGGGCGCAAGTCTAGCCGCCTTGCCTATGGCCCTAACCGTATCCAGGTCTATCCTGTTGTACTCCATTAAGGTAACAAAAAGGTCATAGGAGCCGCTGCTCACATTGGGGTCGGAGGTAAGCATCTTACCTTCCCATTTCGGGTTCAGGAAGTCTTTGTAGGACTTGGGCTCCTCGCCGGGTTTTACCAGATTGGTATTTATATACGGGCCAAAATTCATCGCCCGATGCCCCAGGAGATGACCTTCCGGGTCATTGACGAGCGGGTCCACCTGCCACACGTCCTTTTCTTTAAGTACAGGTATATCGGAAGAGCTTACCGTGGCCCCACCCACTTTCAAGTTGGTCGTATTAGCGGGAGAACTCTCCATAATGTCGGCCACGACAGTTCCGATGCGCCGCTCGGTCTTTATCCTCTCCCCCATCTCCGCCCCACGGCCGGTGATAAGCTCAACCGGGATGCCGTATTTGTCCTGAAAGCCCTTCTGAAGGGCGATACCGATGTCGCCAGTAAAGCTAAAAGCATATACCGTGACCTTGCCCTCCTTCTTGGCAGCCGCCAACAATTGGGCTAGCGCCTGCTCCTGGGGGCTTGCGACTGCAGGCGTCGGGGTTGGCCGGCCTGCCACGGGGGTTGGCGGCGCGGCGGTGGGCGGCGGTGCAGCGGGGGCGCAAGAGGCAACCACCAGCGAGAGGACCACAAGAACGAATGCCGACACTGTTAGTGCTTTGAGTCTCACCTATATCCTCCTTGAAAGCTGACATGGATTTGAGAATGCGCCCTTCAAACGTACGCTAGTAGGTTAGTTTATCATCTTTACCGAGGATTGGAAAGGGCAATTCGCAATTCGCTTTCTTGACAAAGCCGTGCTCGCTGTATAAGATTCCATCAAGCTCCGTTCCGTGCAACATCGCGGTTACCAACCAGTCACCAGGCGTTTCGATTCGGATAACCGCTTCCTACCCTGACAATGGAATGCACCGAGCAACGGGCTGAATTATGTGGGAGGTACCGTGAAGAAGATCGACATTTTCTCGCACCTCATGCCGGCGCGCTATAAGGAGGCCCTGTACAAAAAGACGGGACGTAGCTTTCAGATGCTGGAGATACCGACCCTGAGCGACCTGGAGAAACGCTTCCGGATGATGGACAAGTACGGCGATTACCGGCAGGTGATAACGCCTATAGGCCCGGTCCCCGAGGCGGTTGCCGGGCCGAAGGAGTCCCCAGAGCTGTGCCGTATCGCCAACGACGAAACGGCCGCCGTCGTGGCCGGCTATCCAGACCGCTTTGTGGGCGGCGTGGCTATCCTGCCCATGAACAACATAGACGAGGCCATGAAGGAAGCAGACAGGGCGGTCAAGGACTTGAAGCTCAGGGGGATAATCATCCACACCCCGATAAACGGCCAGCCCATGGACATGCCGCAGTTCATGCCGCTGTGGGAGAAGATGGCCGAGTACGACCTGCCCATCTGGATGCACCCCAGGCGGGAGCAGACGCCGGACTACGCCAACGAGCACACCTCCAAATATTGGATCTGGTGCCTCTGGGGCTGGCCTTACGAGACTACCCTTGCCATGACACGCCTGGTCTTCAGCGGCATCTTTGATAAGCACCCGAATATCAAGTTCATCACCCACCACACCGGGGCGATGGTGCCCTTCTTCCGCGGCCGCATAGAGTTTGTTTACAAGCTCGCCGGTTCATTTGGCAAGCAATTTGAATTCCAGATGTCCCAACCCATAGTCGAGTATTTCCGCAAGTTCTACAACGACACTGCGATTCATGGCAGCTCCAGCGGACTCATGTGCGCCCATGACTTTTTCGGTGTGGAGCGGCTGCTATTTGGCGCCGACGTACCCTACGATATCGAGGGCGGAGACTGGAGCCTGCGGGAGACCATTCGCTCCATCGAGCAGATGGGCATCTCCGAGGCGGACAAAGAGAATATCTTTTACAAGAATGCCCAGAAACTCCTGCGCCTTCCCGCGTGAGGGGCACGCCGGGAGTCTATGTCCTGGTAGTCTCTTTGCCAGCAGAAACGGCTGTCAGGGTAAGGGGGACCGCCAGGAGCGCTTTGGCCCCTGGTCTGTACCTGTATGTGGGCTCGGCCCTGAATGGGGTGGAACAGCGGGTGGCGAGACACCTGTCGGCGGGGAAGCGCCGTCACTGGCACATTGACTATCTTCTGGGCGCCGGGTGGGTCAGGCAGGTCTGGGTCATGCCCTGCAGGGAAAAGGTGGAATGCGTTGTCGCCAGCCGCCTGGCCGAGAAGTTTGAAGCGGTCTCTGGCTTCGGCTCCAGCGATTGCCGGTGCCGGTCGCACCTGTTTCGTGTCGCGGATGTGACGCATCCCGCGCTCACCCCTTCTTCAGCCTGAAGAAAATGCTCCTGGCGCTGCACGCTGCAACTCGTTGCAACTTTACCTCCCCCGGGCCTATAATGAGACGATGAAGGACATAGAGAAGACCGCCGCGCTGGCCCTCCGTGAGACGGGGCGCCATCTTACTCGACAGCGGCGGCTTATCGTGGAGGCTCTGTCGAGCAGCGAGGGGCATTTCACTGCCGAGGAGATATACGATTCGGTCAGGTCCCGGCTACCCAGGCTGAATGTCTCCACCGTTTACCGTACCCTGGAGGCGCTCAAGAAGCTGGGTCTGGTCAACGAGACCGACCTCGGAGGCGGTAGGCTATCGTACCACCTGGCCGAAAAGGGACACCACCACCACCTCATCTGTCAGGGATGCGGCCAGGTAAGCGAGATGGATGAGGCCGTTCTGGAGCCGCTGAAGCGAGCCTTAGGGAGAAAGCACGGTTTTCGGGCCGATTTGCGTCACCTGGCTATCTTCGGTTGGTGCTCCCGTTGTTCCAGGAAAGACCAGGCCGCCTGAACAGCGTCCTGGCCTATCCCTCTCTCGGGAGGCTTTTCTTAATCCGCCGTCAAAATCCCTCTCAGTCTCCCTTTACCAAAGGGAGAAGTCATAAGCGCCTCTATTAAGCGAATGTAGCGCCAGGCGCGTGAAAAAACTTTCGCTTTGAGGAGATAAAAAGGGGTGGCGGATTTTGGCTTTTTGCAAGTAGTTGCAGAGTCGCCCGCCCCGTGCTATAATTCGGGCCATCTGGCATACTGCAAGTAGTTGCAGCTTCGCTGATTCCACTGTAGCCGCGCTGCGGAGCCGCCAGAGGAGGTCAAGCCAGTGGACTCTACAATTTGGGTCGTCCTGAGCCTGGGGTTGTTGCTCGGGGTGCGCCATGCCTTCGACCCGGATCACCTTGTGGCCGTCTCCACCATCGTCAGCGAGTACCGCAATCCTCTCAAGGCCATCTGGATAGGGGTTTCCTGGGGTCTGGGCCACACCACTACGTTGCTCCTGGCTGGCGTTCTGGTCCTCATGGTCAAGCTTTCGCTGCCCGACCGGGTGGCCTTGTTCTTCGAGTTCGGGGTGGGGATCATGCTCGTCTTTCTGGGCACACAGATATTTTGGAGTTTCCGGAAGCGAAGGGTCCACCTGCATAGCCACGAATACCAGGAAAGCTCCCACCTGCACTTGCATTCTCACGCCGATTCAGAACAGCATGCCCACCATAAGGCTTCCCGAGTGCGCAACTGGGCGTATTTCCTGATAGCAGGCATTTCCCCGGGAGAGCACGGGCATTCCAGGTTCGTCGGGCCGGGCAAGCCCTTCTTCCGGCTGAAATCCTACGTAGTGGGCACCATCCACGGACTGGCGGGCAGCGCCGCCCTGATGCTGCTCGTGCTGGCCGGGCTGAAGTCCTCGTGGACAGGGGTCTCTTACATACTGGTGTTCGGCCTGGGATCGATCGCCTCCATGGGGGCGATAACCTTCTTCATCAGCCTGCCCTTCAGCGTGTCGGCCCGTTTGCCCCGGCTGAACAAGGCAGTGCAGTTTGTCGCCGGTGCGTTCAGCATCCTCTTCGGGCTGTTCCTCATGTACGAGGTGGGGATCGGGGAGGGATTGTTTGGGCACGGCCTGCCGGCGAACTAGGCCATCCCCACCTCCAGACTGATGTCCAGGGTCTTCACCGAGTGCGTCAGCGCCCCTGACGAGATGAAGTCCACCCCGCTCTCCGCTACCGCCCGCACGTTCTGCAAGTTCACACTGCCTGACGCCTCGGTCAGCACCTTGCCCTTCACCTCCTGCACTACCCGGCGCATCTCCTCGGGCGTCATGTTGTCCAGGAGCAGGATGTCGGCCCCGGCGGCAACAGACTCCAGGGCCTCTTCCATGTTCTTCACTTCCACTTCGACCCGCAGGAAGATGGAGGCCCGGGCTTTGACTCGCTGAATGGCCTGGGCCAGCGTCTCCCCCGACACCTTGAGAGCCTCCCAGTGGTTGTCCTTGACCAGGATGCCGTCGCCCAGGTGGAAGCGGTGGTTCTTACCCCCGCCTATACGGACGGCATACTTGTCCAGGAAGCGAAGTCCAGGAACAGTCTTCCTCGTGTCCATTATCTTGGTGGGCAGGCCGGAGACGGCGTCGATGAGCTGGGCTGTTCCTGTGGCGATGCCGCTCATCCGCTGGAGGAAGTTCAGGGCGGTGCGTTCCCCCTTGAGGATGCTATTCAGGGGACCTTCGATGGCGCCCACCACCATGCCGCGGTCGACCCGGCTGCCATCGGGGACTGTGATTTTCAATACCAGGGAACGGTCGACGCGGTGGAAGACCCGCTGCGCCACCTCCATGCCCGCCAGTACGCCTCTGGCCTTGACCAGAAACGAGCCTTTGCCTTTGACGTGCGGCGGCACAAAGGCATCCGTAGTGATGTCGCCCCAACCGAGGTCTTCAGCCAGGGCCGCATCAACGATACGGTCCAACTCTATAGCGGGGATATCCAACTCAGGCCTCCTTCGTCAGCAAATTCCAAGCACCAAGCACGAAATCCCAAACAAGGCTCAAAACTCAGAATTGCTCCGAAAATGAGATCGCTCTAAATCCCCCTTAGTAAGGGGGACGATTTGTTTGGACTTTAGAGCTTCGGACCCAGGATTTACCCCGTCCATCGTTGCCACAGCAGCACCAGTATCAGACCGACGACCTCGGACAGCTCTCCGAGGGCCCCGTAGCTATCACCGGTCAGTCCGGTCAGCTTGCGCTTCAAGAACGTCGCGGCGCACCAGGCGACAAGGGCCACGCCGGACAGCGTCGCCAGCCCGGTCCAGGTTGACAACCCGGCCCAATGGGTAGCAAAGTGGGCCATCGCCGCCGCCAGCGCCGTCGCCAGCCCGAACTGCCGCCACCTTCCCGTCCCGGCAAACGCCGTACCCAGTCCCTCCGCCCTGGCATAGGGATAACCAACGATGCCGAGGACCATGGACCACCGCCCCATCACCGGCATCAGCACCAGAGCCACGGCCCTCAACGGAGGCGCCAGGCTCACCAGCGCCCCGTACTTGACCAGCAACAGGACCAGGGCCCCCACCACCCCGAACGCCCCCACCCGGCTGTCTTTCATGATGGCCAGCCGGTGCTCCGGGTCTCGGCCCCCCAGGCCATCGCAGGTATCCATGAAACCGTCCAGGTGCAGCCCGCCGGTAAGAACGGCCAGGACAGCTATCAGCAGGGCGCTCTCCAGCGGCAGCGGCAGGGCCATCCGCAGCAGGAGATCGACGCCCCACAGCAGCAGCCCGATGAGCAGGCCGACCACAGGGAAATACACGAGGGAGCGGGCGAATTTACCGCCCCCGGCGCGGCGCGGGGTTGGCAATATGGTCAGGAAACCCAGGGCGGCCCAGAATCCCATGCAGCGGCCTACCCCGCCGTTTCTGTGAGCGAGGGCATCCCGACAGGTTGGGACCGTGCCCCTACGAATGGCCGCGCCCGGACAGATGGACGCGCCCCACCACCTACCAGCCTGGCCGTGTACACCTTTTCCAGCCCAGGGAGATTGGCCCGGAGGAACGCTGTTACATTCGAGACATCGTGCTTGCCCGCCTCCAGCAAGACGCCGATCACCGTACCGCTGTGGGCCACGTTCACCCCCAGAGCGCCGGCCTGCCGGGCCAGCAACATCACCGGTTCCAGTTGGGGCTTGTGCAGTATCGACTGGTTGGCCAAGGCGCTTACAGTGGCCGCTTCCCCCACCAGGTCCGGCCTCGACTCCGTCAGCCCTTGTTTTACCAACTCCAGAGCTTTCTCTACCTGTGGCTCGAGTCTGCGCAATATTGCAGAACGGTCCTGACGGTTGAAGGCGATGGTGTCCACCTCCCCACCGAAGTCCAGGACCACAATCTCAATTTGCGGCGGCGCCCCCAGGTCGAAATGCATCTTGCCCCCGCGGTGGTCAAAGGCCACGATGCCGGGGAAGAAGGTGCCGTCGCTGGGCTCCACGCTCAGGGCGATGCCCGCCACATCGACCGGCTCAAGCTGCCGTCCCAGGGCCAGGCCGGTAGCTATGATGGCCCCGGCCACGTCGGCGGTGCTGCTGGCCATCCCCTTGCCCGGCGGCAGGGATGACTCGATAGACAACCCGGCGTCCAGGTCGCCGCGGCCGAGGTGTTGCAACGTCAGCCGGACTGCCGAGGCTGCCTTGGCGAACCTTTCCGTACAGGTCGCTTTGCCCTGACCCGGGTGTAACTTCACCGTGACCGTGGAATACATGTTGATGGGACAGGTCACATGGAAAGGGGTACCCTTGTAGCTGCCCTGCACCAGCTCTCCGCAGCTACCAGGCAATTGGACGGTGGCGGTGAACGGTTCTGACATGTCTACTCGGCGGGCGGTCCCATCAGCTTCTTCACGGCGCCTACCACTCTTGATGCAAGCTCCAAAGCATCCGTGGCCGACTTCTTGTTGAACACCCGGGCTGGTATGCTATCCGGTAGTCCGTTTGGATAACGGGTGGGGATGTAAAACATATCGAGTGTAGATACGTCGCCCCTCAGCCTCTCGAAAATCCTGTCGAAGGCAGCGGATTGTCGACAGAGCACTTCGATGGAGTGCCCGATGACCATCTCCTGACCTTTGAAATACAGATAAGCCTTTATGGCTTTCTCGGCAATTTGCTGGGCCAGGAAACAGACCAGATAGTTCTTGCCGCCCGTCAAGAGAAGCCGGGCGCTGTCCATGTCCTCTTCCGCCTGAGCCAACCAGCGGCGGCCCTCGGCCTCAGGGATCCTTGTCATAGACTGTCTTGCCTTCCTTCAGGGCTTGCCTCACCAGCGGGTTGCTTTCCTTGATAGCCTCGAACTCTTCAGGCGTGTAAACAAAAAGGTCCACCCCGGCCGGATGTATGCGCCCGTATATTAGCTGCAAACGCTCCACAAACGGGAGCTTACTGGGCATGATTACCAGCATATCGACATCGCTGAAAAGGCCGATCTCCCCCCGGGCCGCTGAACCGAAGAGGATAGTCTTCTGCGCCCCCATCTTCGCCAGACGGCGCGTGACCCTTTCCATCTCCTTCATTAGCTGGCGCCGCCGGGACTCTAGCATACGCGCCAAATGCTGAGGAGTTATCATGGCTCAATTCCTCACCCTGCCGGCAGCCTGAGGCCGCGCAGGGCAATAATGTTCCGCTGCACCTCGGAAGTCCCGCCCCGTATGCTGTCCGACACCGACCGCACGTAGAAACGGGCCAGCCTGCCCTCCAGGGGGGCGCCGGGAGAGCCCGGCCCCAGTTGGCCGTACAGCCCCAGTATCTCCGATACCGATGTGGCCAGCCTCTGAGAGACCTCGCTCCCCAGGAGCTTGATGGCCGCCGCTTCATAGTTGGGGACTACCCCCTTGTCCAGTTGCCACAGGATGCGATAGGACAGTATCCGCAGTACCTGAATCTCAATGGTCGCCTGAGCGAGTTTGCGCTTCATCAGTGGGTTCCCCAGCAGCTTCCTGCCCCGGTGGTCTTTCCTGAGAAACGCCAGCAATTCGTCCAGGACGTACTGGGAGTTGCCAACAAAGGCCGCCGACCCCGCCGTCGCCCGCTCGAAGTCCAGGGCCACGGCGACATACGACCAGCCCTTGTTCTCCTCGCCTACCCGGAACTTCCTGTCCACTACCACATTGTCCAGGTAGACCTCGTTGAAGCGCCGGTCGCCGGCCATGCTGATGAGGGGCCGGATGGTGATGCCCGGCGTCTTCATGTCCACGATGAAAACGCTGATGCCGCGGTGCTTGGGGACATCGGGGTTGGTGCGGGCCGCCATCCAGCCGTAGTTGGACAGGTCAGCCTCGGAGGAGAAGAGTTTCTGCCCGTTCAGCACGTAGTGGCCATCCTCGGCCCTCGCCCGTATCTCCAGGGAGGCCAGGTCGGAGCCGGAGTGAGGCTCCGAGTAGAGAAGACAGAAAGCGGTCTCGCCCCGGGCTATCTTGGGTACAAACTCGCGCTTCAATTCCTCGCTGCCGTACATTATGACCGTCGGGCCGACGATGGACTCGGCCACGTTGCGGTATTCCACCCCCCTCAGGGCCAACTCCTCGATGAAGATAAAGCGTTCCATCGCCGAGCGGCCCTGGCCGCCGTACTCTTTCGGCCAGCTCATGCCCACCCAGCCCTTCGCTGCGGCCACCTTGCGCACGAACTCGTAGAACAGCGGGCCGGGCAGGCCCCGCGCCTCCATCTCGTCCCTGACGGCCGGCGGAAGCTCCCGGTCGAGGAACTCAGCTACCTCTCGCCGGAACGCATTTTCCTTTTCAGTGAAGCGAAAGTCCATAGCTGTGTCTTTTCACTTACACACCCCAGGTTGAAACCCGGGGCATCAGGTCTTGTTCGCCGCAGGGTCAGACCCTGGCGGCACTTGTTGCGACAAAATGCCGTACGCATTCGTACGCCGGGCAAGTCACGTGAAGGGTCCCACCACCTGTCTGGCGAAGGCCAGAATCCAGAGGTGATCTCGGCGAGGCCCCCGATACTTCGGGGCCTACGCCGGAATGACGCGTTGCGGGGCTATCTCCTCGGCGCCCCAGATTGGTTATCATCTATCTGGCCGGGAATGTGTTGGAACAGGCGCCCTGGCGCTTGCCCGGATGGGGGGCACGGAATCCTCCAGACCCCCTTTACTAAAGGGGGCAAGCCCGCACGCCGTCGGCGGCTGGCTGGGGGATTCTCGTTGCCTCTTGCCTCTAGTAGGGGCAGACCCGTGGCCCCCCCTGAGCCAGTCGAAGGGTGTCTGCCCGTATCATACAATGGCGGGCGAACACATGGGTTCGCCCCTACGGTTGAAACCTCGTGTCTCCCACTTCACGCCTCCCACGCCTCACTTCTCATCTGGGCAACCCGAGGCCCCTTGTTGCTACGATGTTGCGCTGTATCTCCGATGTCCCGGCCAGGATGGTCTCACACACGCACGACAGGTAGTTACGTTGCAGCCATTCGAGTACCGGATCGCGCTTCGACGGGCTCAGCGCGGCGTACAGCCCCAGCGCCTGTACCCCGACATTGGCCATGCGCTGGATTAGCTCGGATACGTAGACCTTGACGGCTGATGCCTCGTGGCTGGGTTTCTGGCCCTGGCTTTGCATCCAGGCCAACCGGTACGACATTAACCGGCCCACCTCTACCTCCACAGCGATGCTGGCTAATCTCTGCCTGAGTAGCGGTGACGCCCCCCTGGGGGTACCCTTCACATACCTGACGACCTCGTCCAGCATACGCCTGGCGCGGGAGGTGAACCGTATACCGGGCCACACCCTCTCGTAGTCCAGCGCGGATACCATATAATACCACCCCTCGCCCTCTTTGCCTACCAGGTTCTCCGCGGGGACGGCAACGTCATCGAAGAATATCTCATTGAGGACGTGGAGGCCCGACATATCGGTCAGGGGGCGGACGGCGACGCCGGGCGTCTTCATGTCCACCAGGAAAAGGGAGATCCCCCCATGCTTCGTCGGGGCACGATGCATCGTGCCCGTACGGGCGGCCAGCCAGCACCAGTCGGCGATGTGGCCAGCGCTGGTCCATATCTTCTGTCCGCCGATGAGGTACTTCCCGCCGTGGAGCCGGGCGCGGCACTGGAGGGAGGCCAGATCGGAGCCTGCGCCCGGCTCGCTGTAGGCGGTGCACCAGAACCTCCGGCCGGAGGCGATAGGCGGGAGGTGTTCCCGCTTCTGGGCCTCGGAGCCGAATAGCATCAAAGACGGGCCGATCCAGGCCACACCGCCCACCCCCATGTCGGTCCCCGGAACGCCGAGGTAGGCCATCTCCTCCTGGTAGACGAGTTGCTCCATGAGCGAGGCTGCCTGGCCGCCGTACTCCCGCGGCCAGCCCATAGCCAGCCAGCCCTTCTCGCCCAGCTTGAGGGCGGTGGCCCGGGTCAGGGGAAATCCTTCCTCGGAATACTCCTCGTCGAGGCCGCCGCCCAGCCAGCCGGGGGGCAATTCCCGTTTGGCGAAGTCGCGGGCCTCAAGGCGGAAGGCTTGTTGTTCAGGGGTGAAAGAGAAGTGCATTGTTCAGGGACCTTTCGAGAATCTGGGTCGGATTGCCACATTAGCGGCGAAGGCACCAGTTTGACCCAAGTTCGGTGTTACTTCATTGATAGCGGACCAGGGTACCTCGTGCCTGGACAAGTCGCTACATCTTGCGGCGCGTTAGTGGAATGTCAGCCCGGGCCCAGCTTGCCAGGGGAGGAGAATCATAGCGGTCCCGCTGAGGCAACTGTAGAACTTCAGATGGACTATTACAACAACTACCCAGGTAACAAGAGCGAGAATTGTGACCTGGCAAACAAGACAAGTGAACTATCTACGATTTATAGACTTCAGAGCGGTGTCCAATCAAACGGATGGTCAGGATAGAGTTCTTGTGTTTCAGTTCGTACACGACACGGTAATCACCCACCCTGAGCTTGAACGCCCCTCTAAGACGGCCGGTCAAGGCTTTGTGATTTACGTCTTCAACGTGGAGGCTTAACCATTTGATCCGGTCCAGGACGCGCTGCGCTATCTGCTTGTCCAGGCGGCCTAAACTGGTTTCGGCCTCCGGGCTGAAATCAACGCGGTAGGTCGTTACCACTCCAGACCCAGACGTTTGGCTACTTCTTCTGCCGGAATGGTTACTCTACCCCGACGGGAAGTTCTTATTTTCTCAATGACTTCCGGTTTTACCTCAAGCCCGACATCAGGGTCGCCGAAACGCTCTTCCAATCTCATATCCACGGCTTCATCAATGAAAGCTTTTAGCTCTTCGAGGGTTAGTTCTTTTACTTTTGCGTTCATGTCTATCTCCCCTGCATCAGGATGCAGCAATATTATATCATCTGCTCACTCAGCCGTTAATGCCAAAA
>JACQTY010000181.1 GCA_016210545.1 Chloroflexota bacterium
ATCTCAAAAAGGCCAGCGCTACACTCGCGTGCTAGAGCAGAGCACTGGCCGGTATCTGCCCCTGTAGGGCAGGTTTCCTAACCTGCCAGCGCAGTCGGGTTGGGAAACCCGACCTACGGCATTTTGAGATAGATTCTTAGTTGCGCCGCTTGACACGCCGGAAACTATGTGGGATAATCTTCGTAGATGCCCCAGGGGGGCATATTGTGGAGAAGCAAACGATGGAATCGCAAAAGAAAAACCAGATCACAATACCGGTTGGCGGCATGACCTGTACGTCGTGTGTGGGCAACGTGGAGAAGGCCCTTTCCGACCTGCCGGGTGTGACCTCGGCCCGAGCCAATCTGAGCGCGGGGACAGCCACCGTGGAGTTCGACCCGGAAAAGGTGACCACACGCGATATGGAAAAGGCCGTGACCGATGTGGGTTATGAGGTCCCCTGGGCGGAGGCATACCTCCGGGTCACCGGCATGTCCTGCGCATCCTGCGTCCAGGCCATCGAGACGGCCGTCGGCGGCCTCCAAGGCGTGAGTCAGGTATCGGTCAGCCTGGCATCCGGCGCTGCCAAGGTACGGCACTCATCTTCCATCAGCGTGGCCCAGATCAAGAAGACCATCCGCGACCTGGGCTACGGCGTAACCGAGAAGGCAGATGCCGCGGAGTCCATGGACCGGGAACGAGAGGCGCGACAGCGGGACATCCAGCGGCAGAAGCGCAACCTCATCATATCTGCGGCGCTGGGCATGGTCATCATGCTCGGCACCTTCCGCGACTACTGGATACTGCCTTCCATCGTCCCGCCCTTCCTGGGTAACGTCTACCTGCTATGGGCGCTGGCCACGCCCGTGGTATTCGGGCCGGGACGCCAGTTCTTCGTCAATAGCTTCAACGGCCTCCGACACGGCGTCACCGACATGAACCTGCTCTACGCCACGGGGATCGGCGCCTCCTATCTGATAGGCGTGCTGAATACCTTCTGGCCCAACGCCGGTTTCGGCGGCGAAAAGGTGGTCTTTTACGAGTCAGCCGTCCTGCTGACTGCCTTTATCGTGCTGGGCCGCTACCTGGAGGCCCTCACCCGGGGCAAGACCTCGGAAGCTATCCGCAAGCTCATGCGGCTGCAACCCAAGAAGGCCAGGGCCATCCGCGATGGCCAGGAAATCGAGGTTCCCGCAGATGAAGTGGAAGTAGGCGACGTGCTGGTAGTCAGACCCGGAGAGAGCATAGCCGTGGACGGCCAGCTCATTGAGGGCTACTCGGCGGTGGATGAATCCATGCTCACCGGTGAAAGCATACCCGTGGAGAAGAAGGCGGGCGACCGGGTCTTCAGCGGCACGTTGAACAAGACCGGGGCGTTCAAGTTCAAGGCCGCCAAGGTGGGGAGCGAGACCATGCTGGCCCAGATCATCAAGCTGGTGGAGGAGGCCCAGACCACCAAGGCCCCCATCCAGAAGCTGGCCGACTTTGTGGCCGGGCATTTCATCCTGGGCGTGCACGCGTTGTCGCTGCTGGTCTTTGTATTCTGGTTCTTCCTGGGGTACAACCTCTTTTTCCGACCGGAGAGCCATTTCATCCTATCCCCGTTGACAGTGGGCGGGCTGGGGGTGTTCGGCTTCTCGTTGCTGATGAGCATCACGGTGCTGGTTATCTCCTGCCCCTGCGCCGTCGGCCTGGCAACCCCCAGCGCCATGATGGCCGGTTCCGGAAAGGGCGCCGAAAACGGCATCCTGTTCAAGGGGGCTGACGCCATCGAGACTACGGCCAGGATACAGACTGTCATCTTCGACAAGACTGGCACTCTAACCAAAGGGGAGCCTTCCGTTACCGACATAGTGGCCGTGGAGATTCCCGACGCCGAAGTGCTGCGGCTGGCGGCAGTGGCCGAAAAGAACTCAGAACACCCTCTGGGAGAAGCCATCATCCGGGCCGCCCGCGGCAGGGGTCTGGACATCCCGGATGCCAGCTCCTTCGAGGCCATACCGGGACACGGAGTGCGGGCCGAATTGAAGGGCAGGTCAGTGCTGTTAGGGAACCGCCTGCTCATCAAGTCCAACGGCATCAACGGCGATGGCCTCTTAGCCCGGGCTGAGGCGCTGGAAACGCAGGGGAAAACAGTCATGTTCGTTGCCGTCGATGGCAAGGCTGTTGGCCTTATCGCCGTGGCCGACACGCTGAAGGAGAACTCGGCGGAAGCCGTCGCCGCTTTGCACCGCATGGGCATAGAAGTGGCAATGATCACCGGCGACAACCAGCGTACCGCTTACGCAATTGCCCGGCAGGTAGGCATAGACAGGGTGCTGGCTGAGGTGCTGCCCCAGGACAAGGCTGAAGAGGCAAGGAAGCTCCAGGCGCAAGGCAAACGGGTGGCCATGGTGGGCGACGGCATCAACGACGCCCCGGCCCTGGCCCAGGCCGATGTCGGGATTGCCATCGGCAGTGGGACCGACGTCGCCAAAGAGACGGGCCACGTCATCCTTATCAAGGACGACCTCCGGGATGTGGTGGCAGCTATAGAAGTGGCCAGGGCTACCATGCGCAAGGTCAAACAGAACCTGTTCTGGGCATTCGTTTACAACACCCTGGGTATCCCGATAGGCGCCGGCCTGCTCTACCCGTTCTTCTCGGTGATGGTAAGCCCGGAGCTGGCAGCTTTCATGATGGCCCTTAGCTCCGTTTCCGTGACCCTTAACACCATGCTGTTGCGTGGCTTCCGACCGACGGTCAAGAAGTCCCCGCCCAGCGCCCGTCCGGAGCGCGTGGCCGCTGCGGCGGCGCCTGCCAGCCAGAGCCGGTAGGCAAGGAGTAGATATGTCTTCCGATATATTGCAGAAACGAATAGGCAGGGTCAGCGCGGTAGTGTACACATCGCTGTCTCTGGTATTGGCTGGAGCATTCCTGGCAACCAGCTCAGCCCTCGATTTTCCCGGCGTCGCCCGCTACGGGGGAACGGTGTGGGTGTTCCTGCTGTCCATGATCATCCTTATGCCTACGATCACCCCTCTGATCAAGCGAAGGCTCAAGGAGTGACCCCGATCGTCCAGCCATCGTCTTCCGACGACACCGTGCCCATCGTGAAGGCAGACCGCCGGGTAAGCGCGCCTTCCGTCGACCCCAGAAGAACGTCCAGGGCCAGGCGCAAGTGGGACAGGAATGCCCGCTTCTACGACATGATGTCCAGGTTCATGGACGGCAACGAGTCCAAGGCCTGGTATGACAGGCTCTGGGGAAACGTCACAGGCCCACGCGTCCTGGAAGTGGGCGTGGGCACGGGGCGGAGTTTCCCCCATCACCCGCGCGGCCTGGAAATAACCGCCGTTGACCTCAGCGACCGCATGCTGGCGAAGGCCAGGGCCCAGGCGGGGCGCCTCGGCGTGTCTGTGGACCTGAGGCAAATGGACGTCCAGGAACTTGCCTTTCCCGATAACACCTTCGACACGGTAGTGGCTGCGTGTACCTTCTGTTCGGTGCCGGACCCGGTACTGGGCTTCCGAGAGATACGGCGGGTGACAAAGTCGGGGGGCAGGGTTGTCCTCCTGGAGCACATGCGCCACGATAACAGGTTCATTGGCAAGCTTATGGACCTGATGAACCCCATCACTGCCTGGCTCATAGGACCGAATATCAACCGGAGAACCCTGGACAACCTCCGCAAAGCGGGGATGGAGATAGAGGCAGTGGAGAACCTGGCCTGGGGCGGGATACTGAAACTCATCGTGGCCAGACCGGCCAAGAATAGTCATACACTGAAGGGAGGTGATAACAGTGGCAACGCCCACCAAGGTTGAACCCAAGAAGGAAGCCAAGAAGCCCGCGAAGAAGGGCTGCGGCTGCTGCTAAAAATCTATCTCAAAATGAGCTTGGCAGCCAAAACAGAACCGTCGGGGCCCGACCTCACCCTCGGCCCGCTAGCGGGCCACCCCCTCTCCGAATCGGAGAGGGGGCCAGGGGGAGAGGTCAAAGCAACCACAACCACCTCAGTAGCACTCCGGTCACATTTTGAGATAATCTCTAAGGCGAGTCCGTAGCGTTCGTTGAGTTTGTAGGGTCAGTTGAGTCCGCCCGTCAACCCCGTGATTCAACGGGCCCAATAGACTCAATAGACTCAACAAACGCGGCATATCAGCGTTCTCCGCGATCTTGCGGGTAACCGTAACTGAACAAACTCTGTAAACCGTTGAGGAGGTATCGCCATGGCAATGGCCAAAGACCCGGTGTGCAACATGGACGTAGACGAGAAGAAGGCCGCCGCCAAGTCGGACTACCAGGGCAAGACCTACTACTTCTGCGCCGTCGGCTGCAAGAAGGCATTCGATGCCAACCCGCAGAAATATCTCAAGGGCGGCGCTGTCCACCACTAAACGAAGTCCTGAATCGGAATGTCCAGGCGCTAGGCAGTCATTCATCCCGATAAGTCGGGACCACGAGGCATTAGAATAGCTGCGACCTGTCGGGACTTCGTCACTGCGTTCTCCGCAAAGACCCGTTATTCTATCTTCAAGTGGCTATTTTCGGGAGAACCTTTCAGGCTCATGTGGTCAGCACCGCGAAGGATGAAAATAGCGGCAGCGTGCAACGTAGGGGCGACCGGTCCGCCTTGTGCGGACTCCGTGCGCGGAGCGGTCGCCCAGGGCAAACACCCTTCGGCAGGCTCAGGGTAAACTCGGGTCTGCCCCTGCAGCGAGGTTCGCCGCGGGGCCATTTTCGGGAGACAGGGCATGAGTAATCGCACCATGACTGGAATCGCAGCAGGTATTGCATTACTCGGGTTATTGGCCGCAAGTTGCAGCCAGGCGGTATCTCCTTCGGCCAAGGAAACACCCGCCCCTACCGCGCCTGCAACGCTATCGCCTGCTCCCATAAGATCTCGAATCACCGCCGCCGAGAGGCCAACACCACCCTCTCCCATACCCACAACGCCAACGGCTGCGCCAACGGCGGCGCCGACCGTTGCGGTCCCATCTCGAACTGCCATCAGCCCGGTCCCGGTTGAGCTTCTCGTCCTGGGGCAACCGACGCAGAGCCATGCGGCCGGCGCCATGACCATTCAGGCCACGCCGCAGGGCAAGCTGGTAACTGGGACCAGAGAGCTGACCTTCCAGATCGTGATGGACACCCACTCGGTGGACCTGGACGTCTACGACCTGAAAGAGCTGACGGTCCTGCGCAACGGCGCGGGCGGCGAGTTCAAGCCGACCTCGTGGCAAGCCCCGAAAGGCGGGCACCACCGCGACGGGACGCTCGCCTTCGCCAGCCCCGATACATCGGGACTACTTACGACGGATAGCCGCTTCATGGAGCTGTACGTCAAGGACATGAACAAGGCCGGCCATACGCTGCGCTGGGAATTGCGACTTGCGTCTTGAAAGTAGACCAAGACGCAAGTCCCAAGTACCAGGCAGCGCCGACTGTTTAGGCCCTTAAGGAAAAAGTCTTGCGCGAAAATGGCAAGATATTTTTTGAGCTTAATCTGGCTCAAAGCTAAGAATTCTTGCTCCAACTTCTTGGCTCCGGCTTTCTTGGTTGTTTTGATGTTGGTCATTTGAGTTTGTTTAGTGTTTAGATATTAGTGCTTAGAGTTTCCAGTTTATCTGGGTTAGGATTTTGCCCGGTGTCCTGGGGGG
>JACQTY010000183.1 GCA_016210545.1 Chloroflexota bacterium
GCTTAAGCCGTCGCGCATCAGTCATTCTCATGCCTCAATATTAACATAGTGAGGTGAATATGTCCATATAATTATGAGACGCTTAGTATATTAGGGTGAACCCAAAGAGAGGAGGCCACCCATGCGCGTTCGCGATATTCCAGAGATAAGTAAATTAAGCATATCGGAAAAGATTCTACTCGTCGAGGACCTGTGGGATAGCATCGCCTCGGATGAATCTATGGTACCTGTTCCCAAAAGCCACAGAGGGGAGCTGGATGAAAGGCTTAGAAAATATCAATCAGCCCAGGGTAACCTTTTATCTCTTGAGGAACTTCGCACAAGGGAAGAAGACGTAATCAGCGGCTTTGCGTGGTACGAGACAAAGTCGCCGGGGCTTGGCGAGGAATTCCTCCTGATATTTTATGCCTGTGCTGGTGAGATTTCACGTAGTCCGCTACTTTACCCAAAGGTTCACGGCGAATTTCGACGCTGTTTGCTCAGAAGATTCCTGTACGCTATTTACTTCACAACAAGAGGCAACGAGATCATTGTGTTTGGACTTTTCCATTGCGCCCGTGATCCGCGCAAGGTAGGACACACCTGCTAAATCGGGACGAACCAAAGAACCCCTGACGAGGCGATACTCCTGAGCTGCAGCGCGGGGGAGAGATCAAATCCCAATGACATGTAGGGTGGGTTAAGCGAGCGTGCCAGACTGCAACAACCGTTGCCGCGGACGTATAGCGAGCGAACCCACCATCGTTTTCCGGTGATGTGGCGGGGGTTGCGTGGCATTAGCATGCCAGTTGCCCCACCTTGTAACCTCTTTCGCGAATGGATAAACTACAGTCATAAGTGCCGAGCCTTGCATATCTTAACCAAGTATATGACCATCTTGGTCAGCGCCACGGAATCCCCTGCGGCTATTCTCCAATGGGCACCTGGACCGCCGAACATCGTCTTAGGTTTGAATTGATAATCGCTAACACCCGCTTCGTCTGCCCACTCTTGCCGCGTCCCCACGGCTAAGCAGTGAAGCGACGGTTTCTTGGTAACCCACGCAAAGTTCTTTGGCCCCGTGAAACTGTACTTCATCCCGGGCCGTTTTCCATATTCGTGAAGATCCAACCGTATTCCTTGCTTTGCCAAAGCGTCTCTCGTTCCTTCGACAAGGTTCTGAAAGTCCAGTTCCAAGTCGCTCACTGTTTCATTCCTCCTTGGCCGCTATTGCGAGTCACGCGCCAGGCTGTTTCACCGGCAACATTGACAGGACCCGACCGCTGTGTCTTAACTAATAGCTTAACTCCCCCTCAAGACACAGTTGGCGAAGTGCTCAAGCTCACTGCTCCAGGACTCAGGCGTGTTCTCCACCACAACGCACCCGACCAGACCACCAGACTTCGCGATGTTGGCAAGGTTCTTGTCATACTCCCCCCGTTCCCAGATCACGACGCCTGAAAACGGGAAGACAGTAGTGGATGACGCTTTACCCTTCATTAATGTCGCGCGCGACCCGCACTGCGTCGTTGTTATTCAAGTAAGGCTCCACCCGAACTAGTTCGCCAGTCCGAGTCACGAATGCCGCCCAATGGTAATCTATCGTACCGGGAACATGCTCTGCATATTTCGCTTTTGGGATCTTCATTCTACCCTCCAGAGTCCTTTGTTAACCCTTTTCGCGGTTCTTGTTCTTGGGTTGACATTGTCTAAAGCCCTTGTTATGGTTTCTGGCACCCACTACGTCGCCTCATACGCCATCATTCTTTGAGCCAGAGCTACTATCTGCGCTTCTTGTATTCTTTGGCTCTTGGGTACCGTCCCCGAAATATGTCGTCTATATCTATTTCACCTACCGTAGTTATTGGCGCGATTCCTTGGAATCGTATCTCTTTGGTGATTCGCCTGTGAACCTCGGCTTCTACAGGTATCGTCCGAGGGTCATACACCACACCGAAAGTCTTCTTTTGATTCTCTTTGGGCAGTGGATGGTGATTCTCAATTCCCTTCCCAGGTCTTAGACTCTTTGCCGTCATGTGAAGAATGCCTACCCTCTAGTTTTTGCTCCAATGCTAGACTCGTTTATCAAACTTGTCAATATACACTTCCTGCTAGAGAACGTTAATCTCAACATGTACATGTCATCCAAGATTTCACCAAAAACTTCGTATACCGCCCCCTATCAACAATATTAAATATTATGCAAATCGATAAGCGTAAGCTGCGCCGGAGACAAGGCCCGGGGGATACTGCCTGGTAGCTTTGTCCTAGCCAACCCTAGCCAACCCTCGACAAACCCCCCATGCCTTGCTACAATGGTGTCTTGGATTTCCCTATTCGGAATGGTCTCACGCTGAGAACGCGGAGCACGCGGACAACGTCGGGGTACTGTTCGCCTCTGCGCCTTCGCGACTCCGCGTGAGATGTAGCCTATCGTCGGAGGACCCTTGGCCCAGAAACACGCTGTCATAACCGAAGAGATGCTGTCGGCGCTCAAGAGCCGCATCGGGGTTGAGCACACACCGACGGAGCCGTGGTTCAATACCGCGGCCACCCCGGACGCTATCCGCCATTTCTGTAACGGCATCGGCGACGACAACCCCCTGTACTGCGACGCCGACTACGCCGCCAAAACCAAATACGGCCGGCTGGCAGCGCCGCCGTTGTTCCTCTACAGCATCTATTGGCCCATCGGCACCTGGGGCGGGCTGCCCGGCATCCACGCCTTCCACTCGGGCAACGACTGGGAGTTTTACAAGCCTATCACGGATGGCGATAAAATTAACTTCACCGAGACACTCACCGATGTGGTGGAGAAGCCCAGCAACTACTCGGGGCGCATCATCGTCCAGTATTCGGACACCTATTTCCGCAACCAGAGGGATGAGGTTGTGGCTAAAGCGAGGGGTTGGGTGGTGCGGGCGGAGCGCCTGGCCGCCCAGGAGAAGGGTAAGTATTCGGGGCGTGAACCGGCCAAATACACCGTCGAGCAGCTTCGCGCCATCGAGGCCGACTACGACCACGAAGTGATTCGCGGCTCGAAGCCCCGCTACTGGGAGGACGTGGCCGAGGGCGAGGCCATGACGCCGGTGGTAAAGGGGCCGCTGTCCATGCGGGACATCATCGCCTGGTGCATGGGCGCCGGCTCCTATTTCATCCGGGCGCACAAGCTGGCGCTGGCCTACCGCCGCCGCCATCCCGCGGTGGCCATGCACGACTCGACCAGCGGGATAGCCGACGTCCCGGAGCTGGTGCACATGGAGGACTCCCGCGCCAAGGAGATCGCCATCCCCGGCGCCTACGACTACGGGCCGCAACGGATAAGCTGGCTGGGCCACGTGGTCACCAACTGGATGGGCGACGACGGCTTTCTCAAGCGCCTCTACGCCGAGCTGCGTCTGTTCAACGTCATCGGCGATACCACCTGGTGCAAGGGCAAGGTCAAGAGGAAATACATCCAGGACGGCGAACACCTGGTAGACCTGGAGATATGGGCGGAGAACCAGAGGGGCGAGGTTACCGCCCCCGGCAAGGCCACTGTCAGGTTGCCCAGCCGCCCGTAGGGGCAGGCCGACCGGTCGCCGGGGCTTGCAAGGTCGTGCTCCCGATATACGGATCCATTGCAGATAACAGCCGTCAACATGTCATTCCAGCGTAAGCTGGAATCCAGGTCCACGAAACTCTCCTGGATTCTGGCCTTCGCCAGAATGACGAGGGTTATATTTTGAAGGAAGGGAATAGCCAAAAATGAAGGACTGGAAACCTGATTTCCAGAAAAAACTTGTCAGCGCCGAGCAGGCGGCGGGGATGGTCAAGAACGGCGACAGCGTCGTCTTTACCGCCGGCCGGGAGGCCCACGCCATCGGCCTGGCCCTGGCGGGACGCCTGGGAGACCTGACCGGCGTCAAGGTCTACATCCCGTCGCCTGGCTACGACTTCGGCTGGTATGACCAGGGGTGGGAGGCGTCCTTCGACATCACCGTCGGAATGCCCACCGCCACCTGCCAGACCATGGTGGACGAGCGGCGCTGCGACGTGGACTTCGGCACCCTCATCCCCTTTCAGGAGATAACCGAGATAGGCGCTGACGTGCTCCTCACCGAGGTCTCGCCCCCCGACGAGCTGGGGTTCTGCAGCTTCGGCGCCTCCCTGTGGAACAAGAAGCGGCACATCCAGAGCTCCAAAATGGTCATCGCCGAGATAAACCCCAACCTTATCCGCACCTTCGGCGATAACTTCATCCACGTCTCGGACATCCACTACTTCGTGGAGCACATGGCCACCGGCGGCACGCCGGGTACCGGGTCCCTGGCAGGCAGGGCGCTGAAAAAGCCGGAGCCGTACCTCAAGAACATCGCCGAATACGTCGGCTCCCTCATAAAGGACGGCTCTACTATTCAGATTGGCGTGGGCCGCACCACCGAGCCGCTGGTCGGCCTGGGCCTGTTCAACGGCAGGAAAGACCTGGGCTGGCATTCGGAGGCGACGCCGCCGGGCGTCATCTCCCTGGTGCAGAAGGGCGTGATCAACGGCAGCCGCAAGACCATAAACACCGGTAAGTGCGTGGTGACCTCCATCGGCGGCAGCACCCGCGAGGAGATGGAATGGGTGCACATGAACCCGCTGTTCGAGCTGGTGGACGTGGCCTACCTGGAGGACATCCGGGTCATAAGCCAGCACGATAACATGGTAGCCATCAACAACGCCCTGGCTATCGATATCACCGGCCAGATCACCGCCGAGGGCCTGGGCACGCAGATACGCAGCCTGGCCGGGGGCCAGATAGCCTTCGTCTTCGGCGCCTGGCTATCGAAGGGCGGACAGTCCATCACCGTGATCCCGTCCACGGCCCAGAACGGGACCATATCTCGAATAATGCCGTTCTTGCCGCAGGGTACCCCGGTGACCGTCCAGCGCAACATGGCCGACTACGTGGTAACCGAGTGGGGCATCGCCCACATAAAGGGAAAGACGATCAGGCAGAGGGCGCAGGAGCTTATCGCGGTGGCCCACCCCGACCACCGGGCGGAACTCAAGAAGATCGCCGACAAGCGTTTCTGGCCGTGACCGCGAATCCCCCTACCCCCTTTAGTAAAGGGGGCAGCCCGCCTTCGGCGGACGGGGGATTCCGTATCCCCGATGCCTGGCAATGGCTTCTCGGCACGCACAAGAAGGGGCACGATGCATCGTACCCCTAGTTGGGATTTGGCGCCTGGCATTTGGAATTTTACCCATAAGGAGGTCTAAGTGGCAGAGGAATCAACCCTGAAGATGGCGGATGCCATCATCACCGACGAATCACTGGCGGAGTGGCGCAAACGTATCGGGGTCACGCTGCGCATCGGCAATGTATTCAATACGCACGCCTGCCAGGACAACATCCGCAAGTTCTGCAACGGCATCGGGGATGGCAACCCCCTATTCCGCAACGAGGCGTATGCGACCAAGAGCCCCTACGGCGGCATCATAGCCCCACCCAACTTCCTGTATTCCGTTTTCCCGACCTGGGTGCTCCAGGGCCTTCCCGGCATCCACGGCTTCCACGCCGGCAACGACTGGGAGTTCTATCGGCCGGTCCGCCTCGGCGACGACATTATTCCGAAGTCCGTCTTTACCGGCTTCGAGGAAAAGAAGAGCAGCTTCGCCGGGCGCATGGTCATGGAATACCAGGACGCCCTCTACTACAACGACAAGAAGGAGCTGTTCGCCAAGGCCAAGACGTGGATTGTGCGCGCCGAGAGGAAGGCCGCCCGCACCACAGGCAAATACCATAAGTTCCAGCTCCCCCATCCCTGGACAGAAAAGGAACTGGCAGAGGTAGAAGAACAGGTCCTCAACGAGGAAATACGCGGCTCCAAGACCCGCTACTGGGAGGACGTGAAGATCGGCGACAAGGTGGGGCCGGTGGTCATCGGGCCTTTCGGCCTGACCGACATGATCGCCTACTGCGTGGGGTCCTCTCCCATCGAGATCCTGGCCCACGGCCTGTCGCTGCAACTGTACCGCAAGCACCCGGCCTGGGGCTTCCGCGACCCCGGCACATTTGCCATGGAGCCTATCTATGGCGTACACTTCAACAAGGCCGCGGCCAACTTCGCCGGGCTGCCCTTCCCGTACGACGCTGGCGTGCAGCGCAACTGCTGGTTCATCCGCCCCTTCGTCAACTGGATGGGCGACGACGGCTGGCTAAAGAGCACCCACACCGAGTACCGGGAGTTCTTCTACTTCTCCGATGTCCTGTGGTTCGAGGGCGAGGTTACCAAGAAATACTTCGACGAGAACGGCGAGGCCTGCGTCGACATCAAGATGGGCGCACGAAACCAGCGGGGCGCTGAGACCGCTCCAGGCTGGGGCACGGTTATCCTGCCCTCGCGTGAGAAAAAGACCTGGCCGGTGAAGAAGAGACTAAAATAGCCTCAAGAAGCAAGAGGCCAGAAGCAAGAGCCTAGAAAAAGGCACGGGAGAGTCCAGAGAGGGCTAAACGCTCTCTGGCGGGGGTTTCAGGGGGTGTCCCCCTGAGTTCGTTTCATCCCCCTTCTCCTAGTAGGAGAAGGGGGATAAGAGGGGGATGAGGTAACATGACAACCAAACACGCAGTCATTACGCCGGAGATGGTGGCCCGTTCGCGGAGCCGCATCGGGCAGAGCTTTGCCCCTACCGAGCCTTACTTCAACGTGGGCGCTACCAAGGATACCGTGCGCCACTTCGTCAACGGCATCGGGGACAGGAACCCCCTGTACCGGAATGTGGAGTATGCGCGGAAGTCGCGGTACGGGTGCATTCCGGCGCCCCCCTGCTTCCTGTACAGCGTCTACTGGCCGTGCGGCATGGGCGCATTGATGCCGGGGATGCACGGCTGGCACTCGGGCAATGAGTGGACGTGGTACCGGCCTATTCTCGAAGGGGACGAATTCACCGTCACCGTGGCCATGACCAACCTGGTGGAGAAGCCCAACAGCCGCATGGCGGGCCGCACCTTCCTCGGCTTCGACGAGACGGTCTACAGGAACCAGCGAGGCGAGGTCGTGGCTAAGGCCGTCGGCTGGAGCACCATAGCCGAGCGGGCAGCAGCAGGCGAGAAGGGCAAGTACCGCGACATCGCCAAGGCCACTTATACCCCGGAGCATATGAAGAAGATCAACGAGGACTACGACAAAGAGGTCATCCGCGGGGCTGAACCCCGTTTCTGGGAGGACGTGCAGGCCGACGAATCGATGGGATTCGTCATCAAGGGCCCGCTGAGCCTGCGGGACATCAATGCCTGGCTCATGGGCGGCGGCTCGCCCTACATGAAGGCCCACGGCATCTTCATGGACTACCAGAAGCGCCACCCCGCCGTTGGCATGTACGATTCCACCACCGGACAGGTCGACGTTCCGGAACTGGTGCACATGGAGGAGAGCCGGGCGCAGGAGATCGGCGTGGCCGGGGCCTACGATTACGGCTGTCAGCGGATGTCATGGCTGGGGCACATACTCACCAACTGGGCCGGCGACGACGGCTTCGTCAAGAAGATGTACGGCGAGCTGCGCCGCTTCAACGTGGTGGGGGACACCACCTGGATCAAGGGACAGGTGGTCAAGAAGTACCTGGACGAGAACGACGAGCCCTGCGTGGACGTGGACTGCTGGGGCGAAAACCAGCGGGGCGAGACAACTATGCCCGGCCATGCTACTATAATACTGCCCTCCAGGGACAAGAATTACTGGCCGTTGGATAGCCGCCTGGCAAGGTAAGGGCGCACAGCGCCGTGCCCCGAAGCACGGAAAGGTTTAAGAAAGTTTTGCAACGAGTAGTTATTACCGGCATCGGCGCCGTCACCCCGCTGGGGTTGACTGTTTCCGAGCTGTGGCACGGGCTTATCGACGGCAAGTCGGGGATCGGCCCCATCACGTTGTTCGACTGCGCCGATTTTGATACCAAGATCGCAGGCGAGGTCAAAGGTTTCGACCCGGCGAACTATATGGACCGCAAGTTGGCACGGCGCATGGACCGCTTCGCTCAATTAGCTGTGGCCGCCGCCGTCCAGGCCGCTGAGGCGGCCCGGCTGAAGATCGATCCCGGCAACGCCTGCGACATCGGATGTATCATTGGCAGCGGCATCGGGGGTATAGGCACCTTTGGAGAACAGTGCCAGGTGCTGTTCGAGAAAGGCCCCGGCCGCGTCAGCCCGTTTCTCACACCGATGATCATTGCCGACATGGGGCCGGGTCAGGTATCCATCATATTGGGACTGAAAGGCCCCAATTTCTCCACCGTGTCCGCCTGCTCCAGCGGCTCCGACGCCATTGGCACCGCCACGGAAGTAATCAGGCGCGGGGATGCGCGGGCCATGCTGGCCGGGGGCAGTGAGGCCGCCATAACCCCCATCGGCGTCGCCGGTTTCAACGCCGCGCGCGCCCTGTCCACTCGCAATGAAAGTCCGGCCGAGGCATCGCGGCCCTTTGACGCCGATCGGAGCGGCTTTGTTCTTTCCGAAGGATCTGTCGTTATGGTACTTGAAAGCATGGAGTGGGCTCTGAAGCGAGGAGCACCCATACTCGCTGAAGTCCTTTCCTACGGGGCCACCGCGGACGCCTACCACATGACCCAGCCCGCCGACAACGGGGAGGGGGGCGCCAGGGCCATGCAGCAGGCCCTCAAGAAGGGTGGGCTGGCGCCGGACCAGATCAACTACATCAATGCCCACGGCACAGGTACGCCGCTGAACGATAAGAACGAGACAATTGCCATAAAAACGGTCTTCGGCCCTACCGCCTACAAGGTCCCCATCAGCTCCACCAAGTCCATGACCGGCCACCTGCTGGGCGCGGCCGGGGCAATCGAGGCTGCTGTCTGCACGCTGGCCATCCAGAACAAGATAATCCCGCCCACCATCAACCTCACCCACCCCGACCCTGAATGCGACCTGGACTACGTACCTTTGAAGGCTCGCCCGGCGCCGGTGAAGATAGCCCTGTCCAACTCCTTCGGTTTCGGGGGCCACAATTCAGTCCTGATACTGGGTGAGTTCCACGAGACAAGGCCGTGAACCACTTCCGCTGGCGACTCCTTCCTCCCGACGGCGATAGGCCAGCAATCCCGGGCCTATCACCCCTGCTAGCCCAGCTTCTGCATAATCGCGGATTGACCGCACCGGCAGACGTGGAGTCATTCCTCGCCGCCGACGAACGGCTCCTCCATGACCCTTACCTTCTTCCTGATATGGCTATCGCTGTATCGCGGACCTATCAGGCATTGCTGCGCGGCGAGAAAATCGCCGTCTACGGCGACTTCGACGCCGACGGCATCACGTCCAGCGCCCTGCTCATGGAGGGACTGGCCGACCTCGGGGGCAGTCCGGTCCTTTACATTCCCCACCGCATGAATGAGGGGCACGGGCTACACGCCCCGGCCCTGGAGAAGCTAAGGCAAGAGGGTGTGAGCCTCGTCATCACGGTGGATTGCGGCATCACCGGCTGGGAGGTGGTAGAGGAGGCACGCAAGGCAGGCCAGGACGTCATCATAACCGACCATCACCGGTTGGATGGGAAGTTGCCGCCGGCTATGGCGGCAGTAAACCCCTATCGCCCCGAGTCGGCCTACCCTTTCACGGAGTTGGCCGGGGTCGGGGTGGCCTACAAGTTCCTGCAGGCGCTGCTGTCCGGCATGGGTCGAGGCAAGGAGGCGGAGCAGTACCTGGACCTGGTGGCCCTGGGGACGATCGCCGACATGGTCGTGCTGCTGGGAGAGAACCGCTATCTTGTGAAGCGCGGCCTGGAATTGATGAACAGGACGGACCGCCCCGGCCTTCAGGAGCTTCTCCGGCAGGCTGGCCTGACGCCAGGCGCTATTGACGCCGAGAGCGTCAGTTTTGCCATCGGTCCACGACTCAACGCCGCCGGCAGGGTAGACCACGCCATGATCAGCTATAACCTGCTCACCACGACATCAGCACAGGAGGCGGAGGAGCTGGCAGCCCATCTGGAGCAGTGCAACGCCGAACGCCAGCGCCTCAGAGACGAAATGCTGGCGGAGGCCAGGGAGATAGCCGTTACCCAAGCAAAAGACATGCCTGTGTTGATCGTGGAAGGGGAGAACTTCTGGCCCGGCGTAGTGGGTATAGTTGCCGGTCAGCTATCGCAGGAATACAACCGTCCCGCCCTGGTCATCGAGCGCGGACCCGAGATATCGCATGGGAGCGCCCGCAGCGTACCCGAATTCGATATTGTCGCCGCGCTCCAACAGTGCCGCGACCTGCTGGACAGGTTCGGCGGCCATCCGCAGGCAGCCGGTTTCTCTCTGGCCACACAGCGCATGCCAGAGTTGCGCGAACGCCTGGTGGAGATCGCCCGGCGGCAACTGGACGGGAAAGACCTGCGGCCCAGCCTGTTGATAGACACCGAGTTGCCGCTGGCAAACCTGGATGGGCAGGCTTTCCCCTTGCTGCAGAAGTTATCTCCCTTTGGAAAAGGCAACCCCACACCCACTTTCCTCAGCCGGAACGTGCAGGTGGTGGACTGCAGGATGGTGGGAAAACAGGGGGCGCATCTGAGACTCAAGCTAAAGCAGGACCGGCGGGTATGGCCGGCGGTGGGCTTTGACCTCAGTCCCCTGGCGGCGGGGTCCATGCCATCCACTGTAGATATGGTGTATCAATTGGGCGTGGACAACTGGCAGGGCCAGTCACGAATAGAGCTACGGGTTCTGGACTTCCTGCCGTCTTCAACATCGGCGTAGGCGCCAGCGTCAGCGCAGACCCCCACGAGGCGTTATCCGCTTCCTTGACCGCAATAGTTCCCTCGCTCCTGCCTTGAGCGATCTCACGGTGGGGAAAAGCATGGGCGTAGTCCGCCGATAAGCCTCCACCTCCACCCCGAACTGCTTGTGCAGCAACCTCTCTTCGATCCTCGCCTGGTAAACCGCCGTCCACACGAGGACAAGCGCCACCAGCAGCGCCAGCCAGTTTTCAAAAACCATCGCTGTGCCGAAAGCCATCAAGATCTCGGAAAGGTACACCGGGTGGCGGACCAATGCGTAAGGCCCGTGCCTGATGAGCCGGTGTCCGGGGCGCACCCGCGCCTCTGAGGACCAGTTCTTGCCAAGGTAGAGCCTGGAACCCACATGGAGAGCGGCGCCGAGGACAAAAACGAACATCCCGCCTGTCGTCAGCACCGAGTGGGCAAAACGGGGGAGGGGCTGGGTAGCCATCGAGGAGAAGGTGGCCGCAAAAACGGCCACCACGAAAATGCCGAAAAGTCGGCACTTCCACAGGTTCCTGGTCCTGACCAGGTACTCCCTGTCCCGTCTCAGCAGGAGAATCTCTATAACCCAGTCGGTGAACAGAGCGATCCAGATAGCCCGCGTCACTGTTTGGGCAGCTACTCCGAGGGCCTCCAACGTCCGCCCTAAGCGGACTGGCTCTGGCCAGCGCTGGCTGCGGTCATCCCCCGCTGCCAGCGGACTCTGGCTACCAGCAGAGGCACTACAACGACCAGCACCAGCAGAGTTATGACCTGCGCCTGATGCAGCCCGAAGAGCCACGGCTGGTTCACCCTGTAGAAGTCTATAAAGAAGCGCCCCAGGTTATACATCGCCAAATAGCTCATGAACAGGGCGCCGTCAGGTTTGAGGCGGCCCCGTAACTTCAGCAGAGCGGCAAACACCACCAGGTCCCAGGCCATCTCAAACTGGGCAGCCGGGAAAGTAGGCACACCCAAGGGCGCAAAGGAGTTGAGATGGGTGTAGATTATTGCCAGCGGCCCATTGGTCGGGACGCCGACCGCATCCCCATTGATCGTGCAGCCGATCCGTCCTATGAACTGCGCCAAAATCAGGCCCGGCGCGGCAAGGTCTGCGAGCCTGCCGAAAGGCAGTTTGTGCACTTTCGACCCGATCCAGGCGCCCAGCGCCCCTCCCAGTACCGCCCCCGTGATGGCCTCCCCTTCGCCGCCTATCATAGCTCGCGGGTTCGCTGCATAGTAGCTGAACTGGTCCATAATATGCATCAGGCGAGAACCTACTATCCCACCGGGTATACCCCACACAGCCAGGGTGAACGCGTAATCGCCAGGGATGCCGGCCTTTTTGGCCGCCCGCCATGTCCAGACGACGCCGACCAGTGCGGCCAGCATTATCATCAGGGAATACCAGCGCAGGGCAAAGTTGCCGATGTGCACAATTATGGGGTCCATGCCTATGGTGACCATCTACACCTTCCTGTTGCTCAATCATTGCGAGGAGCCCCGGTCCATCGGGACGACGATCCGTTCCTCCAGGCGCCCCAGGTCCTAACCTGCCAGTCCCGCCACTCTCAACCCCAACTGCACGGCCTGGTTCATGCCCCTGTCCTCCGGGTAGATCTGGGTAGTGTTGGCCAGGTAGAGGCCGCCGATCGGGGTCGCCATGTCCGGTATCAGTCGCGAATAGTTCATGGGGACTATTGGCTGGGCGTATTCTTCCTTAAAGACATGATACTGTTCGACCCAGTCGGAGTCAAACCGGGGGTTGATCTTCTGCAAAAAAGGCAGGTAGTGACTCACGAGTCCGTCAGGCTTCATCGCGCATAGTGGGCTGGAAGCGGGCACGTAGTTGGACACGTATAGTATGTATTTCCCGCCGTACTCGGCAGGACTTACGAAGTTCGTCTGCTCGATGACGGCGACGAAAGGGAACGACCGGTCACCGACGTTGAGCCAGTAGACTCGACCGAAGGGCCTCTTGATCACCAGGATGAGACACAACGCCGCCAGATACTGAGTCTGCTGGAGCAGCTCACCGTATTCCCGCGGAAGCTCCGGAATCAGCCCCAGGAAAGTCGGGGAGGGCGCAGTGGCGATGATGGCGTCCTGCGGGAATACCTCGCCGTTACCGGAAATCGCACCTGCCACGTGCCTATCCTGGACGGCTATCCGCTTTATGGAAGTTCCGGTCATAATCGACCCACCTTTGTCCCTTACCTTCTGTCCCAGGGCCTCGATCAGCCGCCCGAAGCCTCCCTTGAGGTAACCCAGGCGTTCTCCGCCGCCGCCCCGGCGAGAGCCCAGCCGCATGTGAAGCCGTCCCCATAGCCAGGCCATCGAAATCCGTTCAGCGCTATCTCCGAATTTACCCCTCAGCAGCGGCCCCCAGATTACTTCATAGCTGCGCCGGCCCATCTTCTTTAGCAGCCACTCTTCCGCCGTGATGGTCTCGAAGTATCGCCAGTCATTCCTGCGCCGCAGATAGAGGGACATCATTCCGACGCGAACGCGGTCAAACAGCCCCAAAGGCGAGAAACGCATGAGGTCAACGGGCGTGGTGAAGTCATGGACCCTTCCGCCGTAGTAATAGCCCACTAGCGACGGCAGCCACTGCAGAGAAGAGGACAGGCCAAGTTCGGTAATGAGCCCGATCAACGCCTTATCCGAGGCGAACATGTGGTGGTAGAATCCCTCCAGTTGAGCATCGCCAATAGAAACCGTACGCACCTGACCGCCCAGCGCAGGACTCTTTTCCCACACAGTCACCTGGTGGCCCCGCCGCACGAGGTCCAGGGCTGCAGTCAGCCCGGTAAGCCCCCCGCCAACGACCCCTACTCTCATCGCTGATCCCCGCTCCAACCTATCGCCTGGGCCAGCGACGTGCGCCTGGCCGCCAGCAAAGCCAAACCGACCAGCGTCACCGGTAGAAGCACCGTCGCGTGGAGTACCGCCACGTACGCCGTAGCCACGCCCTCCGAGACGCCAAACAGGAGAATTGTCTGCTTGCCAAAGAACTCGAAAGGTCCTATGCCCCCGGGCAGAGACGGTGGGGTGATGGCAATGTTGGCAATGGACATAAGCAACAACATGACATAGTAGGGCTGATGCAGTCCGAACGACAGGGACACGATGTAGTACATCGCCGCCTCTGTAGCCCATACCAGCAGAGACAGAGAAAAGGCTATGGCCAGTTTATCGGGACGTTGCAGCGGGGCCAGGCCATTCAGCGCCATATTTATGCCATCGGCGACGCGCGGCTGCCACCTCTCCGGCAACCGGCGCGTGAGCTTGCCCGCCAATTGCACAGTGAGGCGGGGCGACAGGGCAACGATCAACAGGAGGACAAAAAAGCCTATGAAAACGATGGCGGCGACCAGGGCGAGCGCCCTGGCCCACGGCGGCAAGGGTACGGCTATGGCGATGACCTCCAGGAAGAAAAGAAGGGCAAGGCCATCGAAGAGCTGGTCTACGGCGACAGTCGCCCCGCTGCCTATCTTGCTAATGCCCTCCCAGGCCCCCACCAAATAGGCCCTGGCAATCAGCCCCACACGGGCCGGCAGGATGTTGTTTATGGCAAAGCCAACAACGATTGGAGGCATCAGGCGGTGGGGGGGGAAGTTGCCGAGCGACTGCAGCAGGAGACGCCACCTCACGGCACGCAGCCATACGCCGAAGAAGTACACCATGATGGCGGGGACGATATAGACATAGTTGGCCTGACCGAGCACTTGCAGGAGTTGCCGGAAGTCGACTCGATACAGAAAAAGTACCAGGAAAACCAGCGCCAGGCCAATGCCGAGCCAGGAGGTCTTTCTCTTAAACAATTACCACCTTTTTCGGAACTCAAGCGTATTATACCCTATGGCCTCTCGCCAAAACCACCGCGAGTAGGCGTAATTCACAAATGAGTATCCAACCTTCAAAGGGATCCCACCAACAACAGGGTTCACCTCTACCCCCGCTCCGTGAACCTGATCACACGCCGCTTTCTTGAGAGGCTGGCAAATGAATTGGCACGGTCTTTCAGTGTCATCCTGAGCCGTAGCCCTGAGAGATTATCTCAAAATGTGAGCGGAGTGCTACTAAGGTCGTTGCGCTTGCTTCGACCTCTCCCCCTTGTATAATTAACAATAGTTGACAGAGACATCCCCGGTCGGGTGCGACAGACCGATTCCCCCTTGGTCCTAGAGGCCGTGGGTCAGCAGGGTCGTCGCGCCCGTTATTCCAAGAGCCCGAAC
>JACQTY010000023.1 GCA_016210545.1 Chloroflexota bacterium
CAAGGTGCGCACGGACCAAGGTGCTGCACCAGCCAGGTGAAGAATCGTTCCGTTTCGTGAGATTGAATGGGCGGCGGATCTTGGGCGAGCGGGTCAGTTGACATTTGCCGCGGACATGGTGTATCATTCCCACAATTTCCCCAAGGAGGTACGGATGAAACGGAGAACCCGCAAGAGCGCAGTCGTGTTTGTCACTGTCCTGTTGCTCGCAGCCGTGCTCGTGGCCGGCGCCTGCGCCCCAAAGGCGCCCGCCAAGGAAAAGGTCCTGAAAGTGGGGTATCTGTATGACCTGACTGGACCGGTGAGCGCATCCATCGGCAAGAATGGACTGCCCCAGTTGCTGGCCCCCTATCGCAATGCCACTGAGACAGGCTTGCTGGGCGATGTGAGGATAGACGTCCTTTGGGAGGACTACGCATTCAATGTGGACCGGGCGGTGGCCGCCTACAAGAAGATGAAGGACGGTGGGGCTGTGGCGATCCGTCCCCTGACGACGCTGGCCGCCGAAGCTATCCAGCCGTTGAGCACTCGGGACAAGATCCCCCTGGTGGGCAACTCCACCACAGACAAGTTGGTTGACACCACCCAGTGGCATTACACCGTTTCCCCTTCGTATACCCAGATGTTCACCACAATTCTCAAATGGGTCAAGGACAACTGGAAGGATAGCAGTCGGAGACCGCGAGTAGCGCAAATAGGGTGGGATGCTCCTCTCGGCAGAGGTCACATTGCCGCCAGCGAGGAGTATGCCAAGAGGCTTGGGATAGACGTGGGACCGTGGGAGTTCATTCCTTTGGTCCCCCTGGACACCACTCCGAACCTGTTGCGGATCAAGGATGCTAAGGCCGATTTCGTAGTGCTCCAGTTTGGCAACGCTGTGTCTGCCGACCAGGTATTGCGGGACGCCAAGAAGCTGGGCATTCGGGACTCCTTTACCTGGATAGCCGGTTTCCAGGTCAGCCATTGGGAGCAGTTGCACCCCACCACGGTCACCGAGGTAATCGACGGCATCTATGGTATAAACGAGGCCGTTTACCCCGAAGAGGCAGACAGCCCCGGCGTCAAGTACATTGCCGGGTTACTTTCGAAATACGTCGCCTCGGAGGCAGACACCAAGATGCCCTACTTTGGCACCGTGACCAATCTAATGTACTCGGCTGACCAGGTCGTTCTTGAGAGTCTGAAGCGCGCCAACAGTAAGGTCGGCTATCAGAAAGTCGATGGTACCAGTGTAAAAGAGGCTATTGAGGGCATTAAGGGTCTCGACCCCAGCGGCTTGCGGCCGGCAGTGACGTTCGGGGCGGACAGGCGCCAGGGTGTGGCGCAAATGCGCATACTGAAGATGGACTTCAAAGCCAAGACGTGGCGCCCGGCCACCGGGTGGCTGGATTCTGCCTCGACCTATGGGACCAAGGGGGAGGTCGTTCTCAAATAGGGGTAGGCACTGTCACGGCGCCAGTCTTTTCCGCGGTCTTTGTGCCGGTGTGGGGTTGCCTTCGATTCCGTGCGGCTTAACCAGGATGAGCAAAGGAGGCGAGCAATGAAGTTGAAATATGCCACAGTTTCTACGGCGGCCCTCGCAGTCCTCACGGCGATCGTGTTGCTTGTGGGCGCCTGCGCGCCCAAGGCGCCGGCCAAGGAGAGGGTGATCAAGGTCGGGCTGATGATGGAGCTTACCGGCCCCGGCAGCGCCCTTAACTCCCGGGGGCAAAACGTCGGCCACTATCTGGCCTACTGGCGGTGGGTAAATGAACAGCAAGGAGGCATTCGGGGCATTCGGGTAGAGCCGATGTGGGATGACAATGGGGGTAGCACCGACCGGGCTGTGGCCAGTTTCAAGAAGTACAAGGACGCCGGGGCGGTCGCTGCAACTACAGTGATGACGGTGCAGGGAGAGGGGCTTCAGCCCCTGGCCACTCGCGACCAGTTGCCACTGATCGTCCCGTCTACCTCAGACCCGTTACAGGACCCGCGGCACTGGACCTACACCTTCACCCCCTCTTATACGGAGACCTTTGCCGGCGTCCTGAAATGGGTGAAGGACAACTGGAAAGGGAGCGGACGCCCGCGAATCGCCCAGATTTCCGAGGAGATACCGATGGGCAAAGCCCACATAGAGCCGGGGAAGAGGATGGCGGCCGAACTGGGGATCGACTTTGGTCCCATTGAGTTTGTCCCCTACACCGCCCTGGACCTCACGCCCCAGTTGCTCCGTATTCGGGATGCCGGCGCCAATTTTGTGTTCCTCCCCATGCGCCCCCCGCAACATGCCCTTGCCTTGCGGGACGCCACCAAACTGGGCGTGGCCGACAAGATTGAGTGGATATTGGGGCCTCAGGTTACACACTGGGAAATGATGCCGTTCATGCCCGAGCAGGGCGATGGCCGCCTGGCAGTAAGCTATTTCTCGTGGCCCGATGAGAACTACGCGGGGAAGCAGAAGGTCATAGACATCCTTTCCCGTTACGTGGCTCCCGATTCCAGCCTGGGGAGGCCGGTCTTTGGCACCGGTTTCTGGCTGTACTGGGGACCCTATGTCATAATGAATGACGCTATCGGGCGGGCTATAGACAAGGTCGGCTTCGATAAGCTGGATGGCAAGGCTGTCAAGGACGCCCTGGACAGCACCAAAAACCTGGATATGTTTGGCGCCACCCCGCCGCTGAACTTCTCACCCACCCAGCACACCGGAGAGAGCTCTCAGAGGTTTGTGCGCGTAGATTTCAAGGGCAAGACAGTGAAGCCGATCGGCGACTGGTTCCGAGGCCAGGCGCCCAAATAGCCGTAGGGGCCGCCCCGCTTAGTAACAGCGGGCGGCGTCTTTGAAAGGCCCGGGACGATATGAAATGAAAAAGGCCCCGACGGGTCGGGGCCTTTTTCATTGCGTCTCTTAATGCCTGGAAATCTGGCCGAAAAGTGCGCCGACAGAGGCGCGCCGCTTGACAGGGCTGGAGCGGGGCATTATCATCGGCCTATATCGAAACAGCTTTGTCGTCAGCCATCCAATGAACAGAAAGGGGGGGGCCGCAATGGTCAGCCAGAAAGCCTGGGTCAGCGCGTTCGGGGACAAGACGCCCTACCAGAAGTGGCAGGAATCCGAGGGCATACCCTCACTCA
>JACQTY010000184.1 GCA_016210545.1 Chloroflexota bacterium
GTGCTACACTCGCCTTTGGGGCCGAAGTGTCGGCCTCCCTTTGCTAAAGAGCCTGCCCTGAGCCTGTCGAAGGGGAGATTGAGAGGGATTTTGATGGCGGATTAAGGAGAGCCTGTGCCAGTACGGACGCCCAATTTCACTCGAGCTCTTGTGCCGACAGCCATCTCTTGATGAATTCCCTACCTCCCCCGGTAAGTCCATAGAGCTTGGCGGAAGGGACTCCGGCCAATATCACCCCGCTGTTCTGGCCAGTGTCCGTCAGAAAGCCATCCTTCAGCAGGTTCATCAATAGGATGTCGAAGCCACCGGGCAGCCAAATTTGATGCGCATTCGCTTGTTCCGCAAAAAGCCTCAAAACCCTTTGCTCCAGGTCTCCGTAACGCCCATTGAGCACTGAAAGATTTGCTTTGTACTGCAGCATAGCCTTACGGTCTATCTCCCCTCTATCGTATCGGGCGTGGCAAGTAGGGCAAAGGGCGATCAGATTGTCGAAGCCGTGCTCTCGAATTTGCTCCCAGGGAACGATGTGGGCGATTTCGACGGGCGTTTGCCGACAGGTCGGTATCGCACAGCGGTGACCCGCTTCTACAAGGACTTCTCTTCCATCTGTCTCGGGATTGGGGGTCTCTGCACGACTATGCGTACTCTTTCTGTCGATGAGCCAGGTCTCGCGCCTTTTAGTCAAACGTGCCAACGGCAAAACGGCGACTTGCATTTGCATCTGGAGCCAGCAGCCTCCCCGCCACCACCCGTTGCACCCCCGCCAGGTCGGTAGCGATGCTCACTTCGGCGAAGTGTTTCCGCATCAGCCCGGCGACGGCCTGCGCCTGGCCTTCAGACGGCGTCCCGTAGCAAATTCAGTTTGCCGAACGCTTCCGGGTCCTGGGGATCAAGCGTCCTTATGCCAGATGCCACGGCAGCACCGAGCAGTTCGTGGTCGCTGGAGACAAGAGTACCCTGAGAGCCGGGCGACGCGCCGAATATGGTAGAGGCAGTCGCGAGATGTATTGCATCCCCGGAACGAAGCCTGTGCCCCTCGACAACAGATACGGCCACACCGAGAATGTCTTCGTCGACGGGCCAGAGGCGAAAACGTTCTCTAACGTCGCGGCGGAATGCAGCCACAGTCTGCTTTGCCGCGTCTTCGGTCATCAGACCTACCCGTGCCAGCCTCAGGGCCGCGGAAGTGACCTCCAGGACGGACAACAATGAGATGTAGAACCTATCTTTGGAGTACGCACCATCTAGAAGCCCGTCAACTAGGCCTGTGCCTTCTTCGTTCCGGTAGCGCTTCACAATGGCGGAGGTATCCAGGTAGAAGACGGCCATCTACCGTCCGGCCTGTCGCTCTTTGATGACGAAATCGCTCAGAGACACGTCGCCAAGCTGCTGGTCAAGGGCTGCCCGGAGTTGGGAGAGCGTCATGGTCGGTTCACCGTAGCTGGCAAGGGTCTTGTACGCCAGTTCACCGGTTCGCCTTACCTTGTCCGAATACGGTTTCGAATCTAGCTTGTCTACTGCCACCGTTCTATTGGCCCTGTTCTTCATGTTTGCCACTCGTTCTTGCTTCGATACAGGCTGAGGAATTTCCTTTGATGCCCGTCCGCGTCTCTATTATGGGTCAGGCGTTTCAGGACGTCAACGTGGGGAAGAAGCGGACCGAATCCTCCCCACCACCACCCGTTCCACACCCGCCAGGTCGGTAGCTATCTCTACGGAGGAGAAATGCTTCCGCATCAGCCCGGCGACGGCTCGGGCCTGGCCTATGCCTACCTCCAGCAGTAACGCGCCGCGTCCCGATGCGTCGGGATCGAAGCGCCCCTCCCGCTTTAGTTTAGCGGGAGCCTGGTTAATCAGCCGCCGGATGTAGTCCAGTCCGTCGGGGCCGCCCGACAGGGCAATTCTCGGCTCATGCTTGCTGACCTCTGGGGCTAGCTCCGCAAAGTCTTTGTCCGGGACATAGGGCAGGTTGGCTACAATAATGTCCACTGGCTGGGGCAACGGCGCCAGGAGGTCGCCCTGCAGGAGTTCTATCCGGTCTGTTACTCCGTGCTTCTGGCAGTTGAGCCGGGCCACTTCCAGGGCCTGTGGGGAGATGTCGGCGGCGTATATGCGGGCGTCGGGCAGGTGAACTGCCAGAGCGATGGCTATGGCCCCACTGCCCGTCCCTACGTCAGCTATCAATACTTGCGCATTCCGATATCCTGCGCCGCTCCCCCTCTCTGTTAATCGAAGACTCTCGGAAGGGAGCGGAGAGGGGGTAGGGGGGTGAACTCGAAACGCGGCATATTCTCGCGCCACCTCCAGGGCCTTATCCACCAGAAGCTCGGTCTCCGGACGAGGCACGAGCACCCGCTCGTCCACGTAGAACTTCAGGCCGTAGAACTCCCGGCTGTGCCGGATGTAGGCGCTGGGTCTGTGACCGAGGCGCTGTTCGAGGAGTCCATTGAGTTCGTTGAGTTGAGAGTTGTTGAGTGTCCCGCCCAGCCCTGAGTAGAACCCATCTCGTTCCACATTGAGGACCTGCCGCAGCAGAAGCTCCGCCTCCAGTTGGGCGTCTTCGAAGCCATGGGAGGTGAGCTTGTTGGAGGCCGCCTGCCAGGCTTCACGGATGGTCATTTGCTCTGACTTGCCTTCATCCCACTCGGCGCTTCTCACCCCCGAAAGGGGCTTCGCCATGTTGAGGCTCACCCGATGCCGGAACCATCCTGAAATCAGCGGTTTTCTTTTTTCCGTCGCCGATGGGATAACAGGTTGCTGATCCCCCAGCAGGGCCAATCTCGAACGTAGGGGCGACCGGCTGGTCGCCCTGGGCAGACACGGAGGTCTGCCCCTACGCTACGCCGGGGCTGTCGCTGGATAACTCGCTACGCCGCCACCGCCTCCATCCGCTTGGACTGCTCGGCGGCGACAAGGGCCTCGATCATGTCCCCGATCTCCCCTTCCATAATGGCGGGCAGGTTGTGGAAGTTCTTGTCGATGCGGTGGTCGGAGACCCGGTCCTGCGGGAAGTTATAGGTGCGGATCTTCTCGGCCCGTTCGCCCGTTCCCACCTGGGAGCGCCGCTCGCGGCTCATCTCCTCTTCCTTCTTCTGCTGGTCGTGCTCCAGGACACGGGCCCGTAGCACTGCCATAGCCTTCTGCTTATTACGGAGTTGCGAGCGCTCGTCCTGGCACTGGGCCGTTATCCCGGTCGGGATGTGGTGGACGCGGACGGCGGTGGCGACCTTGTTGACGTTCTGGCCGCCGGCGCCGCGGCTGTGGTAGAATTCTATCTTCAGGTCACCCGGGTTGATGTCCAGGTCGACCTCGTCGGCCTCGGGCAGGATGGCGACGGTGGCCGTGGAGGTGTGGACGCGGCCCGACGCCTCGGTGTCCGGGACACGCTGCACCCGGTGCACGCCGCGCTCGTACTTCAGCTTACCGAAGACCCCTTTGCCCTTGACCTCGAAGACGACCTCCTTGAACCCGCCGCGCTCGCTGGGGCTGGAATCGATGACCTCCACCGACCATCGCTTGTTCTGGGCGTAGCGGCTGTACATTCGGAAAAGGTCCGCGGCGAACAGGGCGGCTTCTTCGCCGCCCGTCCCCCCCCGAATCTCGACGATGACATCCCGTTCATCGCTGGGGTCCTTGCTCAGGAGGGCCAGGCGGATATCCTGTTGCAACTGCTCCTGCCGCTTCTTGAGCTGCTCCAGTTCATCCTTGACCATAGCCAGCATCTCCGGCTCTGGGCCGTCCTGCAACATAGCCAGAGTCTCCTCCAGGCTCCGGGTGACGGCCTTGTATTCCTGGTATTTGGCGACGGTAGGCTCCAGGGCAGCCCGCTCCTTGGCCAGGGCGCTGAGGCGCGCCGGGTCGGTAGCCACCTCGGGCTGGGCCAGAAGTTCTGTCAGTTCGTCGTAGCGTTTCTGAAGGGAATCGAGCTTATCCCACATAGTCCACCCTGGTAATCTTTTCCAGGAGAATTATAGCATGAAAGATGCAGACGGTTCCATCATTGTGCCTGTCGACTTCTTGGGGAGAACCGTTCATGCCCGCCTGCGCCGGGCGCCGCGAAGGATGAAAATGTCATTGGTAATCCCGCTGGATACCCGTTCCCGATGCATCGGGACTGGCGGGAGGAAAGCGGGTCGCCCAGTAACGAGACTGGTGAAAAAGAGTTCAGGAAACTTCCTGCCGGGGATCTTCCCGATGTATCGGGACAGCACCCAAAGTCCCCCTTCGGGCTCCGACCTGTCGGGGCCCGAGA
>JACQTY010000024.1 GCA_016210545.1 Chloroflexota bacterium
GATCACTTGAAACGGCTGATACTTTCCCATCTCTGGAAATTACAGAAGCTGCCTTCTCTCCTATGTTCTTTCTTCGGTATGCCGGAAACAGTTTATGCTGCAAGTCAGTGAGACCATTTTATTTTGAGACGATTAGTAATAGCGCCAGCATTCCCACCAGGTATCCGTCGGATATACGCCAGGCGGTGAGGGAGTATACTGAAGAGATAGCTAGGAGCTATCTGCAGCAGACGGAGGATGTGGTTGCATGGTTGAAAGCGCAGCCGGGCTTAGCCGAATAGTTGCCCGCTATCGGGAGGAGCTTGCCCGAATGGGAATTCGCGTAACGTCCGTGCTCGTCTTTGGTTCCTATGCCCGCGGGGCGGCGCGCGAGGACAGCGATACTGACCTGATAGTTGTCTCTGACGACTTTACGCGGCTCAATGGGCGTGAGCGGCTGGAGGTCCTGGGTGTGGCCGCCGCCAAACTGGGGGAGCCTATCCAGGCCTACGGCGTTACCCGGGACGAGGTCGAAGAGCGGGCGCTGTCTCCATTTTGGTCTGGAATAGTTGAGCACGAAGCTGTGCCCATGTCTTGACGGGCGCCGGCTGCTGGGCCACTGTTATCCTGAAGAGTTTGGGGCCGCTTTCGTAAAGCGCGGGTCGGGGGTTCGAATCCCTTCGCCGGCTCCATTTTCCTGGAACTGAGAGCCTCTGGGATGGATATCAGTGCCGGGGGCTTAGCTATCTTCCGGTTGCCCGGGGGGTCGACTGGCGGAATTCTAGGCCATGTGGGGGGGAAGAGTCGGCCCGTGCCAGTCCGGGGACATCTCCTGCTGGTTGCGCAGGTTTCCCGTGGCATCCCGAAAGACAGTGAAGATAAAGGCCAGCCATTCGGCGGGCCTGTCGGCGTCCATGTTGAAATGCTGGTGCTCGCAGCCGCCGGGCTTGACCGGCAGCAGGATCAGGTCGTTCTTCTCCCAGTCGTACCTGACGCCGTCAACCACAGTGTAGCCCCGCCCTTCCAACACAAATAGGCCCAGTCCACCCTGGTGGGTATGCTTGCCGGAATGGTTCTTTATGCGGTGGACGAAGACCGACCACAGCGGTACGCCCAGCGTGTCCCAGTTCCGGGTGTGGCACAGATATTTGATGTAACCCTGGCGGTTCTGTTCCCAGGGCATATCCTTGCCTCTGACAACCACTTCCCCTTCCATCATCTGACGGCGCCGCCGGTCCTGGTAAGCCCAGTTGCTCTCCTGGACCAGTTCCCGAGGCTCGGACTCACGACGGGTCTCAAGTTGACGCTCCATAGCTAGCTCCTTCCTGAATGGCCCCCACTATCAGTAGCCAATCGCTTCAAAAGCGGCGCAAAGACCTTGTCCTGGAATATCCGGGCCGCTTCGTCCAGTCCGAGCGGGTATCTGACTCCGTTTCGCGGAGAAGAATTGAGCGCTTGCCCTTTTTCAGAAATTTGCTTTCTGGCTTTGCCGGGAGGTGCCTTGCTAGCGCTCAGGTGACACTGAAAGACCTTTCACCTGCCCTTCGATTATCATCGCCGCGAACGCTTCCACCAGCTCGGGGTCGAATTGAGTCCCAGCGCAGCGCCTGAGCTCGGCAAGCGCCTCTTCGGTTGAGAGGACGCCTCGGTAAGAACGTGCGGACGTCATAGTATCATAGGCATCGACAATAGCTATGACACGCGCCTTCAGCGGGATGTCCTCACCCTTCAGGCCTGATGGATACCCCAGGCCATCGAAGCGTTCGTGGTGGTGCAGTATCGCCGGGACAATGGGAGTCAACTGAGGTATCTTCTCGATGATCCTTATCCCATGCTCCGGATGTCTTCTTACCTCTTCCCATTCCTGCTCAGTGAGGTCTTCCCGCTTTCTGAGGACTTTGTCGGGTACGCTGAGCTTACCTATGTCGTGAAGTAGGGCTGCCGAACTGAGACGTTCCACCAGCGGCGTCGACATCCCGAGACGGTACCCCAGGGAAGTGCACAATGCAGCCACTCTCCCCGAGTGTCCGAAAGTGTGATGGTCTTTAGCGTCAACCGCTGCCGCCAGAGCGTAGACGCTATTCATGCGGAAGGTCTCCCAGTTCCGGTCGGGGACGGGGCTGGCCTCTGGTTCCGCGGCGCGGCAAGTACCGTTGCCTCCTCTCTGTTTGGCCCGGTATAGGGCTGTGTCCGCCATCATTATCAGCTCCTGGCTGTTCGTGGAGTCATTGGGAAAGCAAGCTACCCCGCCGCTCAGACCGAGTTTCACCTCAGGGACCCCAATTCCTGCGGGCGTGACTTCTCCGATAGCCTTGCGGATGCGGTCCACCGTAGTCGCGGCCCCGTCATAGCCGGCGTCGGGCAGAATAATGGCAAACTCGTCTCCTCCGTAGCGAAAAGCGACATCGTACCCTCTGATGCAGCCCCGTATCGTCCCGGCGACTTCTCTCAGTACTCTGTCACCGGCCATGTGGCCAAGCATGTCATTGACCTTCTTGAAACCGTCGATATCGATCATGGCAAGGGAGAACGCCCCGCATTGACGATGCGCACTGGCAACCTCTTGCTCCAGGCGGTCGACGAAGTGGCGGTGGTTGAAGAGCCCCGTCAGGTGGTCAGTCGCCGCGCTGCTTTCGGCCATTACCCTGCGGATGGCTATGCCGAGCTGTAACCCTGCTTTCTCCAGCGTCTGCACCAGGTCTCCAGGTAACGCGTTTTCCCGGGGGTCTGCTACCTGGATGAACCCCCTGGCATGGTCGCTAATAAGGACCGGGACCAGGGCCATAGACTCGTACCCGTGGCGGCGGCAAACCTCAAATGCCTGGCCGCTCTCTTGTCCGGAAGCCTCCCTCATGAAGCGTGCGATGCTGTTGATGCAGAAGGAGCCGCCCTCGGTGTAAAGAGCGGAGCTCTTGTCTACCGTGCCCTCGACCACACTGACGCATTTGCATCGCTTGCTTCTGACACAGGCGGCGCTTTCCACTTCAAAGAACTCCCGGGTGAACCCGTCGTAGGCCTCGTAAAGGGGGTTGCCACCCGCATCGACGACGCAGACCCCCACACCAGCGTAGCCAGTGAAACCCCTGATCTCGGCGGCAAAGTCTTTCAGCAGCGGCGCTATCTCTGTGTGCAGGTTAGCGATCTCGAGCAGGCGGTGCGACATCCGGATGGACCTATCCGCACGCTCATGTTCGACGATCTCTGCATGCAGGACTTCGTTGACATTTGTGAGTTCGGCGGTCCTTTCCCGAACGCGTTCCTCCAACTCATTATGGGCCTTGCGCAGGTCGTCTTCGGCCTGCTTTCGTGCGGTGATGTCTTGCATGGTATGGACTATGCCGCTCAAGTGTCCGTCGGGAGCGAGCATCGGTTCACAGCGCACATTGAACCAGCGGTTGCCCAGGTGAGGCTCCTGGATGACAAGATCGCACGGCTGGCGCAGTTCCCTGCATCTGAGGGTGGGGCATCCGGGCGTCGGCTCCAATAGACCGTGGACTACACCAAAACAGTGCTGGCCCACGATCGCATC
>JACQTY010000186.1 GCA_016210545.1 Chloroflexota bacterium
GCCCTAACCCGCGTGGCGGGATGGCCCCGCGGCCATAGTAGGCCCTGGCCAGCGCGTCATTCCAGCCCCGTATCGGGGTACGGGGTAAACTCCGGCCCCGATGCATCGGGGGCCCCGCAGTTCTCACGTCTCCTGGATTCCGGCTCGGTGGCCGGAATGACAGGTGGTGGAGCGCCTCGCGCTATCTGTCTAAGTACGGGTGCTCAAGGCATTTTGTTGGAACAGGTGCCCCGTGTGTCGGGCCAACCGTCGGGCGAACACGTGGCAGCCTTGTCTGAAAAGTCCGTCGTTTATATCTGAGGTGGTGTCGCCTCCAGATTCAAGAAACTGATTTTTGAGACAAGTTCGGGGGTTCGCCCCTACGTCCGCGGTCCGCGTTGCCTGAGATACTGTCTCGCTTTCGTCTACCAGTCCTCCAGGGACAGCCCGAGTTGGGCGCACAGGTTTTGCGGAAGCCCAATGGTCACCCCTGAGTCCCTCTCGTATTGTTTCAAAGTGCGCCTCAGCATGAGCGTCATCACCTTGGCGTGCTCCATGCTCATGCGAACGGTGACCACGTCGCGCGGCGGCGCCACCTGGCCCGCCGAGGGATGGGCCGGGGATATACCGAATGTCATGGTTGCGCCATAGACGCCCGTGGTCAGTCTGAACTGGTCAGCATAAATATCAGGGACCGGCTGGTCGGACATGAAGACCTCCTTAGTTCAAGCACCAAGCACGAAATCCTAAATCCTAAACGGGTGGGGGTTGTTTAGAACCTAGTGCTTCGGATTTCGTATTTATTCGTCGGTTTCTTGCAGGAAACGCCACCGCTGGTGCAGTGCGGCCAGGGCGCGGGCGACCCGCTCCGGAGTGGGGAACCACAGAAGGCCGGGCGTCTTCTCCAGTATGGCCTGCCAGCCCGCCGAGTCCGGGCCGTACCCCCAGGTGCAGATGGGCTTATCGGGGAATCTGGCTGCCGCCCGGCGAGCGATATCGGTGGCGTCCCAGGCCTTGAACTCATCGGGTGGGACCGTCCACACCACAAACAACAGACCGGAGACCGTCGGATCTGCCAGCATGAGGTCTACCAGTTGCTCGGTGCTCTGCTGATACCCGTGAATTATCCCCGCCGGCCAGGTATCCAGAGGGTTGAAGGGCCTTATCCACGAGGGGAACAGCTTGCCCATCCGCTCCAAAGTATCCCTGGATAGCGGGGCTATGTTCAGGCCCGCCGCCTTAAAGGCGTCGGTGCCCATACCGCGTATGCCCCCCACGTGCCCGATGATACCCACGCCATTGCCCTTCAGCGGGGGCAAGAAGAGGAAAGCCCGCGTAAGGTCTGCCAGTTCATCCACATCCCTGACCCGTATGATACCGCACTGGCGGAACGCGCCGTCATAGACCTCGTCTTTGCCGCCCAGAGCCCCGGTATGGGAGGCCACAACACGGGCAGCCTCCTCACTCCGGCCCACCTTGAGCACGAGGATAGGCTTCTTGCGGGCCACCCGGCGGGCCACCTCGAAGAAGCGCCGTCCGTTCCTCACCCTCTCCATGTGGAGAAAGATCAGCTTTGTATCGGGGTCTGTCTCATAGTATTCCAGGGCGTCGGCGTAGTCGATGTCACCCAGGTTGCCCAGGTCCAGCACCTTGCCCACCATCCGGCCCCAACCCCGGGGCGGGTCCGGCCACGACCGGTAGCTGAATATGCCCGACTGGCAGACCGCTCCCATAGGTATCTTTTTCTCGGTGTACATCGGCGCCCAGTAGGTGTTCAGCCCATTGAAGGCGTTTATGACGCCAAAGGTGTTGGGGCCGACGACCCTCGCCCCGCCCTCTCGGGCGAGGCGTATCGCCTCGGCCTGGATGTGTTTGCCCTCGGCATCGTCGCCGTCGTCCAGCCCCATGCTGTAGATGATAATGGCCTTGACCCGCTTCTGGATGCACTCCGTCACCGCCTGGCACAATCGTTCCCGGGGCAGGCTGATGACGGCCATGTCGATCCCACCGGGCACGTCGAGGATGCTACGGTAGCTCTTCAGGCCCATGATCTCGGAGGCGTTCGGATTGACCGGGTAGACCTTGCCCTTGTAGCCATCGGCGAGCATGGTCTCCACCGGATTCGTGTCGCCGTCGTCTTTGGCTGTCTTCCGCGAAGCGCCGATAAACGCCAGGGAACCGGGATCAAAGAATAGCTTTAAGTGCTGCGCAACATCCATCGCTTATCCCTTCAGAAATAGAATCCACTACCTTGGCGTCCCCCTCTGCCAAAGGAGGATTTTTGCCCCCGCTCTCTAACTCTCTCCCGCGTGGGGGCGAGAGGGGTCTCGCCTTCCCGTGTCGGGCCTGCCCTCGAGCGAAGCGAAGGGAAGGGGCAGGGGTCACAATCCCCCCCTCTGCAAGCGGAGAGAGGGCCAGGGTCTCGCCCTTCTTGCCACATCTCCGTTGACCCGCAGAACACACATTCTATCATTCAAGCGCCCCCTTTTACTAAAGGTGGCGGGGGAATCATGATTTGCTCTCACGGGTGATCCTGATAGAACTCCCAGCGGCACCAGGCGTCTTTCGGGTGCGCGTCGGGCGGGGCGAAGTCACAGCGGACCTTCACCCCTGGCGAGACAGCCCGGGCAAAAGCGGCGTGGATGTTCAGCCAGATGTACTTGCAGGGGAACTCTCCTATCCCCTGCCTCACACGACTGTCCTGGATAGTGCAGTGAGTATAGTAGACCAGAATCCGTTCCAGGTTTATCTCCTGGTAGTCCCACTCCATGCTGTTGGCGCCGCTCATGAAGTTGTAGGCCCTGACCACGTCACGCGGGCCTTCGCCTTTGAGACCTAGCAGGCGCTTGATCCGCCTGGCTTCCACCACGACCTGGCGCTTCCACACCTCTTCATCCATCTGCACGGCCAGGTCCTGACTCCACCTCTCCTCCACCGCTCTGAACCACTGGCCATCCAGAGTAACGGCGTTCTGGGCCATCATCTTAATAGTCTCGATCAGGGTACCCTTAGGCAGGTCCTCCCACGTCAATCGCAAGGGCTTTTCGCCACCCGGCGTCACTGGTAAAACTCCCAGCGGCACCAGCACCCGGCGGGGTGGGGGTCCAGGGGTGCGAAATGGCAGCGTATCTTCACCGTGGGGTCCAGAACGGTGACAAATCCTTCCCAGGATGTCACGCCCACTTCCTTGCAGTGGAACTCCCCGACGCCCTGTTTCACCCGCGCCTCCTGGGGCAGGCAGTGAGGATAAGACACCAGTAACCGGCCGGCCTCCGACTCCTCCACCTCGAAAGGAGGAAAGCTCATCGACACGGTCTCAAAGTTCAATGCCCGCACCACACCGGCCACCCCCGTTTCCTGAAAGTCCAGGTACTCCTGCAAGCGATGGGCCTCAATGGGTGCGAACTTCCGCCACACCTCCAGGTCGTGCCTGAGCGCCGCCTCCATGCCGTATTCCCGTTCCGCTCCCCGGAACCACAGACCATCCAGTGAGTAGCAGTTCGTAGCAAACATCTTTATTATCTTGACCAGCGTCTCCGCAGGCAGGCTCTCCAGATCGACCAGCCACGATTTGTCCTTGCGACCATGCCCTGGATTCGTCACCGGGCGGTAGGAAGGGACAGTGAACTCCCAGGCGCAATAGTATTCGCCGGGGTGCTCATCGGGCGGGCAGCACACACATTTCACACTCACCGAGGGGTCCAGCACCCGGACAAAATTCTTGTAGATGCCAATGCCGACGTCCTTGCACGGGAAGTGCGCCAGACCCTTGCTGTCTCGTTTCTCATGCACTCCGCACTGCGGGTAGTAGAGAAGCATGCGCGACGGGCCGAAGACCCGGACCTCCGGCAAAGGGAGAGCCAGCACCATAGTATCGAACATTAAGGCGCGGGCCAGGCCCAGCAGCCCGGTGAAATCCAGGTCCAGGTTCTCCTTGATGCGTCGGGCCTCGATGGCAGCCAGCCTCTCCCACATGTACCTGTCCAGCTTGACCGCGGCGTCAAGGCCAAACTCGTCCTCAATACCCCGGAACCATAGCCCGTCCAGGGTCACCGCGTTGGCCGAAATCATCTTTATCGTCTGGACCAGCCTGCTCTTAGGCATGGCCATCCAGTCAATGGTGTAACCGTTGTTCAATCCTCATCTCCTCTAGAATTCGTTGCATGAATCCGCGTAACGATAACCTCATCTCCCCACCGAGGGAGATGGCAGGGCAGTCTGTCTACCGTCGCGGCCTCGGCGCGTTCTGCCTCAGCCACAGGGCCATCGGGTCGTAATTGTAACCGGCTGCTGAAGGGGTTACCTTTGGCGGCGCCGTCAGCGGCGGCTCGCCTTTGACCGACTTCACCAACTCGAAGGCCTTCTCCAGGCGCTCCTCGTCTCCGGTAACCGACAGGACGACCGAGCCTTCGGAGCCGCCTATGCCCCCGGAGGCCACATGGGCAGCCGATACCCCGGCCAAGATTTCCAGAGCCTGGACCTCGGTGACCACCAGGGCGTTCACCAGCGGGAAAAGGCCGCTGGGCAATCCCATACTGTACTTGAAACGGAGAGAGCCGCACTGCTGAGCGGCATCTGTGACCGAGGGTACCAGCTTCTCCAGGCCCACCGGCACAACAAAGTGCGACCCACGCGCGGTTACAACGTGCCACGCCTCGCCGACAGTACCTGCCTGAGCGCCGCCCACCAGGATGCCTGCGTTGCCCTGCGGGTCAACGGCGTTAGCGCCCTTAATGAAAACGTCCTGGGCGGTGAAATCCTTCAGCGCCTCGGAGGGCAGCATATCCATTTGTTTGCCCTGCCGCAGGACGAAAGGCCTCCAGCGGCCCTCCGACTCGTTGACAGACAGCTCCCCACCAGTGATACAGCCCAGGGTGTACGAGGACTTGGGCTCCACCTTGACGCCGACAATCTCCTCCACCACGAAGGCGTTGGTCGTGCCTCTGGAGATGATAACAGTGCCGTTCTTCAGGGCGTCAGTGACCTCGGGTATGGCGGCGACCGCTTTGCCAATCAGCCGCTTGGACTCGGACGGGGTCAGACAGACAAGCGCCGAGACTGTTTTCCCGGACGGGGTTTCCCGGTTCGGGCTGCGATAAAACATAGCTACTCCTCAGAACGCAGTGATGTGCTATTGTAGCATTCTGAGGGGAGACTTGGAAATACCCTCTTCGCCCTGCCGCAACGCCACCCCGGACAGAGACAGAGAGGAGAGTTTGCCTGATAGATGCCTTTTCAGGTGCTAGGCAGCAGGCTTATGCCATGCTATGCTATGTACAAAGGAGGCAAGATGCGCATTAGCGAGGTTGTGGCCAATTCACGGAAGAAGTCGATGACGCCCATGCAGGAGAAGGTGCTCCAGTATTTGAAGCAGCACCACGACGAGGTCTTTTCATATCGGGACCCGGAGCTGGCCAAGGCCCTGGGGATAAAGCAATCGGCGTTAGGGTTTACCCTGTGGGGACTGGAGCACAAGGGGCACATCAAGAGCTTCAAGGTGGACAGGCTCTACTTTGGGTGGGGCGCGGCCATAGACGAATTGGAACGGCAGGTGAAGCAGTTCACGAAGACGTGATGGTGTTTATCCGTGGCTCATATGTAAATTAGCCTGCCCAATTTTTGGACAATCTCTGCCATGGTATTTTCCGGAAGCCTGCATATCAAATCAGCTTCTCGCACCCGCCAGTCCAGGCTTTTCACCTGATCTGATAAGATGGCTCCACTGACGGGTAGGCCAGAAGGTACGAGGACTTCAAAAGGGTAACCCTTAATTTGATTAGTGATGGGGCACAGAATGGCAAGTCCAACCTTGCCATTGTAGCCCGCTGGTGATAGGACAACTGCAGGCCGGCGCCCGGCCTGCTCACGGCCGGCCCGGGGATCTAAAGTAATCCAAACAGCATCACCGTGGTCTGGAACATATGATTTGCCTGTCACCAGACTTCCTCACCAACGGCTGGACCTGTATCAACTTCATGATGGATGTTGTCCTCCGTGACCTGCTCCAATAACCGTTCGAGACTCGGGGGCGACTCGACAACTGGAGCCACAACGAGCTTCCCGTCTTCCAACGACACGCTGACCGGAACACCGCTGTCGAGGCCTATTTCCCGAGCAAACGACTTCGGAATACGGAGCGCCAGGCTGTTTCCCCACTTTTGAATGCGGCTTTGCATTGGATTGCCTCCGTCCATGTATCTACAATGATGATACACGACTCCGCCGTAATTATCCAGTCTGGTGGTGGGAGGCATTGTGCCCGAGAACCGTATCTGTAGGTGAGTTTCACCACCCTACAACATTATTGGCTAGGCCAGTGCCATCGATGAGTTAGAGCATGCGCGCGACCTGATGTCCTTTAGCGGGATGAAGCAATCTTGCCCAATTTCGTAGCTGATATCAACCAAAGCCTTAGTCCCACGTCTCACAACTTCATTACCCCGTTGGTTATTAAGGGCACCCTCAAGGACGCATTTGACGAACTCCTCCTCACGACCCTTCACGTATTCACTTCTGCAACGTTCAACGTACTTCAGCATTTTCACCTATCCCAGCTCTGACAGCCTCTTTATGCGCTTCAGCATGTTGGGGTGCGTGCCCAGGGCTTCGACCATCTTTTCGGCAAAGCTCAATCGCACCTGTTTGGAACGCAGGACCATAAGCTCGCCCGTATCAATGCTGCCGCTCATATCCTGGTCTATTTCCTTCAACTCGCGGACCTCGCGCAGGGCGCGCGACGGGTCATTCACAAAGAACGCCTTGGCCCCTTCCACCCGCTTCAACTCTGCCTCGGGGGCCCTGGCATTCCCTACCACCAGCTTGTAGAGGGCGGTGGCCATATGCTGCGGCGTGGCGCCCAGCCGGATACTGCCCTCATCGGCATGGTACTCCCGCAGGCGGGAAGCGTACATGACCATAAGCTGGACGATGAAGTGGACAACCAGCAACCCGATCCCAATCAGCGGCAACGGGTTGGCCCCACCTCGCCTGTCCCGCCCACCGAACATGCCGCTCCATATGAAAGACATGGCCACGTAGTAGATGATCATGGGAAAGATGCTCAGCAACGTCATCAAAGCCACGTCCCGGTGCTTGAGATGGGACATCTCATGCCCGAGAACCGCGTGAAGTTCGTCCGGCCTGAGAAGCCGGCGAATGCCTTCAGTGACGCAGATCCTCCCGTCGCGGGTGGTGCGGCCAAAAGCGAAAGCATTGGGGATACCGATCTGCGACACGCCGATCTTGGGCTTGGGCAGCTTGGCGGCTGCGGCCAGCTCACCCACCATGCGGTGCAACTCCGGCTCTTCTTTCTCGGAGACATACTTCACCTTCATGGTCCAGCCGACCATCGCCGGGCCGATCACATACTGGACGACGACCAGAGCTACGGCGATGAGGCCATAGACAACAAAGCTGCCTGCGCCGATGAGGCTCCCCACCAGGAGCACAACGCCGTAGATAACGGCAAACATCAACCCCAGCAACAAGTAGAGACGCGTTACAACGCCCACGCATTTACCTCCAGAGCATCAAGTCCGTTTGGGCCGGTCCCGCAAGATGAGTTCTCGACTGCTCTTGTCCAAATTGGGTTTCCCTGAGTGGGGTTGGCGACGGAATCCGGGGGCCAAGGCACCCTCACCCTGGCCCTCTCCCGCTGCGGCGGGCGAGGGAAATGTTTTTTGAGGGGTCTTGGCGCGGACTGGAACCCTACCCGTTACGAGACAAATCTTGCCATGCATTCTTGAGTGGTCTTCCGGCCGGTTTTCAGGCAACCTTCTGCTTCGCCTGGTAGTCCTCGATGGCCCGGTGCAAAGCATCGGCCGCCAGGTTAGAGCAGTGCATCTTGGTGGCGGGCAACCCGCCCAGGGCCTCGGCTACCGCCTTGTTGGAGATGACCATAGCCTCTTCCAGCGTCTTGCCCTTCACCATCTCGGTGACCATGCTGGAGGTGGCAATGGCGGCGCCGCAGCCGAAGGTCTGGAACTTCACATCCGTGATGCGGTTGCCCTGGACCTTTATGTATATCTTCATGATATCGCCGCACACCGGGTTGCCCTCGGTCCCTATCCCATCCGCATCCGTCAGGGAACCGACGTTCCGTGGGTTCTTGAAATGGTCCATAACCATATCGCTATACATATTTCACCTCTTCTCCGCACTTAGGGGGGACATGGCCCGCAAGCGGCTGACGATCCCGGGCAGAATAGATATTATCAGGTCTATCTCCTCCTGGGTATTCTCCAGTCCCAGCGTGAACCTCACGCTGCCGTGGGCCGACTCCACTGGCACCCCCATGGACGTCAGCACATGAGAGGGTTCCAGGGAGGCGCTGGTACAGGCGCTGCCGGAAGAAGCAGCCACGCCCTCAAAGTCCAGGTTGAGCAGGATGGACTCGCCCTCCACGAACTCGAAGTAGAAGCTGGCATTGTTGGCCAGCCGCTGCGTCGGGTGTCCGGTCACATAGGACCTTTCGATCTTGGTCACACCGACGATGAGCCGGTCCCGGAGGGCCGAGCAATGCTTGTTGAATGCCTCCCGGTTCTCTTCGGCCAGCTTCAGACCCGCCGCCGTGCCTACGATTCCCGGCACGTTCTCCGTACCGGCCCGGCGGTTCCGCTCCTGCGAGCCGCCGTGCTGCCACGTCATGAAGGGACCGCCTCTTCGAACGTACAACACGCCGACGCCCTTGGGCCCGTAGAACTTGTGCGATGACAGGCTCAACAGGTCCACGCCCAGCTTGTCCACGTTCAGGTCCAGGGAGCCTGCGCCCTGAACAGCATCGGTGTGGAAGGCTATCTTGCGCCCCTTGGCCCTCGCCTTTATCACCTTCGCAATATCGGCGATCGGCTCGATGGTGCCGACCTCGTTGTTGGCCAGCATGATGCTTACCAGAGTAGTCTTATCGGTGATAGCGCGGCCGACGTCATCCGGGTTGACCAGGCCATGCTTGTCCACCGGCAAGAAGGTCGCCTGGAAGCCCATCTTCTCCAGGGCATGGACGGTCTCCAGGACGGCATGGTGCTCGACAACCGAGGTAATGATATGATTGCCCAGCTTCTGCTGGGCAAAGGCCACCGCTTTGATCGCGGTGTTGTCCGATTCGGTGCCGCCGCTGTTGAAGATTATCTCCCTCGGGGTACTCCCCAACACCTCGGCCACCTGGGTCCTGGCCGTCTCCACCGCCTGGCGGGCCTCCTGCGCCAGGGTATAGACGCTGGAGGGATTGCCGAACTTGGCGGAGAAATAGGGCAGCATGGCCTCGAGCACCTTAGGGTGCACCGGTGTAGTGGCCGCATGGTCCAAGTAGATAAGTTTACCCACAATTCCCTCCTACTGACGAAATTCCAAGTTCCAAACTCCAAATTCCAAACAGGAAACCCTCTCGCCCCCACGCGGGAGAGAGTTGGAGAGAGGGGCTTCATCTTGCCCCTCATTCACTGGCCAGCGCCCCGACACGCGATGGCTTCGCCGTTTCACCAATAGGAGCTGCCGGGCAGAGGTCTGCCAGCGTGGTAGAGTCCAGGACATCCAGAATGGAATCCCTCAGCTTTATCCACAGACGGCGGGAGCCGCAGCCAAGCTCACGCCGGCAGCTTGCCTCGGCGCTGTCCTCGGAGGCGCATTCGATCAGGTCCAGAGGCCCTTCCAGCGCCCGGATAATCTGCCCGGCAGTGACGGAGGACGGAGCGGAGGCCAGCACATAACCGCCCTTGACGCCACGAGTAGCCAGCACCAGCCCGGCGCGGCGGAGGGGAGCGATTATCTGCTCCAGGTAGCCCTCGGACATACCCTGGGCACGGGCAATGTCGGCAAGGGCCATCGGCCCGCTGCCATAGGTGCGCGCCAACTCCAACATAGCCCTCAGCCCATATTCCGACCGGGAAGACAACTTCATGGAATACCTACCAATCTACTAGGGATTATAGCACTGCGCCTGGGGAGGGTCAAGAGACGAAAGTCACAAAAGATAGAGACGGAGATAGAGAGCGGGGAATCCCCCTACCCCCTTTAGTAAATCCCGATAAATCGGGATGAGCCTGCCGAAGGGGGGACTGAGGGAGATTCCGGCAATCCCCTTGCCTCGTTCCGAGGACAGGCGGGGACTAGTTCCTTTCCGGATATTTAGAAGAAGCAGGTGAGATTTTTCGTTTTTCCGTTTCTTGTACCTGTCGGTGAAGTTCTTCAGTGGAAAAGTTTGCCATAGGTATGTCATATTTGGCCATTAAATCAAAAAGGGTATGTCGGTCTATCTCCAGGAGCTCGGCGGCTTTTCCCTGAGATATGACGCCTTTTCGTAAAAGTTCCAGGATTATTATTGCTTTTCCCTTTTTTAGTACTTCCTTGTCCTTCAAACCATCTTCGGGAAGTTCTACTGGAAACTCTAAGATTATCTGCTTGGGCATTTTACACCTCAGTTGGCTCGTTCCCAGTTTTCACACCTATTCTACCTTCTCACAAACTATGTTGAGCATAGCAAAGCACGGGGAGGACTGTCAAAGCAAATCTTATCTCTCATTAATAATGACCAGCAGAGGTAGAGGTAGAGACCGCCCCGCCCCGCTCTGTCTCCGTTCTCTGTCTCGCCCCGTTTCAATCCCCTTTCGAGGATTAGCTTCTTTCCTACCTAATAAACCCCACTCCTTGGCCCGACACGGTGGATTTCTACAATCTGTTTGGAATCATCAATCGTAAAGAGGACCCGGTAATCACCAACACGGACTCGCCATTCGTTCTTCTGTCCCTTGAGTTTCTTAACGCCACGGCCTCGCGGCTCCTTTTGCAACCGGTCCAGCGCCGCCATAGCTCGTTTCTCGACGGTAGCCGGTAACTTCTTCAGGTCACGCTGGGCGGCGGCCGTCAGAATGAGGTTATGCAAAAGCTAAGCTTTGCCTTTCCGCGACCCGGCTTTGTACTCCTCCAATGATACCGATTTCCCCTTAACCTGTTTTGCCTTCTTGATGAGCACGTGGTCTATAAAGTCCTCGGATACTTCTTTATCCAGCAGAATTCGTTCTGCTACAATCTTGCGCTCAGCCGGTCTAAGTTTCGAGTACTCTTCCCAGACCTGCTCAACCGAAGTCTCCACGTGTTCCTTCGTTTTGATAATCATCTCCGCCCCCTATGACTTTTCTCCCACGAGTATATATCAGTTCAGCTAATTCTGCCTATTGAAGTGGAGTCCGGTTTTCCGTTTGTGTATCTTTCGCCTACGCCAGGTTTTCCGCCGCTATGTGCACCATGTCTTCAAGAGACAGAGCTAAAGACCACCGCCCTCTGTTTCTGTCTCAATTCTCTGGTTCTGCGGCGCCTACCGCGTTTAACCCTGACGGTCAGACTATCTTTCCCCCGGCAATGGATGGCTCCAACGCCAGTTTTCGCCTGAGCAACGCCAGCGGGCCGTCCGGCATGACCAACTCCGGTGGGAAGCCGAGCACTTCCGTGGCGATTCGTGCGTCAATCTCCGCCCGAACGGCGTCGCGGTCGATCTCGTTGACCGGGCGCAACTCGCCGTGCTTCATGTCCTCAAAGATGGCGGCGGCTTTTGAAAGGGACTGTGGGCTGAGCGCCGTCACGTCCAGTACAGGCAACGAGTCAAGAGCCGACACGCCGATGCTGCCGCGGCCAGCTTGCTGTTTGTTGGCGTGCCACCAATGGAGCAGGATACCGAGAGATGAGTTGGCCCACAGGGTCAGGGCCCTTTCCTGGTCCGGGCTGTTGAGGCTGATGGACGGCCAAGCCCGTCCGCCAATAGTGCGCTTGCTGGTGAACTGCATGGCCGTAGACTGGCTATTGAAACGAAAATCCCGGTTGAAATGACAGTGGGAGGCCGTTGCCCAAATACGGTCGGCCTTGCTCCGAACGGCGGCTTCTTCGTCAGGATTGGCTCCCTTACGGATAACCCCTTCGCTATCCGCCTCGAACACCATACACCTTTCCCTTTCGGCATTGTGAGACCACAACACCGGGTAGGTGGGGGCTGCCTTCATTTTCAGTCTCTCTATCTGGAAAGGGCCTCTGATCCCGCCATCAGGCGTGTCGCCATTCACGTCCATATGATATGGCCCCATTTTCCCACCGGTTTTCTCCAGCGTTGATATGGAAGCCGAAATCGCACTAGATTTTGCCATACCAGGGAGCCAAATCAATCCGCAATCAGTCATCTGATGAGCTACCTGTGCCAGGGCCGCGTCGGAGATCCGTACCAGATGCAACGGGCCATTTTCAGGAATAGGGGCGTCGATGGCGAAGCCAATTACATCGTCGCCGAATCGCAGGGGACTGCCGCCTACCGGTCCATCCTCAAGTTTACGAACGTTGCCGGCTATTGCCTTACGGACCTGGTCAGCGGCGCCGGCGCCAAGTATTTGAGAGTCCGGCCTCTGTCGCAGTATCACGAATGTAGCGCGTTTACTTTCTTGAGGCGTCTTGCGGCCAATGACCAGACACTCCCCCATGCCCGTGTCCGCCGAAAAGGCAAGCTCATCATCGCGAGCGCCGGCTATTGAGACGAAGATGAGATCGCTGTAAAGTTTTCTGAGTAGTTGTCTGGATTCTTCCCACGCTTCACCTTGCATTAAACTCAAGGGCATAACCAAAGCCAGAGTTCCGCTATCTTTCAGCTTGCGGTCTGCCAGGACCAAGAAAGCGCTGGCCTCGCCGGCATTGCCGCGGGCGCTCGTACCTCGAAGCAAGTTCTGACTGGCGGTCGCCATTGCCCGTTGCTGCACCGCGCTGAAGCCGAAGGCAGCGAACATTGGGTTCGGAACGCCGATTTTAGCCGCTTCTTGACCGGTGTCACGAGTGAAGGGAGGATTCATAATAATAAGGTCGAATGACATATGAGGCAAAGTGGCGCGAATTCCCCGGCGGGTTTGGCCCTTTCCTTCGACGGCTTTCGCTGTGATGGGGATGAATCCGAGCGTCCCTTGCGGACTTAGCAAGTCCAGGGAGCCGAGGTCTACACCACCGTCAGCTCGGGGTCCATACTCCGCATACATGACCGAGCTGTCCTCATAGTTGACTTGAGGGTGGGCGCCGGCGAGTATGGAGGCCGTCAGGTGGGCGTTGGAAGGTAGAACGTCGACACCGACCAGGGCGGTGGCCATCATCAGTGGGTGGAGCGCCTCAGCATCGCCCCCGGCAGCTTCATGGATCTGACTGATACGGCGGTAGGCGGTGGACAAGAGAGTACCCGTTCCACAGGCAAAATCGGCGACACGCAAATTCGTGATGTCTTCACGGTTGGACCAGGAGCCGTTGCCAGGAGTTTTATCAGGGCGGATAGCCAGGCCAATCAGCAACGCAGCCGATGCCGGATGCGTATAGAAAGCAGCCAGGAACTTGCGGTCGGCGATCAGCCGTTGGAATACCGCGCCGGTGAGGTCGTGGGACTGCATGAGGCGGTTTTCCACAAGCTGCTGGGCTGTGACGGCCAATCGCTGAATTAGTGCTCCGGCCCCGGGTCCCGGAACTATCTCAAGGATGCGTCTGGCTATGTGAAAAATAGGCCAATAGTTGACCTTAAGAATTCTGCGCCACTGGTCAAGCAAGTCCGCCTTGTTAATCGTGCCGCTGGCTCCCCTTAACTCATCCAGGTTTGCTATGTCAGCTAGCCCTCCTGGGCCTCCAGCAAGACTCTGATGGAACACCAGGGCATTGGCCAGAATGGTCATGGCCATTTCTCGTGTCTGCTTTACATCCTTTTGTCGGAGTTCCTGACAGACCTTTTGGGCGGCTCCAGGATGGGTCTTTGCCATCTCGTTAAACAACGCTGCGGCCTCGGTCACGCCGCTTTCCAGCCGGTCCGCTGCTTTGTCGATGACCGCCGGCGGCACGGAAGCGGACTGTACAAGGATTGACATATCGATGGCATTGCCGCGCAACCAACCGGTCCTGGGCCAGCGCACGTACTTATCAGGGATCTCGCCGGTGTAAAGGGCCATTTCAAAATCTGAGGCGGCAGCGATCTCCAGCTTCAATGACTGGCCGGACCGATCCCGCAGCCTCAACGGCATTCTCACCGCTAACGATGACAGAATGGGGCGGCCCGATGGAAGGACCTGGGATCCAAGGCGTTGGACTGCGTCCGTTTCCACGGATGCGGCAGGCATGACCTCTGTCTCGATCACGACTGGAGAGACGCTCGGCTCGTCTACCAGGATGTCTGGCCGTCTGGCGCCGCCCTTGAGGATTTCGATGTTTTCAGCTCTGACGATCCCCTCTGTCCGCCACAGGCTTCGGGTTTCGGCAAGGACCGCCGCAAGGGAGTCATTTATGGTGTGCTCTGTGATTGGCATGCTCTCAAATCCTGTTCAATCTCAGTCTCACGTGGCCTGAGTATACGCCCGATATGGGGCGCACTTCAAGGAGGGGCAGGCGCGGGCAATTCGTGAATTGCCCCTACGGGGGGTGAAGGGATAGGTAAATCCCCCTACGCCCCCTTTGCGTAAAGGGGGTGGAGGTGCTAACCCCCGCCCCTACGAAGGGCAGACACGCGGGTCTGCCGGGGTTAGGTCTCTGTCTCTGTCTCCCCTCTCTATCTCGGTCCTACTTTATCAACCTCCTCCGCATCGTCACCAGTGAGGCCAGGAAGAAGGCCACCGTCAAAGCCAGGATGAAGGCCAGGTCCAGCATAAGCCTGGGATGCCACTCGCCGTAGAACAGCCCCCGGGACAGGTCGACGGCGGGGGCCAGCGGGATGAACTCGCTTATCCTCTGGAACACCGGCGGCAGGCTGGAAAGCGGGAAGAACACGCCGCTGAAGAAGTATATGGGGGTGATGAACAGGGTGAAGTAGTAGTTGAAGCTGGAGATGGACGGCGCCAGCGACGTGAAGAACATGCCCATGGAGCCAAACATCAGGCCCACCAGCAAAGCGGCCACGGGCACCAGCACCACCGTCGGAAAGGGCACCACATTGAACAGAAGCGCCACCAGGATGATGGCTACGGACGTCATGAGCGAGCGCGTGGCCGCCCACATGATCTCGCCGGTTATGACGTCTTCGATACTGAGGGGGGTGGCTATGATGGCGTCGAAGGTGCGTTGCATCTCCATGCGGATATAGGAACCATAGGTACACTCGAAGGTGGCGGTGAACATGGCGTAGGCGACGACCACACCCGGCGTGAGGAACTGAAGGTAGTTCTGTTGTCCCACCAGCCCGATGAATCCCCCCAGGCCCAGGCCCAGCGCGGCCAGGATGACCAGCGGTTCCACGAAATAAGGGATAAACTCGGCCTTCCACATGCGAAAGAACACGTCCCTATCGCGCTGCCAGACGCGGACCGCTCGGCGGGAGGGCCAGTTCATTCCTCCAAACTCCTTCCGGTCAGTTTGAGAAAGACATCCTCCAGCGTTGCCTGCCGGTGCACTGTCTGCCGGGCGTGGTGGGAGAGAGAACCGAGGGTCTCCGGGTGAGCATCGAAGAGATAGAGATTATCCCCCACCTCCAGAGACGCCCCACCCAACCCCGCCTGTTTCAGCTTCTCGATGAAAGCAGGCTTTTCGTCAGGGAACAACCGGAACTCGGTGACCTCCTTGCCCACGTGTTTCCTCACCAGTTCGGCGGGCGCGCCCTCGGCCAGGATCTTGCCCAGGTGCATGATGATGAGACGGTTGCAGAGTTGAGTCGCCTCGTCCATGTTGTGGGTGGAAAGCACGAAGGTGGTACCCTGACTCTGCAGGTAGCTCAGTTTCTGCCACACCAGGAGGCGGGCCTGCGGATCCAGGCCGGTGGTAGGCTCATCCAGGATGAGGAGAGAGGGCTGGTTGATGAGCCCCCGGGCGATCAGAAGCCGTCGCTTCATCCCTTCGGAGAGGCTGGCTATCGGGCTGCGCTCCCTGTCCTGGAGATGGAACAAATCCAAGACCTCACGGACGCGCGTCTGCACCAGGGATCGCGGAATATCGAAGTAGCGGGCATAGACCTCCAGGTTCCGCCGCACCGTGAGGTCGGGGTCCAGGTTTTCCCGTTGCGGCACAACTCCCAGGCGGGCCTTGACACCCCTTGGCGCCCGCATGACATCCTGTCCCAGCACATGGAGGCTACCGCCGCTGACTGGCGAGACGCAGCCCATCATCCTGAGGGTGCTGGTCTTTCCCGCCCCGTTGGGTCCCAGCAGGGCAAACGCCTCTCCCTCCCGGATCTGAAAGTCTATACCGTTCACCGCGACAAAGTCGCCGTACTTCTTGACCAGGTTGCGGGCCTCGACTACAGTGGGCAAATGATTCTCCCGAGAGTAACCTCTCCCCCGCTTCGCTGCCCCCTCTCCGAATCGGAGAGGGGGCTACGGGGGTGAGGTCCATTTTCATCCTTGATGGCGCCCAGCGCAAGCGGGCACGGAGGCCAAAATCCGCCACCCATTGAATCTCCTCAAAGGGAAGTCATCTCACCTGCCTGGTGCTACACGCGCCTTTGGGGCGAAGTGTCGGCCTCCCTTTGGCAAAGGGAGATTGAGAGGGATTTTGATGGCGGATTAAGGGAGGATTCTCCCGGATTTTACAGCAGGGCAGGCCATACGCGATCGCAGGCGAGAAGATTCATCTGGCATGGTGGTGAGAAACCAGGAAGGGCATCGTGGGGTTACAGACTTGACCGGGAAAGAGCGAGAGCGACCTAAGACTCGTCTATGGAACGCCCCTCGTCGCCCCGCAGACGGGACTCCTCGTCAACGGGGGGCCTCTCTTCGGTCTCTTCGGCCTCGGGCAGGTACTCCCCTTCTTCGTCGAGGGTAAGCAATTCGTCCTCGGCTTCCAGTTTCATCAGGCCACTCCTGATGTACGAACGGAAGGATTCCGCTTCCTGCAACGGGAAGGAAAGCCGTCCGGCTTGCGACGGGTCTCCGTAGACCTCCTTGATGATCACCTTTACGCCCTCAGCGCTGAGGCTGGCGATGGCGGCTGAATACCTGTTGCCGCCGTGCGTCAGCTTGACCAACCGGGGAGCATGCCGGGGGTCCACTTGGCCCAGATAGACGCCGAGCCTATCCTTTACCATCAACCTCTGGCCCTCCACATGCAAGTCCACTTCATCGCCGGCCACCAGCCTGGCCAAAATGTTCGTAGGGGCCGCGTCGACCAGCAAGACGATCCCAGCCTTGCCCCGCTCCTCGATAAACTGGTGCGGCGCCATCAGCTTTGGGGGGGCCTCCGTAACCTGGCGGTCTTCCCTGAGCAGAGAAAGGCGCGTGAGGTTCTTACGAGCTATCGAATTCTGTGGGTCCAACTCCAGGGCATGCTTGTACGCATCGCGTGCTTCGCTAAACTCGCCTAGCTCCGTGAGGGCCCGGCCCAGGCGATTATGGGCATCTACCTCGGTAGGGAAGCTCTCGATGATCCTGCGATTGACCGCGACAGCCTCCTGCCACCGGCTTTGCATAGCAAGTTCTATGGCGTCCTTGGTGGCCTGCCGCCGCAGTCTGGCTTTGTCATCGCCTTGCTGGCTCATCAAACACCTATCCTCGAAGGAATCTCCTATTTACGTCCACATATTATAAACATCATTCCCAGCAAATGTCTAGTATGTGCGGGCCTTCCCGAAAGGCAATTCAGAGATAGGTGTGGCCCTCATCGCCGACGACGGGGCGGCATGTCACGCCCCGGTGCGGCGGGACACGACAGGGTATGAAGGATTGCAGCCGTCGCCCCTGGCGGAATCCCCCACGCCGGTGCTTCCCTGGGACCACGAGGAAGGGAAATGGGCCCTAATGCAGGGGACAAGGGATCGATCTCAGCGGTCCCCATCTGCGTTGTCAGCGCCCTCCGCGGTGAGTTAGAGGCCGTGCCGGTGGGGATGCTCTTCCTCTACAGGTGAAGCGAACGTGCAGAACAAGCCGCCATTGCAGTTCAAGCACTCGAGTTGAAGCGTGGAGTGGGTAATATGGTATTTCTCTTCGAGCATCTCGCGCACATCGTCCAGGATGTGGCTCCCCTGGCTCAGGGCCTGATCGTCCACCCAAACATGGCAGCTCAGGGCATGGAACCCCGGGCCAACGCTCCATACGTGGAGGTCGTGGATCTCCTTTACCCCTGGTACCCGCACCAGCTCTTGAGCGATCAACGTGGGCCTCAGGTGAGATGGAGGGGCCTCGAGGAGGACGTTCACGCTTTCCCTCAACAACCTCCAGGCCCCGGCCAGGATGATAATCGTCAACACGGCGCTCGCCAGAGGATCAACCCACAGGCTACCGGTGAACATAATGATAACGCCGGCCACGATCACGCCGACGGAGGATAGGGCGTCGCCGGCAGCATGCCAGAAAGCGCCCTTCACGTTGAGGTTCTCCTTTGCGTCGTGACGAAGCTGGCTCACCACAAACATGTTGGCCACCAGACCGCCGACGGCAACCGAAAGCATCAGCGGGCCTTCCACCTCAGGCGGGTCCAGCCAGCGGTGATAGGCCTCGAACAGGATGACCGCCGACACGCCTATCAGACTCAGGGCGTTGACCACTGCGGCCAGAATACCCCAACGGTGGTAGCCGAATGTCATTCCCTCATGAGGGGACCTCTCCGCCTGCTTGGCGGCAAACCAGGCTATTGATAGGGCGAGGAGGTCGGTAAAGACGTGGCCGGCGTCGCTAAGTAACGCAAGGCTGTTGGACAGGATCCCGCCCAGGACCTCCACGAGCAGGATGCCGCCGGAGATGATGACGGCCAGCCTTAGCCGGTTGAGGACTGCCTGGGAGACTGAATGGCCTGGTGCTCTATCTTCATGCATTTGTCCATTACCACTTTCAGGCCGGCCTCGCGAGCGCGGCTGGCGGCGGCTTCGTTCACTATGCCCAATTGCATCCAGATGGCCTTGGCGCCTATCTTGATGGCCTCCTCGACAATCAGAGGCACATCCTCGGAACGCCGGAAGATGTCCACTATATCCACCGGCTCCGGGATGGCAGCGAGGTCCGGATAGCTGGTCTCGCCCAGCACCTCTTTCACCGCGGGGTTCACCGGGATCACCCTGTACCCCTGTTCCTTGAGGTAGTTCGCCACCCGATAGCTCGGCCTGTCCTCCTTAGGCGACAGGCCTACCACGGCTACCGTATGATACCTGGAAAGGATGCCTCCTACATCGTCCGTGTTCATGCCCACCTCCCTTCCGCTATTGTAGTATTTTACGGCCTCCGATTTCCAGTATCAAGAGGCCGACCCAGCCAAAATCCGCCACCTCTCCAATCTACTCAAATCGAAAGTTCTTTCACCAGCTTGGTGCTACACTCGCCTTTGGGGCCGAAGTGTCGGCCTCCCTTTGCTACTAATGGTCTCATAATAGTCTATAC
>JACQTY010000187.1 GCA_016210545.1 Chloroflexota bacterium
AATAAATAGGGTGGAGGTGGACCATGGTGAAGACGTTGACAACCCTGGTCTTAGTGTTGGCGCTGTTAGCGGCGGCCTGCCGACCGAACTTGCTACCAGATACGCCCACGGTCGGATCGGCCGCAGTTGCGCCTCTGGTAGAGCCTGAAGAGCAACCCCCACCCCAACCCCAGGCTATCTCCACCCCCACTCCGACGCGAAGACCCATACCTACCCCCTTCCCCGCGGACATAAAGCCCTATGAGGGGCCCGACCCCAGAGGCTGGGGACTGCCCCAGTTCTCCGATGGAAGCTATATGCGGCGGGGCGACCCCATCCCACGGCCGCCCGTTCCAGTGCCGACGGAACAGGAAAAAGCCAGAGCCATAGAAGTAGCCCTGGCCCAGCCCGCCATTAAGGACGCCCTGGCAGGAAAGAAGTATTTCATTATTCCAATACGGGATTTTACATCCTGGGCGCCTCCCGGCGTGCGGGAAAGAATCCAGGAGATCGAAAGGATGGATAAAAAAGACTTCCTGGTGCGAGAAGAGGAATTGAGGCGGCTGAAAGAATCGCCGTGGCAAAGGGCACTGCATGTAGCTTTCCGCAGCTACGCCGACAATCTCGAGCATACAGTATTCCTTTCTGTGCCCGACTTTAAGGTGCTGGAGACGGCAGTAGGGGTAAAAGCACACAGGTGGTCTCCCTACAAGGAGGAGATAGACATAGCCCTGAAAATCGCCCTGGCAGACCCTTTGGTCCAGGCCAAGTTGGCTGGCAGGTCCGTCAAACAGGCCGGCGCCAGCACGACGGCTCTACGGGGACCCGACAAGCACTACTGGATAGGCCTTGCTTTTAGCCTGGCGCCCAGCGGGCGCGTAGAGGCAATAGTGGATATGGTGGAGGAGAAGGTACTGGAAGCCGCCAGGGTATCCTGGTAATACCTGACAGATAGGAGGAACCACCATGCCCGGCAAAGCCTTTGTCAGCGCCCTCATAGCCCTGCTTCTTCTCAGTTGGTTGCCGTCTCCGGCTTCGGCCACGCATACTTTGTACCATGACTCCTGGAATGATGGCTACTGGGCTATGGAGTATGACGTTCCCCAGGGTAGCACAGATGGCCTCATAATCCTTAATGCCAAATACCTGGGGGTCCGCCACGTTATGAAGATGTCCTTGCCCCAGATAATGGTAGAGCAGGAGCAAAGAAACATCTCTGGCAATAATATGGGCTCCGCTCCCGTATACGTACAGCAGCTTGAATTCGGAAAAGCCACTGGCTACCCCGTGGTGACAGACCTGTATAACCCTGCCGTCGACCTGACAGGATTCGCGGTGACACAGGAATTCAACATAATCGGCGCCGGGTATTCCTACAGGTATATCCAGAGGTACGATTTCTGGCAGAACGGTGAGTTTTTCCCATTGCTGGAGATCTACGGACCCGGCCATGACAACTATTGGAGCTCCAAATACCACGCCTTCTGGCGCATAGACTTTGACATGAATGACACCTACTATGGAGATTCATTTGACTTTTACAGCATACAGAACTGGCAATTGGCCTGGGCGGAGCATGACTACCACGATGACAAGGTCTACGAGTACGGCAGGCACGAATGGCAGAACCGGGACTCGACGGGGAAGGGGTTCATAAGCCGGCCCTGGGTGTCCGGCAACGCGTGGCCCACCTATCGTGCCATGACCTGGGCATTACAGTACGAAAATGGCGAGGGAAATCTGGATCTAGGACAGCAAAACCTTCTCGACTTCCCCGGTCACAACTGGGACAATGATGGCGGGGTGCAGAACACAGACCTGGTGAACTGGTTTGTGGCCAGCGGCTACAAACTGCACGCTGATAACGTAATGCGTTTTCTGGGGGTGCAGTTCATTCCGGTGGGGCTGCCTTAGACAGTGAAAGGGCCCTCACTAACTAATTGCTAACCTTATTCAAGCTGTAATATGAGGATAGACGAAAGAAGGAGGTGGCAGGCAATGAAAAGACTAATAGCTATCGTTGTGATAGTCATTCTAGCAATCGTAGCTTGCAAGCCCAACATAGCTGGCCAGGAACAGCCGGGCGACGTAGTTCCGGCCGCCGGTGCAGTTGAGGTGCAACAGTTAGACACGCCTGCGCCCCAGGCAACTCCCACGCCCACTCCCAAACCTGTATACACCCCCTTTCCCCCTGGCGCCAAACCCTACGATGGCCCGGACACCACCCGCCTTGGTCTTCCTGTTTTCCCCGATGGTACATACGCTGTACTTGGTAATAGTGACCCGCCGCTACCGTACACTGGCCCGACAGAAGAGGAGAAAGCCAAAGCGATAGCAGTGGCGCTGGCCCAGCCAGCAATTCAGGGAGCTCTGGCCGGGAAGAAATACACAGTATTGCGCATCGGCCCAGGCGGTATTCCCCCTTCTGTGACAGCCAAAATCGTTACCAAAGAAGACCAACGCCGTATTGAAGAGGAGTGGAAGACAAAAAAGAATATCGGAGTAACTTTCCGCACGTACTCGGACAGTTTTGTTCACTCCGTGTTGCTATCCCTGCCCGATTTCAAGGTACTTGATATAGTTTCCAAATATGGGAATAACCCAGCAACGAAACATGAGGTAGAGTTAGCCCAAAAGATCGCCCTATCTGATCCCCTGGTCCAGGCCAAGTTCGCTGGCAGAACGGTTAGGCAGATGGTTCCCCGTATAGTCGGCCTCCAGGGGCCGTCTGACCATTTCTGGGTGGGGCTAATGTTTTCCCTTGAACCAAGGGGTGTGGTGGAGGTCATCGTGGACATGGCCGATGAAAAGGTGCTGGAAGCCGCCCGGATTGTCTGGGAATGATTTCCGCACAGAGAGGGGAATCCCCCATGCTTCGCAAAGTTCTTGCTACTGCCCTGGCGGCCTTGCTCTTTTCAAGCTGGCTGCCGTCAACAGCTTCAGCGAGTCACACAGGTTATCACGGCTTCAAGAATGATGGCTACTGGTTTGTCGAATATGACCTCCCGGGCACACCTCCAGAGCCGGAAACCACAGACGGGCTAATTATCATTAATGCCACATATCTGGGTGTCATTCACATTACCAGGATGTCTCTCCCCCAGATAATGGTGGAATATGAGCAGAGAAATACGGCAGGCAACAACGTGGAGTCAGCCGATGTACTCATAGATCAGCTTGAATATGAGTATGCCACTGGTCAACCTGTAGTAACTGATATCATCGTAGAGGGCAATATAGTAGGGTTCCAGGTAAGACAGGAATTCAACATGCCATTGTACAGGTACGTCCAGAAGTATGATTTCTACAGAAACGGTGAATTTTATCCCCTCCTGGAAATCTATGGTCCAGGCTTGCCGTACTATTGGGGTTCCAAGTACCACGCCTTCTGGCGCATAGACCTTGACGTGAATAGCAGTTTTTGGAACGATTCCTTTGATTTCTACAGCATCCAGAACTGGCAGTTGGCCTGGGCAGAGCATGACTACCACGATGACAAGGTCTACGAGTACGGCAGGCACGAATGGCAGAACCGGGACTCGACGGGGAAGGGGTTCATAAGCCGGCCCTGGGTGTCTTCCAACGTATGGCCGACATACAGGGCTACGACGTGGGCCTTACGGTACGAACTTGGAGAGGGGGGCCTCGATTCAGGACAGCAAAACTTTCTCGACTTCCCCGGCCACAACTGGGACAATGATGAAGGGGTACAGAACACGGACCTGGTAAACTGGTTTGTGGCCAGCGGCCATAAACTGTATACAGATAGTGTGGTGCGCTTCCTGGGGGTGCAGTTCATTCCGGTGGGGCTGCCTTAGTACCTGATTGCCTAAATGGGCGTCATGATGGCCCTCTCTCCCCACCGAGGAAGAGAGTTAGAGAGTCCCGATTCATCGGGATCACCATAGCCCTCTCCCTTCGGAGGGAGAGGGGATGTCAATGTACCGCCAATTTCCGCAACTAAGCACTAATACGGACTCATTAGACTCAGATGCATTACCGCAAAAACAGTGTGCCCCGTCATGCGAGCCCTTCGTCACTCTGCTCCTCGCAATCCCCCATGCCCCCTTGCAGCGGGCACCACAAAGTATGAAAATGGTGCTTACTCCTGTCATGCTGAACCGTAGCGAAGGATCCCAGGGTAGTGGGGCATGCCACCCTACCCTGAGATTCTTCGTCGCTACGCTCCTCCAGAATGACAGAGCGGCTATTTTCATAACAATGACGAGCCATGCATCATTATTTAGGACGCTTGTATTAGTCGAGAGTGGCGCCATCAAGAAAGGGGGCTAGCCTCTACGGCTGCCCCCCTTCAGGCGGGAAAGCCACGCAGACTCCAACATACTTTCACTTCTTGCCTTCGATGGTCTTCCTGGTTTCTACCTTGATGGTCTTGGGCTTGACCTCTTCAGCCTTGGGGATGGTGACGGTCAGTACGCCGTCCTCGAATACCGCCTCGGCCTTGTCGGTCATCACCGGCAACGGCAGACCGACCGACCGGGAGAAGCCGCCGTATCGGCGCTCCTGGACGTAGTAGTCCCCTTCTTTTACCTCTTTCTCGGCCCTGGTCTCGCCCTTGATGGTCAGGGTGTCGCCGGTCACCGAGATGTCGACCTCGCCGGGCTTCACGCCGGGCAAGGATGCCGTGACTACCACGGCATCCCTGGTCTGATACATGTCAATGGCCGGGCCGAGACCTCCGTCCGCCCCCCAGAGTTTCCAGAAATGCTCATGGCGAGGGAATCCCCCCTCCATAAGCCGGCTCATACGCTCGTTCATCTCAGCCATTTCCCGGATCGGGTCCCATCGTACAATGCTGGCCATTTCCCATCTTCCCTCCTTTCTGTTGACTTGGCATCCGCCTGACCTCCCCACCCAGCTAAAATCTTAGCATCCTCACAAGTATTTGTCAAGAACAATTAACAATGAATTGTGATATATATTGACAAATCGCATTGGATAAACTAGAATACCATCAAGAGGTTTGAGCCATGAACGGAAAGGACTATTACCAGACCCTGGGTGTGCCCAGGAATGCCGCGGACAAGGACGTAAAGGCAGCTTTCCGGCGACTGGCCCGCCGCTATCACCCCGACGTTAATCCGGGGAACAAAACGGCTGAAGCCAAGTTCAAGGAGATCAATGAGGCCTACGAGGTCCTTTCCGACCCGGAGAAGCGTCGCAAATACGACGAGTTCGGAGAGCAGTGGCAATATGCCGACCGTTTCCAGGAGACGGCGCGCCAGCAGCCGCAATGGGGCGGAGGCCGCGCTGCGGATTCTGACACGGGCGGGGAGGACCTGTTTGATAGCCTGTTCCGTCATATGGGCGCCGGCGGTTTCCGCAGACACGGGCACGCGGCTACCGCAGTGGAAACGCCCGTGGAGGTTACTCTGGAGGAGGCCTTCGCTGGTACCACCCGCTTTCTCAACCTCAGCGACGGTCACTCCCCGCACCGCCTGGAGGTGAAGATCCCGCCTGGTGTGGACAACGGCTCCAGGGTGCGTGTGTCGACGCCCGGCGGCGAGGTCCATTTGGTCGTCACCGTCAAACCCCATTCTCTTTTCCAGAGGGAGGGCAGCGATCTCAAGACTGAGGTCGCAGTGCCGCTGGTGACTGTCGTGCTTGGCGGCGAGGTCCAGGTGCCTACTCTCAAAGGTAAGGTGGCTTTGAAGATACCGCCCGAGACGCAGAATGGCACGGTATTCAGGCTGGCTGGAATGGGGATGCCTTCTCTGGGCAGCTCTCAGAAGGGAGTCCTCCTGGCAAAAGTCCAGGTAGTCCTGCCATCGCGGCTCACCGACAGGGAAAAGGAGCTCTTCCGGCAACTGGAGTCTTTGAGGACGGACTGACCGGGGACCCGGTGCGTTGAGGAATCCTCTGGACCGGTTGCCCGATGGGGAGAAAGACATATGCAGCAGGAAGATTCTGAGCCATTATATGTGATAAGTGTTGCGGCCAGGATCATCGGGGTCGGGACCCATACCTTGCGATATTATGAACGCATGGGGCTTCTCGAACCTACGCGGTCCAGGGGGAACCGGCGCCTCTATTCCCGGAGAGATATCGAAAGGCTCCGGCAGATCAAGACGCTGATGGAGGACCTGGGCGTGAATCTGGCCGGCGTGGAGGTCATCCTCCGTTTGACCCGGCAATTAACTGAACTGGAGGAGCATGCCCAGGATATGGAGAGGCATCTCCGGCAACTCACCGGCGCAGGCCTGCTGCCGGCTGAAAGGAGTCAGGATTGAAGCAAGAGCATTTTACCGAACAGGCCCAGGAGGCGCTGGCCAACTCCCAGCAGCTTGTGCATGAGCTGCGACACAGCCAGTGGGACGTGGAACATGTTTTCCTGGCGCTCATGTTGCAGGAACGGGGCCTGGCGATCGAGATCATGAAAGAGCTCAAGGTGGACCCCGAGGCGGTCAGGGGCCGGATCGAAGCTGTGCTGGACAGGGCGCCCAAGCTGTCCTACGAAGGCGCTCAGTTCTATAACACACCGCGGGTGGCTGCCCTTTTGAAACGGGCAGAGCAGGAGTCCAAGAGGCTCAACGACGAGTTCATTGGCGTGGAGCACCTCTTGGTCGCCATCGCTGACGAGGGCCAGGGTCCGTCCTACCAGATTCTCCGGGACGTGGGGGTGGACACGGAGAGCCTCCGCAAGGCACTGAAACCCATCCGGGGCACGCAGCGGGTCACCGACCCCAGGGCCGAAGCCAAATACCGCGCCCTGGAGAAATACGGCCGTGATCTGACCGAGCTTGCCCGCAAGGGCCGTTTAGACCCGGTTATCGGCCGGGACGATGAAATACGGCGCGTCATGCAAGTGCTCACCCGGCGCACCAAGAACAACCCGGTGGTCATCGGGGAGGCCGGGGTGGGGAAGACCGCTATTGCCGAGGGCCTGGCTCAGAAGGTAGCTTCGGGCGATGTTCCGGAGTCGCTCAAGGGCAAGAAGGTGATCGCCCTGGATATGGGAGCGCTGGTCGCTGGCAGCAAGTTTCGCGGCGAGTTCGAGGAGCGACTGAAGGCCGTGATGGACGAGATCCGCAACGCCCAGGGGGAGATTGTCCTTTTCATAGATGAAATCCACACGGTGGTCGGGGCCGGGGCGGCGGAGGGGGCCATAGACGCCTCGAATATGTTGAAGCCGGCGCTGGCCCGGGGCGAGCTGCAGTGCGTGGGGGCGACCACCCTGGACGAGTACCGGGAGCATATCGAGAAGGATGCCGCCCTGGAGCGGCGGTTACAGCCCGTCTTCTTATCGGAGCCATCGGTCGAGACCACTATCGAGATGCTCAAGGGCCTGCGGCCCAAGTATGAGGCCCATCATAAGGTGAAAATCGAGGACTCGGCCCTGGAAGCAGCGGCCAGGCTGAGCCAGCGCTATATATCCGACCGCTTCCTGCCGGACAAGGCGGTGGACCTGATCGACGAGGCCGCCTCCAAGTTGCGCATAGACGCCGAAAGCCTGCCGCCCGAGATAAAGGAGAAGCAGCAGAAAGTGCAGCAACTTCTGAACGAGGAGGAGGCGGCTTCACAGCGCCAGGACTACGAGCAGGCGGCGAAGATAAAGGCCGACCGCCTGCGCCTGGAAAAGGAATACGAGGAAGCCAAGGGCCAGTGGATGAAGGAAAAGAAAATCGACATGGTGGTGGACGAGGAGGTCATTGCCGGGCTGGTCTCCAAATGGACGGGTATTCCCGTGTCCCGCATGCTGGAGATGGAGGCGGAGAAGCTCGTCCACATGGAGGACAGGCTGCACGGGCGACTGATTGGCCAGGAACTGGCCATCAAGGCGGTATCCGATGCTGTCCGCCGGGCCCGGTCCGGGCTCAAGGACCCCAGGCGGCCCATCGGCAGCTTCATGTTCCTCGGCCCGACGGGCGTGGGTAAGACGGAGCTAGCCAAGGCCCTGGCGGAGTTCCTGTTCGATGATGAGGACGCCATGGTCCGCCTCGATATGTCGGAATATATGGAAAAGCACACCGTCTCCCGTCTCATAGGGTCGCCGCCGGGGTACATCGGCTATGAAGAGGGCGGCCAGCTTACGGAAGCGGTGAGACGGAGACCGTTCCGCGTGATCCTCTTTGACGAGGTGGAGAAGGCCCACCCCGACGTGTTCAACGTCCTCCTCCAGATCATGGAGGACGGGCGACTCACTGATGGGCACGGGCGCACGGTCAACTTCAAGAACACGGTCATCATCTTGACCAGCAATCTGGGCACCGGGGAGTGGCAGCGCCAGGGGTTTGGCTTCCTTAAAGAGGAAAAAGGAGAAAGGGAACGCCTGGAGGACGCTGTGAACCGGGCTTTGAAGCAGGCCTTCCGGCCAGAGTTTCTCAACCGCCTGGATGAGATCATCATCTTCAAGCCTTTGAAAGAGCCGGAGCTCAAGCGGATCATAGAGCTGCTGATGAAGGACGTGCGGAAGCGCCTCGAGGAGCGCAAGATAGTCGTCGAGCTCACTGAGGCTGCCAAGGCATGGCTGGTCAAGGAGGGCTACGATCCGGTGTATGGGGCTCGTCCGTTGCGCCGCGCCATCCAGCGGTGGCTGGAAAACCCGCTGGCGCAGCGCATCCTTCGCGGGGAGTTCAAGGAGGGCGACCGCGTGCTGGTGGAGGTGAGTGGCGAGGGCCTGACCTTCAGCAAGGCCGAGGTGGCCGTGGCGGCCAGCTAAGCCATTAGATCAGGACCATAATTCAGCGGGGACCCCGACACGTCGGGGCCCCCGCTGTTATGTAGCCGCTACGACGACAGTATGTTGTCTCTCCAGAACAAGGGCGGGTCTCAGACCCGCCCTTGCGGCTATTTGGCAGCCCGCAGGGGCAATTCACGAATTGCCCAGGCGAATGGGAGGCGAAACAGGAGCTTTTCTCACCGAGCATAATGTGCTATAATCGGCCAACTGTTCCTCCTCTTTCCTGGCAGGTAAAGCGCTTCGCGCTTTTGGGATATGATCGGCCCGCGATGGGACTCAGATAAGCGCCCGTGTGTCGCCGGCGGCCTCGGCCCGTGGGACGGTTGGACGGGCGAGCATATAGAGCAGAGAAGGAGTACCCCATGAACAGGTTGGCGTTTCTGATGTCGGTTGTCTTTGGTCTGGCGTTGCTTGTTTCGGCCTGTGCCCCTAAGCCCGTCCCGGCGCCCTCTCCGTCCCCGGCCACCCCGCCTCCGACCCCCAGACCCCAGGCAACCGCAGCGCCGGCGAGTTCGGAATGGGACAAGATTGTGGAAGCCGCGCGCAAAGAAGGGAAGGTGACCATGTACACCTTCTCCCTGACCGGCGATATAGGCCAGGCGGTGGCAGCCGCTTTCGAGTCCCGCTACGGTGTGAAGGTGGAATTCATCACGGGGGTGGGGGCGACGCTCATAGAACGTATCAAGACGGAGCAAGCGGGCAAGCGGTTTATCGCTGACACACTGGATACATCCACTACCCTGATGGCTATTGCTCTGAGGGACGGGATAACGGAACCTGCCGGTAACCTGCCCACTCTTGCACAGAAGGACGTCTGGTTGGCCCATCCCCGGCTCGATGACCAGGGACATCTCATCGCCTTCGATACCCTGTACCAGATCCCCTACGTGAATACTACCCTTGTCAAGGCAGGCGACGAACCCAAGTCATACCGGGAGCTTCTTGAGCCTAAGTGGAAAGGCAAGATGGTCACCTCCGATCCCAATACCATCCCGTACCTGCCGCGTTTGTACGCAGTGATGGTGTCACGGAAGCTGCTGGACGACGACTTCTTCAAAGGGATCGCCAAACAGGACCCGAAGATGGCCCCCACGGTCCGGGATGACGCCAACATGTTGATCCGGGGCGAAGCCGCCCTATCGGTCACCGCCGGGACAACTATTCTGAACCCCTTTGTCGCTCAGGGGGTTCCCGTCAAGCCTATCGATGTGAAGGAAGGGGCTGTGTTAGCCATGAGTCCCAGCATAGCTCTGGTCAAGAATGCGCCCCACCCCAACGCGGCCCGCCTCATGATGGACTGGCTGGTCACGGCCGAGGGGCAGACTGCCTACCAGAAGGCTCGAAGCAACCTTTCCGTCAGGACCGATGTGCCAGACTTCACCCCGGCCGCAGGCAGGATAAAGCCCAGTAAGATCGTGGTGAGTACCATTGCCGACGAGTTGGAGGCGGCGCGCCTGCAGAGGGAGAAGGTGGTAACCAAGCTCATGGGGCTATTACAATAGGCAGAATCCCAAAACTCGGTGGCTTGGGCTTCGTTTCACCGCGGTAACGTCTTGCATACGCGTAGGGGCGTAGCACGCTACGCCCCTACCGTTATGACTTCCCTTTTCCCGGTTCTTACGCCTTCTTCTTTATCTTGAACAGCTTCGCCGCGTTGCCCCCCAGGATCTTGTCCTTGTCCTTCTTCGAGACCGAAAGCCCCTCCACCAGCCCGCGATTGACGCCCATAGAGTCCATCGCGGCCGACGGGAAGTCGGTGCCGAAGACCAGGTTATCCGCCCCTATGGTGGCCGCGGCGCAGTCCAGGTGCGGCTGCTTCCACCCCGACGGAGCCGTATCGAAGTAAAGCTGTCCCACGTACTTCCTCGGGTCGTCGGTGGTGTTCCACAGGGGGTGCGCGGGCGCCAGGAAGCGGTCGGAGAGCACGAACCAGGTGCCGCCGATGTGCCCGTTGATGAACTTCAGAGTGGGAAAGTCCTTGAGGATTCCACTTCCGATGAGCCTGATCACAGCCAGCGTGTGGTCTATGGCGCGGCCGAAAAGCCGAACGAACTTGGCGGTCACCTTGTCCTGGGTTAGGAACTCGTGTCCCGCCATAGCCGGAGCGGCGTGGATGAAGATAGGTATGTCGAGCTCCGCGGCCTTCTTGTACAGCGGCCGGTAGGCGTCGTCGCCGGGGTACTTGCCCTGGCAGTGAGTGGTGATGCAGGCTCCGCGCAACCCCAGCTTCTTGACCGCCCGCTCCAATTCCTCCGGGGCGCCCTCTTCAAAGGGGGGGACGTGGGCCATGCCGATGAAGCGTTTGGAGTATTTAGCCTGCATCTCGGCCATCTGGTCGTTGATGAAGGGGGCTGTCTTCATAGTGGTCCAGTCCTGCCACACGGCGACGGAGAAAACCCCCATGTCCACGCCGGCAGCGTCCATATCCCGCAACTGCGCTTCCATGTTGCAATGTTCCGGGTTGCGGGTACACACCTGGAAGCCGTCCCTGTAGATGTTGGCCACGCCTTTTTGCCACACTACCTTTTCATTGGGGCGCAGGTATTTTTCCACGTTATCCACGAACTCCCGGGGTACCCAGTGGTGGTGGACATCTATGATCACAATGGCGTCCTTTCTCCCCGAAGCATCGAGGCGCACAGATTGGGTATATTGAACAACTTTCGGCGGGTTTTGTCAACAGCGCCGCCGCGACAGCGTTGTCGGATTCCGGACAAGCCATTGACACCCGTAGGACAGACCTCAGTGTATTGGGCCTGCCATCGTTGGGCCAGAGCCGAGCCAAACGCCGAATGTGGCGCCGATCGGGTGGAAAGACGTTCGGTTTCGGGAGATTCAACAGGTGGTGGATTGTGACCAAGAAAAGTACGTATTGGCCGACACACCTATTGACAATTGGCGCCCCCTGAGTATAATGGCAGTGACAACTACGCGATGTAGTAAGCATCGCGCTCAGGTGTCGCCAGGCAGGGTGAGGCAAGGGGTGCGACGGATGGAAAGTTTCAAGTTCCGCTTCAACCCGGGGGGACACGGCCTCGGGAAGGTGCTGGGGCGGCGCGAAGCGGAGATCATGGACATAGTCTGGGAATCGGGGTCTGTCACCGTAGCCCAGGTCTGCGACCACTTGCGGGGCACGGACAAATTGGCCTACACCACAATCATGACCATCATGGCGCGCCTGGAGAAGAAGGGGTTGCTGAGGAGGACCACCGACGGGAAAGCTCATGTGTACCGGGCGGCGTTTACCAAAGAGGAATTCGGCGCCTCTATTGTAAGCGGGCTGCTGGGTGGGATCCTTGCCGACTTTACCCGTCCAGCTCTCTCCTATTTCATCAAGAACCTTTCTGCCGAGGACAGAAAAGCCCTTGATGAACTCGATAGACTGATCCGGGAGAGGAAAGCCATTCGCGAGGAATAGGATGTTCGAAGCCAACCTGCTGCGTTCCCTGAACATATATGTTGTCGAGAACATCAGCCACACGCTCTTGTCTGCAGTCGTTGTGGCGATAGTCCTCGCCGTGTTCAGAGTGAAACGGCCCTCGTCGAGGCTGAGACTGCTTCTTTTGCCCGTAGTTGTGCCGTTCCTTGCCGCCCCGTTTTACTACGTCCTGTACCCCGAGCGGTCACGCCTGGCGCTGCTGCCCGTGGACGCTTGGTTAAACGTGGACGCGCTTATCGGCGGTTATGGCCACTTGCCTTTGCTGTCCCATGTCCTTATCGCAATTGTCCTGGGTATTGCCTCTTTTCTCCTCATCAAAGGGCTGATCAGCCTGGTCGCGATGTTCTGCCTTCCCAGGCAGTATCGCCGGCTTTCGATACGCCAGGGCTCGCGGTTTCACCGCGCCCTCACGTCCGTTCTGGGGCGGTCAGGGGTGAAGTGGCCCACGGTTCTCGTGAGCCCGGAGCGTACCATCCAGTGCTGCACGTTCGGCTTCATGCGCCGCTACTTGCTCATCTCACAGGGAGCGCTGGACCGGCTTTCGTCGGCTGAGTTGGAGGCCATGGTGGCCCACGAGGTCGGCCACCTGCATCGGGGTGATGGCTGGCTGGGTTTCATAGTAGTGAGCCTTAGGAACATGTTGTTCTTCAATCCCGTGGCCTATCTCCTCTGTCAACGCGTCCTCAAGGAGGCCGAGCTGGCCGCTGACGACCTTGCCGTCGCCTTCGGGCCTGGCCGTCTGGCCTACGCCGAGAGTCTGGTGAGCATCGGCCGCTCCTGCCAGGAGTTACCCAACAATACGCGCAGCCTCGCCACCTATTTCTTTCGGGACCGAGCTTCGATCAAGGCGCGGGTCCTGCATATCCTGGGGGACAAAGGTAATCCGCGGGTCCCCGGGGACAACTGGTTGATTGCCGCTACGTCCGCCGGTCTGGTAGTAGGGCTATTCTTCGTCTGCTAGGTGGGTGCGTCAATAGCTGACGCCTAATATTTTTTGGCCCGATGTACTACGCTGAGTAGTTGGCGCACCGGGGTTCAGGCCGGCTTTCAGGTGGGATGGGCTGTACAACAGGCCCGCGCTGCGGCGACCTATCCAACGCGCCGGAGCGCAACATATGGCCTCAATGGGCTCGCTGCCGGCGAGGGCTAAGCAAAGGGGGGTTAGCGGAGCTGCGGAGGTCTCGGGTTGGCTTGTCGGTCCGAAAGGAGGGAGCCGTATGTCTTGAGGGAGTCCGATACGCCTCTGGCCGGGGAGTCGCGCGAAGGTGGGAAAGCAGGCGCCACTGATGTCAGCGGTCCTGGACAACACATATCGGAGGATGGAAGGCCAGGTACGTTTTGCGCCCCCTCGGGGAGGCTGCACTGGTTGAGAATGAGAACATGTTGAAAGGGGGATATTCCTGACATGTCTTGTAAGATCAGGTTTGGATTGTTTTGGCCCGTGTTTCTTCTGGCCCTGTTGGTAGGCGGCCCTTTGTTGGCGGCTTGCGCCGGACCCGCTGGGGCCCCTGGCCCGGCAGGGTCTGCCGGACCACAGGGGGCGGCCGGGCCGGCGGGGTCCCCTGGGCCGGCGGGCGCCAGAGGTCCGGAAGGCGCCCCAGGAAAGGCGGGGCCGGCTGGTCCGACCGGTTCAACGGGACCCGCGGGCAAAGCCCTTACAGAGCCGGAACTTATGGCCCTGATAGAGAAGGCTCTGGTGGGGCCTGCGCCGACGGTGGACAATGTGGCCCACGGGGGCCGGCTTTACGACAAGTGGTGGACGGAGGCTGGAGCAGCCGAGCCTAAGGGCGACATGCCCATGTGGGCGTTGCAGAAGACCAATACTCGGAAGGGGCTGGATACCTGGCGCTGCAAGGAGTGCCACGGCTGGGACTACAAGGGCAAGGGTGGGGCCTATGGTAAGGGGTCTCATTTTACCGGTTTCCCCGGCGTTTTGGAGGCTGCTGCCACCCGCTCGCGGGCCGAGCTGGTGCAGATATTGAAGGGCGGCGCCGATTTCCGCCACGACTTCTCCAAAGCGATCGATGAGGAGCACCTGGGGCACATGGCGGATTTCCTGAAGCGGGGCCTGGTCAATCTATCTCCCTATATAGACTATGCTGCCAACAAGCCGATAAGCGCTAATGTGGAGCACGGCAAGGTAAAATATGTGGCCACTTGCGTCCCATGCCACGGCGACGATGGCAAGAAGATAAACTTCGGGTCACCCACCGAGCCAGAGTACGTGGGATCAGTGGCTGCAGAGAATTCCTGGGAATTCCTGCACAAGGTAAGGGCAGGGCAGCCTGCAGCCGCGATGCCGTCGGGCATGGTTAATGGCTGGAGTATCCAGGACATGGTGGATGTGCTGGGATATGCCCGAACTTTGCCTGAGAAGTAGCTAGCCAACTGAGGCCCGGATGTAGCGGCGGCCCGGTTCACCCGGGCCGCCTTGTTTGTGGAACGTTTTGTCAGGGGGAATGCGTAGAGGTATTTGCGCTGCCGGATACCCGTCGGCTGGCTTGGTCGTCGTGTTTCTGAATTGCTATCCAATACCAACACCAACACTTTACAACTTTACCTGAACGTGCTAAATTAAGCCGAATCCTCCGATACCAAAACGCTATTTTAAGGATAGAATTATGAGCCCGGACATGGCGGCGCGCGTCATTGGCATGGTGGTGCTGGGTCTGGTGGCTGTGGCATTCGGATTGGCTTGGGGGGAGAACTGGGCTATATACTTCGGGTTGGGCGGCGGCGCTCTAGGTTTTCTGATTTCCCCATATTTGAGTACCAAGCTGCTAAGAGGCCTGCGCACCGGCATTACACAGATCCCAAGTCAGAGTCTCATCGCGGGGATGCTCGGCGTTATGGTGGCCCTGGTTATTGCGGCCTTGCTGACGCTCCCTCTGTCCTTCTTGCCTGGCATTTGGGGAAGACTCCTGCCGGTGGTGGTTACCATCATCCTCGTATATTTGGGCATCACGTTGATGCAGGTGAGGGGCGGCGAGCTGCTGCAACTATTCGGGTTTTCCCCCGCGGCTATCAGCCGCCGCGCCCGGGGCAAAAGCGGCTCGCCGATCCTGGTGGACACCAGCGCCATCATAGACGGGCGCATTGCCGATATGACTCGCACCGGGTTCATCCCCGGCCAGCTTGTCATCCCCCGCTTTGTTCTGCAAGAGCTCCAGAACGTGGCTGACTCCAGCGACCCGGTGAGGAGGCGTCGCGGGCGGCGGGGACTGGACATGCTGAACAAGATTCAGAAGGAATCGGAACTGCCTATCCTCATCTCTGAGGCCGATTTCGAAAATATCGATGCCGTAGATGCCAAGCTTGTGCGTCTGGCGCGAACGTGGCAGTGTCCCATACTGACCACTGATTTTAACCTCAACCGGGTTGCCGAGCTTGAGGGCGTGCAGGTGTTGAACCTTAACGACCTGGCTACGGCTCTCAAACCCGTGGTGCTGCCCGGCGAGGAAATGGAGATCCGCATTATCCAGGAGGGCAAGGAGTTCGGCCAGGGCGTTGGTTTCCTCGACGACGGGACCATGGTGGTGGTGGAGGGGGGTAGGAAATTCCTCAACACCCGCGTAGATGTGCTTGTGACGCGTGTCTTGCAGACCGCAGTGGGCCGGATGATCTTTGCTCAGCTCAAGGATGGGACGGGGCGTGACCGGGGTGACAGAGACTAGCACCGACACGACGCCTCCTGTCTCTGCCGGGGCGGTAATTGTTGCTGCCGGCGCCAGCCAGCGGATGCAGGGCGTCGATAAGCTTTTCGTTCCTCTAGCCGGCAGACCTCTCCTTTTGTGGAGCGTCGAGGCTTTTCAGCTTTGCGAGGCGATCCATTACATTGTACTGGTCGTGCATGAGAACAGCCTGGCAAAGGCCACGGCGATGGCAACGGCGCAGGGGTGGAGCAAGATAGTCGAGGTCTGCGCCGGCGGCGCCCGCCGCCAGGACTCGGTATCGCGAGGCATCGGCCGGCTTCCGCCGTGCGACTGGGTGGTGGTCCATGACGGCGCCCGGCCGTGCGTTACGCCGGGGCTCATCAGCCTGGGGCTTGCTGAAGCGCGGCCCACCGGCTCGGCGATTGCCGCTGTCCCTGTTACGGATACCATTAAGCTGGTGTCGCCGGATGGCCTGATCAAGCGGACGCTCCCCCGCGATCAACTGTGGGCCATACAGACTCCCCAGGTGTTTCGAATTGACATAATACGGGCGGCCTACACCGGTGCACTGCAGGATGTCACCGATGATGCCAGCCTTGTGGAAAAGATGGGATATCCGGTGAAGGTGTTCAGGGGATCTTACGATAACATAAAGGTGACCAGCCCGCCAGACCTGGCCGTTGCCGAATACATACTGGAAAGGCGGCGCCATGCCGGGGGCTAAGGGCGCGATTCGCCGCGCCCCTACGGAGCGCCGCGGGAGCCGGGCGGGGATCGGGTACGACGCCCACCGATTGGCGCCGGGACGCCCCCTCGTGCTGGGCGGCGTCCAGATCGCTTTCGATTCCGGCCTGGTTGCCCACAGCGATGGCGACGTGGTGGCGCATGCGGTGATGGATGCTCTCCTCGGCGCGGCAGGGCTGCCTGATATCGGTACGTACTTTCCTAACACAGACCCGCAGTACCTGGGCATTTCCAGTTTGGTCCTGCTGCAACGGGTGCGGGCTATTGTGGAGGAGAAGGGCTGGCGCATAGTCAACGTCGACGTTAGCCTGCTGGCGGAAAAGCCGCGGCTCTCGCCTTTTGTGACGGAGATGAGGCAGAACGTAGGCCGCGCCCTGGGCCTACTGCCAGAATCGGTGGGGATAAAAGTCACCACCAACGAGGGAATGGGGTTTGTGGGGCGGGGTGAGGGGATGGCCGCCTGGGCCGTGGCGCTGCTGGAGACTGGATGATCTGTGGTAGCTAACGTCCTGATCCACATCTGTTGCGCCCCCTGCGCCACCTACACGGTGGAGCACTGGCGCGCCCAGAAGCTGGAGGTTGCCGGGCTTTCCTTTAACCCCAACATCCACCCCTACACCGAGCACCGGCAGCGCCTGGAGTCGTTGAAGACCTTCGCCGGATCGGTGGATATGCCCCTGTTCATCCCGCCGGGCTATGACATGGTCGGCTTCCTGCGCCGGGTGGTGGGCAAGGAGGGCAACCGCTGCATCGAGTGTTTCCGTATGCGCCTTTCGGAAGCGGCTGTCCAGGCGAAGGACAAAGGCTTTGACGCTTTCACCACCACGCTTCTGATCAGCCCTCACCAGAAGCATAGTCTTCTGAAGGAAGTGGGCGAGGCCGTCGGCGAGGAGCACGGGGTTCGCTTCCTGTATGCGGACCTGCGTCAGGGCTTCAGTGAGAGCCGCCGTATGAGCAAGGAATTGGGCCTTTACCGCCAGCAATACTGCGGCTGCATATACAGTGAATGGGAAAGATACGCCCGCCTGACGATCCCCGCCGACGACTCCTGTCTGCCACCGGACAAGTAAATTGGCGAGTTCTTCTACCCCCGGACGGCTCCGCTTTCTAACCGCGCTTTCTGTCGTCGTGCTCGTACTTTTACTTCCGTCTCTGGCCGCGTCGTGCCAGCGACAGCCTGCCGGCGCCGGCTCGTTCCAGGTCGTCAGGGTGATAGATGGGGACACAGTCGTCGTAGAAGGCGGGATGCGGGTCAGGTATATCGGTATCGATGCCCCGGAGATGGATGAGCGATGGGGGGAAGCGGCCAAGGAGGCCAACCGCTCTCTGGTGGAGGGCAAACGGGTACGCCTGGAAAGGGACGTCTCTGAGACCGACAGATTTGGCCGCTGGCTGCGTTACGTCTACGTGGACGGCCTCATGGTCAATGCCGAACTGCCCAGGCTGGGATTAGCCCGGGCCCGTCCCTATCCCCCCGACGTGAAGCATCAGGCCATCCTTGACCGCATGGAAAGCGAGGCCCGTCAGGCCAGGCGGGGTATTTGGACTCAGTAGTACAGGTCCCCCCTTGCCCTTCTTTCGACTTTGCCTCAAGTGTCATTCTGAACCCTTCGGCCCTGAACGGGCCTCTCCGCGCACGGAGTCCGATGTTTTACTCGGACAGGACAGGCTCCGTGAAGGGGAAGTGAATGCCGACTGGTCGGGATGGGCAGGGGCGTCGTTTCGTATCTGTTTGGCGCTCCGCCCCAGACCCTTCGTCCCGATACATCGGGACTCAGGGGGTGACAGTGAGAGCACTCTTGGGGCAAAGCTCCTTCTTTCTCAAACCCTTCTTGGGTTCGATGACGCAAGGCCAGTTGGACCCAGTCCCCAAGAGCAAAAAACTATCGCCCTCAATTAGAGACTCTCCGGTAGTGTTTTGACCACCGGATCCCTCAAGTCTGCCAAATGTTCGCCGGCGCGGGCCATGCGCTGCCGGTGACCGGCTCCCGCTCAGTTCACTGGGCTAGCATTGCGCCACGCAGTCCACGGCCAATACATCTTCGCAGGGCATGCCCACCTTTCTGTGGCTCTGCCTCACCGCCACAATGTTGGGGGCATCGGACACGCAGCAGGCCCGGCCTTCGGCGTTATTATAGTAGATATGGAGAGGTCTTACGCCGAATTCATCTTTGATGCCGGAGCTGATCGCTTCAGCCCATTTTGCTTCAGTGCCTTCACCCAGTTGCGTCCGTCTGTGACAGTCCAGTACTATCATAAGCCCACCTCCGTGAGCGCCCTTGAACAGGCCAGGGGTAAGGCGCTCCTTATGTAGCGCACATGATTCCTGTTAGCAATTAAGTATAAGTCCGCGATGTGGTGGCTGTCAAGTTCAATGGGCTTGGCCCCAGGCCGTGAGTTGAGATTGGAAACGCTTACCTCCAAGGTTGGCTACAACTGGTGAAACATCCTCCGTAGGGGCACGATGCATCGTGCCCAGCCCTTCCGTCAATTGGGCACGGTCCCGATACATCGGGATGCCCCTACGCGGCCATGCCCCGCTGAAACGTCGTCCGTAGGGGAGCGATGTCATCGTGCCCGACTTTGGGAAAGAGGACTTCTTTGCTGCCTTTTGTATCTACAAAAGAATCCACGGCTTACGACTCGTCCCCAGGCGTTCAGTGAAGGCCCAAGGTTCTTGGCCGGGATGGCTGCGAAGCCTTTCGCCGGGGGCTTTGCTGCGTTTCATTCGCGAGCATCGGACATCCCGAGTCCGGCGGGATGCGATAAGCCGCCCCGCCCCGCTACTTGTGGGCCACGCTCCAGGACCTCCACAGTCCGACGCCTTTGTCCATGGCATTGAGGGTGGTGGGATTCTTCCCGGCTATCTGTCTGGATGCCAGCTTGAACTGCGCCCAGTTCACGTTTCTGCCCTCAATCTTTTGTAGCAACAGGGTAACCTTTTCTCCAGTGATCCCTTCGGCGCGGAGGGCTACCATCATATCTGTGGCCAGCCTGGCCTTGCCGAAGGTATCGACATCGGTGGAATAAGCCGTGCCTGATTTGAGTTCCCGGAGTCGGGCCTCATATTGCTCGTTGCCTAGACCCCGTGACATAGTAGCAGCGAGCCATTCCCCTATGAAGTCTTCTCTGGTGTACCTCATGGCGCTGGCAAACACGAGAGTAGTCTGGTGTACGAATCCCTGGGGGTTGTCCAGCGGCCAGGGGTAGGCGGCGGTCATCTCGGGCCTTTTCGCCGCTAGTTGCTGTTTGCCGGAGTATGGAGTGGCGTTGAATCTCCTGGCGTCGGGGGAAACCGTGAAGAACAGCGCTGGCTTCCTGGAGGGTGACGCCAGGGCCATGGCGGAGCTGAACGCGCCCTCCACGCGACGGCCCAGCGATTGCAACGTCACGGCGTCACAGGGGCCGCACTCCCACTCTATTCTTATCGAGCCGTCTGCCATCTCGGCAATTCGGAAGAGCTTCTTCGCTCGCTGTCTCACCGGCTTGCCGTCCACGTACGAGTAGGAGTAAATGACGACGGCGTTGAAGGCTACTCCTTCCAGCTTGGCCTGGCTGTGCGCCTGCGCCAGGTATTGCTGTATCTCCTGCAGCGAGCAGACCTGACAGTCCACCGTTGCCAGGCCGTCATCGGTCTTCAACAAGACGGGTGGCTTTGGAGTCGGCTTCACCGCGGGTCTGGTTGGCGTAGGCGTTGCGACTCTCGGGGTCACCGATGGCGCCGGCGGCGGAGTCCTTGACGGCGGCTTTGGAACAGCCTTCGTAGGCGCCGCCTTTGCGTCGGGCGACTTGCCGTCTGGTATGACCGCAGATGCCCTCTTCTCTGTTAGTTGCTGCTTTGTCTCCTGGTATTTGGCCTGGACCCGTTGCTGCGTCTGGCGCAGGGCCGGCTTGGCCGATTCTGGAGCCCTGTTAATGGCTTTTTCCAGGGCTTCCAGTTGATGGGATGCCTTTTCCTCCAGTAGCGTCTCCAGTTCATCTAAGGAGCGGCCAGCGGTCACCCCCGGGCTTGCGGCCATGGCGCCGAGCCGGTCAAGCTGCCGGTTCAGTTGCTGGCTTGCCCTTTGGATCTGGGCTGCCCGCTGCAGCCTTGTCAGCTCGGCTATCTCTCGGGTCCGCTCGTCGATAATGTCCGCCTGGAGGTGCGCCTTCCGAACCGTTCCCGGGGTTAGCGCCAGTTTGACTTCCTCAGTAACTATCTTGACCGGGTACAGGGTCTCGTCCGGCAGACTGTTGTTGGCGAGGCCAATGGTACCCCAGCCCACAAGCACCACCACCAGGGCCGCCAGTCCGGTGGCCCATCTCCATTGCCAGCCGATCATGCGGCGTCGGCGCTGCGGTTGGATGATGCCGGAACGCAGGGATGCCAGCACTCGCCGTCTGGCTGCAGCCCTGAACTCCGGCCGCATCGCCACGTGCGTAACACTCTGCACCCCGATGGCCGTTCGGAGCAAAGGCTCCAGTTCTCCGGCCAGGTGGGGATACCGGGCGAGACAGTCCTCTACCCTTGCCCCTCGGGAGATGTCTTCCAGGCATAATGCCAGGACCTGTTCCAGTTGCCTATTCATCATTGCCTCGCTTGGAAAGAAGCCGGCGCAACGACGCGAGGGCGCTGTGCTGCAAGGCTTTCACTGCTCCGGGGTTCTTGCCCATGATCCGTGCCGTCTCTTCAATTGACAGGTCAGCGATGAACCGCAATTCGATGGCCTGCCGCTGACCCGGTGTTAGTTTGTCCACTTCTTGAAGCACCATTTCCATAGTAATGTTGGTCTCGGCCATTTCTACGGGGTCCGCTCCCGAAGTGGGCAGGTCCCACTCCGGCAGGGACTGTTCCTTTGAGCTTGGTTTCCGATGGAAGTCGATGATCAGATTATGGGCTATCCGAAATAGCCATGCTGCGAACGGGTCCCCTTTCCAGGTGAAAGAAGATATCGAGTTCAAAGCTCTCAGAAAGACCTGCTCTGTGAGGTCTTCGGCTAACATCGTATTTCTCACCCGTGCGAGGGTATACCGGTATATCCGATCGACGTACCCGTTGTACAACTCCGTCCAGGCATCAGCATCGCGTTGCTGCGCCCGTCGGACCAGTTCCTCCTCTGGCACTGTTTGCTTTTCCTGGTGTCCAGACTTCTCGAACGGCACCTTTTTCCCCAGTGCCAATAGTATAACGGTTGCTCGATACAAAAGGATAGGGAGCCGAGATGGATTAGGCTGTCTAGTTTCACAGCAAAGGCCGTGGTACAATACCGACTATGAAGTATCGAGTCCGCCCCATGCGGCTGGAGGATGTCCCCCAGGTCTCCGAGATAGAGAGGGAGGTGTTCCCCACCCAATGGCCGTTCACAGTCTACAAACGGGAACTGCAAAACAAGCTGGCCCACTATCTGGTGGCTGTAGAAGAACCGGCGGGCATATCCCAGACGGCGGCCGCGAAGCCTGATGCCGGCAGATCCCCTGCAGAGAACGAGGCAGGTTGGTGGGGCTGGGTCAGGCGCCTCTTCGGAGGAGGGCGGACCTCCAGTGTGGGCGAAGAGACGGCCCGGGGGGAGCACGTAGTGGGCGCCGTCGGGTTCTGGTTGATGCTGGACGAGGCCCACATCACGACCATCGGGGTCCGCGCCCACTACCAGCGCCTGGGTATCGGCGAGTTGCTGCTTATCGAGAGCCTGGAGTTAGCCCAGCAGTTGGGCGCCCGGGTTGCCACTCTGGAGGTGAGGGTTACCAATACCGGCGCCCAGGCGTTATACGAAAAATACGGCTTCAAGAGGGTCGGCCTGCGCCGCAAGTATTACAGCGACAATGGTGAAGATGCCCTCATCATGACTACGGACCCGCTTACTTCAGCCGCGTATCAGGCAAGGTTTGAGGAGTTGCGGGAGTCCCACGCCCGGAAGTGGAACTAACCTGCGTTCGGCCCGGGGCTCCGGCCCGGGCCCCCGCCAGCGTTTTCCGTCCCCCGCTGCTGCCTTTCCTGATAACGGCGCCGCGCTCTTGTGCGGAACGGTCTTGGAAATTTGGAAACGTAGTTAGGTCTACATCCCTCTCTTTCTGACTCTCTCCTTCGGTGGGGCGATCCCGATAGATCGGGACTTCCCACATCGGGCCTGCCCTTGAGCCGTAGCCCTGAGCCAAGCGAACGGGGAAGCGAACGGGCAGCGAGGGGAAGGGTTTGGGGTTGGGTCAGTGGTCCCCGCTCTGCGCACTGTGGCCCCAAAAACTAAGACTGTGGTATAATTACAGGCAATGTGCCCTCCGTTGGCCCCGATTGACCGGGGGGCGACTTTTTGCCTGATTTGCCATCCGGCGGTCCCGCATTGAGTCCGAGCCACTAAGGAGGCTGCCTTTGAAACGGTCTATTTTCCGTCTGGTCTATCTACTGGGTCTCGTGTCTGTGGTCCTCATAGGCTGTGCTTCGCCGCCATCGACAGCCACTCCCACTCCCGCGCCCGCGCCCACCGCCGCGCCGCAGCCGATTGCGCCCGCCGCGGCGACCCCTGCTGCGGCGGACGCGGTGTGGCAGAAGGTGATCGCGGATGCCAAGAAGGAAGGGACGGTAACGCTCTATTCTTTCGGCTTTATCGGCGACCTGGGCAACGCCACCAGGGCCGCCTTCAAAGAGAGATATGGCATAAATCTGGAGTTCATTACCGGAACAGGGTCTCAGCTTCTGCCGCGCATTCAAAGCGAGTATCGCTCCGGCCAGAACGTAGCTGACGTGCTGGAAGGGTCGGACATTAACGCTATCTTTGCCAAGAAAGAGGGTCTCACTCAGGCCTACGGCGACCTCCCGGAGATGCGCAGCAAGGATGCGTGGATTGTAGATCCCCACTTCGACAAGGAAGGCCAGATCATAGCCTATACCTTCACGAATTACCCGCTGTGGATCAACACCAAACTTCTCAGCCCTGCCGACGCTCCCAGGTCATGGAAGGCTGTGGCGGACCCCAAGTGGAAAGGGAAGATCGTGGTCACGGACCCCGATACCATGCCCATACCGGGCCGGCTGTGGGTGGTGCTGACCGGACGCCTGGGGTTCTCTCAGGACTACTTCCGGCAACTGGGCGAACTTGACCTCGCCATCGCCCCGAACCAGCGCGAGAACGACGCCATGCTGGCCCGGGGACAGTATGCCATGACCCTTACAAGCACAGAGGTTACGATGGGCCCGTTGATCTCCGAGGGCGCCCCCCTGGCGCCTATCGATATGGTCGAGGGGGTGCCCAGCCTGCCGAATCCCACCGTCACCCTAATGGGGAAAGCCCCTCACCCGAATGCTACCCGGCTCTTCTTCAACTGGCTGGTGAGCAAAGAGGGCCAGGACGTGCATGGCAAGTTCCGGTCCGTAGGTTCCATAAGGAAGGATGTTGCCGACTACAGTCCGCAGCCGATGAGGGTTAAGTACACCAAGCTAATCCCATTAGGCCAGGAGGACGAAGAGGCAGCCGCTAAGGTACAGGCGGACAAGGTGATCAGCAAGTTGTGGAAGAAGAAGTAGGGAACAGCAGCGGGCTGACAAAGCGACCGGGTGTATGGGTCAAAGCTGTGGAGACGCACTCAAGGGCGTTTCCACTGGGACGCCCGTAACAAGACAACCGGGGGTTCACCCAGATTTGAAGTTCAACCGTGCCAGCATACCAAGCTGGCTTCTTCTGGTATTCATCTCCTTCATGGTGCTCTATCCCCTTTTCATGCTGCTCTATGGCAGCTTGAAGGGCGGGCCTCCGGGCACGCCTGGCCCTTTCACCCTCGATGGCTACATCCGGGCCTACGTCTCGCCCGAGACCTACAGCGCCCTGTGGACTACGCTCTGGCTGAGTATTGTTCGAGTCATCCTGGCCGGAAGTTTGGCCCTCTTCCTGGCGTGGGTCGTGGCCCGGACCGACACCCCGTGGCGGCCCGTCCTGGAGTTGCTGGTCTGGCTGCAGATCTTTCTGCCATTGCTCCCCAGGGTGGTGGCCTGGACGCTGCTGGCTGGCCCCCAGATCGGTTTCCTGAACAAGGCGGCCCAGGCCGTCTTCCACGTGCAGAACCCGCCCTTCGATGTCTATTCGTATGGCGGGATTATCTGGGTGTCTATCTTTCCGTTCTCTACCATAATATTCATGCTCATAACCCCTGCTTTCAAGGGAATGGACGCCGCCCTGGAGGAGTCGTCCCGCATGTCCGGGGCCAGCAACTTCACCACGTTCCGCCGCGTTACCGTCCCTATTCTGTCTCCGGCCATACTCGGGGCAACATTGCTGGGCTTCATCCTGCTCATGGAGTCCTTTGAGCCGGAGCTTTTCCTGGGGTACGGCAAGGGCATCTACGTGTACACTACCCGCGTGTGGTGGCTGCTGGGCATTACTCCGTCCGACTTCCCGCAGGCGATGGCCATTTCCACCGTATTCCTTCTCGTTGTATTTGCCCTGGTGTATCTCCAGTGGAGGCTGCTCAGCGGACGCCAGTTCGTCACCGTGTCAGGCCGGGGTTTTGCCGTCCGTCCTACCCGGCTGGGTAGATGGAAGTACGTGACCCTGGGCGCGGTGCTGCTCTATTTCGTGCTGGGGACATTGCTGCCATTGCTCACGCTCGTCCTGGGCAGCTTCATGAAGCTCTGGGGCATCTTTGTTCCGGACCCGCTTACCGTGAAGCACTGGGAGAGGACTCTCGCCGACCCGCGTTTCGTCGACTCCCTGAAGAACACCCTCATCCTGGGCGTAGGCACGGCCACCGCCGGCATGGTGCTGTTCTCCCTCATCAGCTACGTGGTTACCAGGAGCCGCTTTGCCGGGAAGAAGGTCCTGGACCTGATGTCGTGGCTTCCCTACGGGGTGCCCGGGCTGGTGCTGGCTATGGGTTTCCTGTGGGCATTCGTGGGAGGGCTGCCCATCTTTGCCTTCCTCCGTGGGACCCTGTGGCTGATGATGCTGGCCTTCATAGTTCGGGGTATGCCCACCGGGGTGCGGGTGATGAACGGGGCAATGGTGCAACTCGGAACGGAGTTGGAGGAGTCGTCGCGGGTGCTGGGCGCTTCGTGGGCGCAGACGTTCCGCAAGGTCATCGCCCCGTTGCTCACCCCGTCCTTCATCTCGGCCTGGATACTGCTCTTCCTTCTGGCGCTGCGCGACCTGGTGACAGTGGTCTTCCTGTACACGCCCAGGTCTCGCGTCCTATCCGTCATCATGTTCGAGCACTGGTGGGCCGGCGAGTATGAAAGGGCCAACGTGATCGGGCTTATCCTGGCCCTGCTGCTGGTGGGGCTGGCCATGGCGGCGAGATATATCGGGGCGCGGAGGGAGATACCGACGTAGGGGTGGGGATCCCGTAGGGGAGTTTCGCGAATCGCCCTTTTCAACCGATCCCGTAGGGGCAATTCAGGAGTTGCCCGACACCCCCGTGCACGCTGTACCCGTAGGGCCGGGTTTCAAACCCGCCCACCATTACCCGGCTGGCTGCAGATGGTATCGTAATTGACATGTTAGTGGTAGAATCAGACAGGCCTATGGAGGCGAAAAGGGAGGCAAGGGTGCCCTCGTTAGATGTGGTAAGCACGGTGGACATGCAGTCCCTGGACAACGCGGTCAACAACGTGAAGCGTGAAATCTCCACCCGCTACGATTTCAGAAATGTTAAGTCGGAGGTCACCCTGGACCGGAAAGAGAAGCGCATTCACATCATTAGCGGAGACGACTGGAAGGTCAAGGCGGTCACCGACATGCTCATAGGTCACTGCGCTCGTCTCAAAGTGGACCCCAGGAGTCTGGAACTCAAGAAGATCGAAGTCATTTCCCTTTCGGTAGCCAAGCTGGACATCGAGATCAAGGATGGCATATCCAGGGAGACCTGCCAGAAAATCGTCAAACTCATCAAAGGACTCAAGATCAAGGTCCAGGCGGCAATTCAAGAAAACCAGGTCAGGCTCACTGCCAAACAGATAGATGATCTCCAGGAGGTCATGCGGGTGCTCGACTCGCAGGACTACGGCATTCCCCTGCAATACGTCAACATGAAAAGGTGAAGTCCCTAAGGGGCGAGTCCTCCTCGTTCCCCTTCCGATCTTGCCGATTTCATACGGCAACCCGTATGAGCGAAACGAAACGGGGCATACGGAATCCTGTATGAACGGAGTGAATCGGGGCTTTGGCAAAGTCGAAGCGGGATTCCCCTCTCGCCGTGGTGCGAGACCCCACCGCCCTTTCCCGTGTGGGGAAGGCGCCGGGGGTTAGTCAAGGCGCCCCCTCTCTCCAACTCTCTCCCTCGTGGGGGCCTGGTTGGGTCCCGCCACCCTACCTCACAGCCTTCCCAGGCGACTGGGGCGACTCGACCCTTACCCGGGCGCTCATACCCTCGTAGAGAGAAATGGCGGGGGTATTCTCCACCCGGACCTTCGCCTGGTATTGAAGAGCAGTCCCTGACGTCTTCGGCACGGGGTTCACCGACACCAGTTTGCCCGGGAACGGCTTGCCGGGCAGCGCCTCCAGGGCCACCTGGACTGCTGTCCCCGGCGCCAGACGGGCCAGGTCCAGCTCGTCGGCGGTTACCTCGACCTCAACCGCTGTAAGGTCGACGATCTCGGCGACGGTCTGGTATGCCTGTACCGGGTCGCCGCGGTCGAGGGCCACCCGGCGTATGACGCCGTTGAACGGGGCGCGTATGGTGGCGGCGGCGAGTTTCCGCTCCAGGTCCTCCAGGTTCTTCCGTGCCACTACGATCTCCTGCTCGCGCCGGGCAACCACCAGCGGGTCGGGACCCCGTTGCGCCTCGGCCAGGTCTTCCCTGGCCTTCTTGACGGCGCGCTCCGCTTTCCCGGTGTCTTCCAGCGTCCGCTGAATCTGCCCCCAGATCTCCTGGGCCGAGATAACTATATCTCGCTGGAAGCGGCGGAAACCGGTGGTGTCTGCCGGCTTGACGCTCTTGAGGAGGGCGTCGGGGGGCTGGTCCACCCGGGACCCCGGAAGACGGACCCCCAGGTAGTCCTGGACCCCGTTCTTGTACTTCGTCTCAGCGTCCTTTATCTGGTCCTGTACCTGCCGGAGCCGGGAAAGCGTAGCCTGTCTCTGGGCCTCCAGCCGGGCCAGGGTGGCCCTGGAGTCAATGTCCTCCACGGTGTTCCCGGCCTGTCTCACCGATTCCTCAGCATCCCGCAGGGCGATATCGGCTTGCAGGATAGAAACATCCGCCTTCTGCACGGACAGGTCGGCGTCCTGCCAGTCCGAATCTGCCTTGTGCACCTTGGTCCAGGTGGTCTGAAGGGCCTCGCTCAGCTCCCGCCGCAGCCTCTCGCCGAGGGGTACCGCTGGCCGTTGCGGAGATAAGAGCCATTTCAGGAGCCTTTCCGGCGGTTCCTCTTCCCAGATGATGCCGGACAACTGGTCAAGGTCCGTGTTCAGGTAGTCCTGGAAAAGCTGCTTGTAGGCAAACCTGGCGGCGTCCCGGACCTGATTGGCGTCATTGAACTGTCTCTCTGCAACCTGCAGGGCCGTCCACGCGGCCTCGAACAATGCCGGGTCCGCCGTCCGCTTCTGCTGGAAGGCTACCGAAGCCTGGGTCCGGGCCGCGGACAGCGTGGACACCTGCTGGCGGGCCTGCTGCAAGGCCAGCCATGAAGCGGCGGCCTTCTGCCGCAGGAAGAAGTCCACCATGTGGTCGCGGCCTTCCTGGCTCCCCAATAATGCCTTAACGAGGCTCTCCGGGTCCGCATCCCTCAGCGACTCCGGTTGAAGGGGCCAGCCCAGCACGGCCTGCACGTGTTCTTCCATCCTCTTTTCCAGCACCGTGCGGGGTCCATCCAAACCAACCGGCGAATGAGTGTAGAATCCGTTGCCCGCTTCCCGGTCTACTGTCAGCCCCAACAGATCGCCCACCCTATCGCGATACTCTATCAAAACCGTATTCCGTTTGGCCGCCGCGGCGCCCCGGTCGAGCATAGAGGTCTTCCGCTTCAGCAGGGCAGCAGCCCGTTCCAGACGTGCGGTCTCCACTTTGCCCTGGGCCAGTTCCACCTGGGCCCTGGCCTTGGTCAGAGTGGCGCTTTTGGCGAAGTCCTCCAATGCCTGGTCCTGACCTCGCAAAGTCTGCTGGAGCGGCGCCAGGTCCGCGCTGAGCTGGTTCAGTTGTTCCCACGGGCCTTCCAGAAGGCGGCGGACGTAGTCCTGAAAAGGCCCCCAAACGGCCTCGATCCCAAGCTGGGCGACCAGGGCGTCGGCCAACTGGTCCGGGGGCCGCTCCAGCAGCGCCGGAGGCACAGGGACCCCCAGCTTCTCCTCCACCTTTTTGCGGTAGGTCTCGCGGCCGGTGTCCAGGGTCTGTCGCAGTACATAGGAGTCCTTTTGCAGTTGCGCCAGCCGTGCCTGAAGGGCCTGCACATCGCCGGGTATGTAACGTTCCCGCTCATCCTTCAGGGCCTTCTCGGCCTCATCCAGGGCGACCCTGGCCACCGCCGCCTGCTTCTGCAAGGAGATGACCGTCGACGAGTCCAGGGCAGCCACAGGGTCGCCGGCGCGGACGGTGTCACCCTCCTGGACCACGACCTTCTCAGCCATGCCCGCCACCTCGAAGAAAAGGCGCTCGGTCCGAGGGAAGGTCACTCTCCCCGACATCTCCAGAGCAGGGGTGGCGGGAGAGTCGCTGCGGGAAGCGGAAGGGATGGCTACCGGCGCTCGAGCCGGGGCAGTGGCCGGTGAGGCCGGGCGCGAGGCGCCGTCTCCCGTCCCGCTCCGAGGGGTCGACGGCTCCGTCTGAGGAGAGCGTGCGCACCCTCCCAGAACGACGGAAGCAAGGAGGACCATGCCCAGTACCCGCCGCCAGTTCAGCCTTCGCATTGACAAACCTTCGTTGTGGTAATTATAATGCCGATATTATAATACTATCCAGCTTACCCGTGCAAGGTCGTTCATGCCGCTAGCCAAACTGGCCATTCGACAGCCTATCTTCATCAGCATGGTGCTTCTGGCCTTCACCTTGCTGGGTATCCTCTCGTACCGCGGCATGGGCGTCGATCTTCTCCCCGATATCTCCTCTCCCGTAGTCTCCGTGACCGTCTCCTTCCCTGGCGCCACCCCGGAGGAGGTGGAGACCCTGGTCACCAAGCCTGTGGAAGCGGCTATTTCTACCCTGAACGGCATAGAGTCTGTCTCATCGAGCTCCCGCGAGGGGAGCGCTCGCGTCACCATCAGTTTCCGCACCGGCCACAACATGCAGCAGGCATCCCAGGAGGTGCGGGAGCGGCTGGATACCATAAAGCGGCGTCTGCCCGACGGCGCAGACGAGCCGGTCCTGCGACGCTTCGATCCCAACGACGCCCCTTTCATGACGGCAACCCTCACCACCCGGGGAGAGGCCATTCCCCCTAACGAACTGCGCCGCATGATGGAAGAGCTGGTAGCGCCTCGCCTGGAGCGACTGCCGGGCGTCGCCGCCGTCGACGTGAGCGGCCTCTCGGTCCAGGAGGTCCAGGTTGACCTGATCGCCAGCAAACTAAGGACCATCGGAGTCTCGCCGCAGCAGGTGCTGGCTGCATTGCGGGCCGAGAACGTCGTGATGCCCTCGGGGCGGGTATCCGGGGCGCGAGAGAACCTGCTCCTTCGCACCTCAGCCGAGTTCCGCAATCTGGACGAGATCCGGGACATAGTGGTAGCCCGCCGGGGGACCAGGGCTGTCCTGCTGGGAGAAGTGGCTAGTGTACAGGTCGCCTTCAGAGAGAGGAACAGCCTTGTCCGTTTCAATGGCCAGGAGACGCTGGTCCTGGACATGCGCAAACAGTCGGAGAGCAACATCGTGCAGGCCGCCCACCTGGTCCGGGAGGAATTGGGCCGCATCTCCCGTGATTTCCCGCAACTGGCTTTCGCCGCCATCCGGGACGACTCGACTTTCATCGAGGAGGCCGACCGGGACGTCACTGTAACGCTGATCATCGGGGCGCTGCTGGCGGCGTCCATCGTGCTCCTCTTCTTCCGGAACATGCGGAACACACTGATCACGGTGGCGGGGCTTCCCGTCATCGTCATCAGCACATTCAGCGTCATGTCCCTGCTGGGCTACACGCGCAACGTCATAAGCCTGATGGCCCTGTCGCTATCCATCGGCCTGCTGATAGACGACGCCATTGTGGTCCGTGAGAACATCTTCCGCCACATGGAGCGCGGGGCCTCCCCGAGGCGGGCGGCGGAAGAAGCGACAGGGGAGATCGCCTTCGCCGTTCTGGCCATCACCCTGACTATTGTGGCGGTGTTTATCCCGGTGGCATTTACCACGGGAACGGTGGGGGTGCTGTTCAAGGAGTTCGGCATCGTCGTCTCGGTGGCCGTCCTGGTCTCCCTGGTGGAGGCTTTCACCCTGGCCCCGTTGCTTTCCGCCTACTTCGGCAAGCCCCTAAAGAAGGCGCATGGCAACGCCGCCGAAAAGCCTTTACCCGACCAGAGGGTCCTGCGGGAGGGGGCGTGGGCCGCCATCAGCGGCGGGTACAGACGGGTGCTCGGCTGGTCCCTGCGCCACCGATGGCTGGTGGTCGGCGCGGCGTTAGCTTCCTTCGTGGCGAGCATCTGGCTGGTGCGCACATTGCCTGTGGGCTTCTTCCCCACGTCCGACCCGGGCGCCCTTACAGTGGGTATCCGGCAACCCCCGGGGACACCGCTGGAGAAGTCTGACCAGGTGGCGCGAGAGGTGGAGCGGTTCGCTATGGCCCAGCCGGAGGTGAAGCAGGTACTCGCCCGGGTCAACGCGGATGGCGGCTCCCTTTCGGTGCAACTCAGGGAGGGCGTGGCGACGGGACCGATGATAGCGCGTTTCCGTGGGGGCCTTTCTCAATACGGGCGGACCATCACCATTACCCAGCCCCGCCAGTTTCTGGGAGTGGGCGGCGGTTTCGGTGGCGCCCAGGTCGGCTCACGCCCTGTCCTGGTAGCGGTGCGGGGCCCCGTGGGCCTGGATACGCTGGATGATGTGGCCGACCAGGTTACGGAGCGCCTGCACACCGTGCCCGGCCTCCGTGACATCGATAAGAGCCTGCCTCCCCGGGAGCCGGAGCTTCACGTCTCGGTTGACCGCCAGCGCGCCGCCCACAACGGGATCAGCGCGGCCACGGTGGGCCAGACTATCCGGACCCTCGTCCAGGGGACTACAGCTACCGACGTGAACTGGCAGGACCAGCGCATGGACGTAACGGTCCAGCTCCGTAAGGAAGACCGCTCCGATGCCGCGGCGCTGATGAATATCCCCCTCTCCGGGCCGGGTGGGGAGCTGCTGCCGCTGCAGACCGTGGCGCGCATCGAGCGGGCGTCGGGGCCTGCCGTTCTGGACCGGCAGGAACGTCAGCGGCAGATACTGGTTGGGGCCAACCTGGAAGGCCGTTCCCAGGGCGCAGTGATGCCTGAGGTGCGACAGGCCCTGGCCGGAGTCTCCTTGCCCCCTGGCGTCACCTGGCGGTTTGCCGGACAGCAGGCCCAGACAGAGACAGCCTTTGGCTCTCTGGCCTTCGCCCTGGCATTGGGCCTCATCTTCGTGTACATGGTCCTGGCCTCCCAGTTTGCCTCCTTTATCCACCCCCTGACCATCATGGTGGCCCTGCCCCTGTCAGCCGTCGGGGCGGTGGGGGCCCTGGTGATAGCCCGCCTTGACCTGACCGTTATCGCCATGATAGGCATTATCCTGCTGATGGGGTTGGTGACCAAGAACTCCATCCTGCTGGTGGACTTCATAATCCGCTATCGAAAAGAGGGGCAGAGCCGGACGGAGGCGGTCATAGCCGCCGGGCCGGTGCGGCTGCGACCTATCCTGATGACCACCCTGGCCATTGTCCTGGGTATGGCGCCGACGGCCCTGGGGATAGGCGCTGCCGGCGAGTTCCGCGCCCCTATGGCCATTGCCGCCATCGGCGGCGTGTTCAGTTCCACCATCCTCAGCCTGGTGGTGGTGCCGGTGGCCTATACCCTCATGGACGACATCGTTGTCCTGGTCCTGCGTTTGGCCCACTGGAGACCCCGGGCGGCTGCCCGTTCCAAGGCCGTCACGCCGGGCCTCATGGGGACCGGCCCCAGTCCCGACCCCGGAGACAAGGCGGCATAGCGGTTTCGGCCAGTCAGCCGCAGAGATTGCGGAAGCGCGGGTGAAGCGAATCCCGACAAGTCGGGACATTTCGTTCGAGCGGAGGGTACCCAGACTTCATCGGGGCCTATGAGTCAATGGCCGCAAGGTGAAATGCAAGGTCCCCGTACTAACCCCTGAATCCGCCATCAAGTCCCTCTCAGTTCCCCTTCGGAGATCCTTCGACAGGCTCAGGACTCGCTTCGCTCGGCTCATCCCGATTCATCGGGATTTTCCAAAGGGAGAGGTGGGCTGTCCGCCTATTTGCCGCAAGGTGCGCACGGACCAAGGTGCTGCACCAGCCAGGTGAAGAATCGTTCCGTTTCGTGAGATTGAATGGGCGGCGGATTTTGGAACCCCTGTTCTATTGACATCTTCAGTGTTTCATGATAAATCTAGCCCGTTAACATCCGGAAGTGTTAGAACTGTTGCCAACGCCGGGTTTGCCCTCGCAGGGTGAGAAAGACCCGAGAGAGGCTCGCAAAATGGCCAAATGCCGGCGCCGCCGATAAGGGAATGTCCCCTTGTTTCAGGGTTTCAGGCACAGTCCCCCTGTGCGTGACCCCGCGAGAGAAGTGATTTGGTTCACTAAGTTGACACGGATTTCGGGTGATGGTAGTGTTTACGCACTGCACATTTCAACCTGAGCAATTTGCCCGTGCCGCATATTGTGTTCTGACTGCCAGACGGTTGCAAGAAATACGAAGGAGGTGGCATTGTGTCCCAGGTCAAAAGACAAGTGGCTGTTGTGTGGGACGTAAATAAGTGCATGGGCTGTCAGACATGCACTGTGGCTTGCAAGATGCTGTGGACCAACCGGAAAGGCATGGACCACCAGTGGTGGATGAAGGTCAACACCATGCCCGGCCGGGGGTCGCCAAAGGACTGGGAGAAGATGGGTGGTGGCTACGACAAGCAGGGGAAACTCGTCCTGGGGAAGTGTCCCAGCCTGGAGGAGTTTGGCCAGGCATGGCAGTTCAACCATGACAGTGTTTTCTTCCAGAAAGGCGACAAGAAAGCATTCGTGACCCCGCAAAGCAAGCCGCAGTGGGGACCAAACTGGGACGAGGATATTGGGGCAGGCGAGTGGCCCAACGCTTACTTCTTCTATTTCCCCCGACTGTGTAACCAGTGCACCCACCCCCCCTGCGTGGAGGCATGCCCGCAGGGCGCCCTGGTGAAGAGAGAGAAGGATGGGGTTGTCCTCATCTCCGGCGACTGCCAGAAAACGGGCGCCTGCCAGCAGGAGTGCATGAAAGGCTGCCCATATAAAGTGATATACCTCAACACGGAGACCAACAAGGCTCAAATGTGCAATTTCTGCGTGACCCGCCACGACAAGGGCATCGCTGTTGCCTGTGTCCGCCAGTGTCCTGGCCGGGTGGGCCGGGTCGACTACCTGGACAACGCTGAGGGCACGGTCGCTCAACTGGTGCACAAGTGGAAAGTCGCTGTGCCGCTACATCCGGAGTTCAACACCGGGCCGAATGTGTACTACGTTCCGCCTCTTTCCGCGCCCCGCATTAACGAAAAAGGCCAATTTGACTTGAGTCAGCCGCGGATTCCTCTGGAGTACCAGCGTTCACTCTTCGGACCCGGGGTAGACGCTGCCTTGAAGACGTTGCAGGAGGAAATGGCCAAAAGGCGGCGCGGGGAGCGCTCAGAGTTGATGGACATCCTGATTTCCAAGAACTGGAGGGATATGCTCGGCGCCTTCCAGACGGAGCCAAGAGAGGCTACGGTGGTGGGAGCGGGCGCTCCTGCACCGAAAGCAGCGCCGAGCGGTCCCCCCGCAGCCAGGGGACCCCACGATGTGACCCAGCACTGGGGAGATAACCCGGCCGCCGGCCTCACCAACCCCTGAAAGCTAAGCCATTCTGAGTTTGAAGGAGAAGCAAATGGATTCGGGGAAAGCTGCACAAGCCCAGCCAATTGGGAATCTCATTAAGGACGGAGTGAGCTTTGACCGCGTGGAACGAGTAACTTGCCTTGGGAATTGCTCTTACCAGCGGGCCTGCTTATTGGATGCCTATGTCAAGGATGGCACGGTAGCCTGGGTGGAGCAGGCGGACGACTATCCGCCGCTTAACGACCCCAACGTCCCCGGCTGGGGCCCGCGTGGTTGCTCCAAGGGTATCGTTTTCCCCCACCGCATGAATGATGATGCCATCCGGCTGAAGTGGCCGCTAAAGCGGGCCGGCCAAAGGGGGGAGGGCAAGTGGGAGCGGATTAGCTGGGACCAGGCTCTCACCGAGATTGCGGACAAAACGATAGATATTCTGGTCAAAGAGGGCGCCGATACCATAATGACCTTGAGCGGCAGCGGGGGCGGTTCTGCGGTGGCAGAACACGGCCTGAGCTTCTTCGGGCTGCTGAACTTCATATTGGGAGTGCCTCTGGGTGAGCTTACCGCCGACCTGGGCGACGATCATCAGGGCGTCGGAGTTACCATCGGGCAGCCCTTCTTGGGGTGCTCCGCCGACAACTGGTATCACGCCGATGTTATCCTGGTGTGGGGAGGCAATCCCTCTTACACCAACATCACCAACTACCACTGGATTACCGAGGCCCGGTATAACGGCACCAAGGTAATAGTGATCAGCCCCGACTACAGCGCTTCCGCCCCACAGGCGGACATGTGGATCCCGGTGAACATAGGCAGCGATACGGCCCTGGCGCTGTCCATTGCCTACGTCATGATACGCGACAAGATGCACAAAGAGGACTTCGTCCGGGAGCAGACCGATCTTCCTTTGCTGGTGAGGACCGATAACAAGCGGTATCTCCGGGAGCAGGACTTCAAGCGGGGCGGACGGGACGACATCTTCTATGTGTACGATCTGAACAAGAAGAAGGTGGTGGAGGCGCCGCGCTTCTCTTTGAAGTTGGACGGAATCAAGCCGGCCCTCGAGGGTGAGTTTGAGGCCAGTACGGCGCGGGGCAAGGTTAAGGTGCGGCCGGTATTTGAATTGCTCAAGGAACACCTAAAGGACTATACCCCGGAGAAAGTCGCCAAGATAGTGGGGGTAGCGCCCGATGTCATCGAGACACTGGCCCGGGACTTCGGAAAGGCCAAAGGGGTGGTCAACATCAGCACCTTTGGCTGGGGGAAGTTCTATCACGGCGACCTCATCGAGAGGGCCATGATGCTGGACTTTGCCCTGGGCGGGTTCATCGGCAAGAAAGGGTCCAGCTACAGTGGCTTCACGGGCATTAATGTGGACTCCCATATCGGTGGAGTCGAGTTCCAGGGTTCCCAATTGCTCCGCTCCATGGCTGCATCCGACCCCAACTACGCCAAGTGGAAAACAGATGGATATACCGATGCCATGATATTGATGGAGAAGGCCAAGCAGGCATATGCCAGCGGCGCCGTCTCCTGCACTTCCCTTTACTACTACTATCACGCAGGCCTGCTCGAACTGACCCTCAAAAACAATAGCTGGGACCCCTATCTCAAGAGGCCGGTGGCGGAGTACCTCAAGGAAGCCCTGGACAAGGGCTGGCAGTTTGTGGTGCCCAAGCCGGGAAAGGATCCACGGGCCATCTTCCAGATGGGCGGCAGCTTCCTGCGCCGCGCTCGCAGCACCAACCAACTGTTGAACGTTCTACTGCCCAAGCTGCAGTTGCTGGTGCACGTTGACTTCCGGTGGAGCGCTTCAGGTTTGTATTCTGACTATGTCCTGCCCGCCTGCGGCTGGTGGGAGAAAACCACGGTGCTGCCCGTGGTGAAACAGGAATGCCCCTTCGACTGGATCTCCAACAAGGTGGTGGAGCCTTTCTGGGAGACGAAGACGGAGTGGGAAATCGGCTGCCTGCTGGCCAAGAAGATCCAGGAGAGGGCCAAGCAACGGGGCATTTTGACCTTTGCCGGGCAGGATGGCACGCAACGCCGTCTGGACAATGTCTACGACCGGGTAACAAACAACGGCCAGTATACCGAGGACGACGATGAGGCGGTGGCTCGCGACTTCTACGCTAACGCCGTCAATGTCCAGCAGATAGACTGGGAGGAATTCAAGAGAAAGGGACTGGTGCCGTTGACCAGCGTGGGGCTAGTCCAGCGCGGCGTAGGGAATGCCTGCGATGCAACGCCGGGCGAGCCTTTCATTCCCCTCACCTGGCATACTGACAAGAAGGAGCCGTATCCTACACTCACCCGGCGCATGCAATTCTACATAGACCACGAGTGGTACCTGGAGTTGGGCGAGGCATTCCCCGTTCACAAAGAAGACCCCAAAGTGGCTGGCAATTACCCGCTCCGGGTCACTGGCGGCCATGCCCGGCATAGCATCCACTCCATCCACGTGGACGACTCCATCCTGCTACGGCTGCAGCGCGGCGAGCCAGTGGTTTTCATGAACCAGAAAGACGCCCAGGCGCGTGGCATAGGGGATGGGGACCGCGTGGAGGTCTACAACGACCGGGCCTCGTTCAAGCCTATTGTGGTGGCCTCGGCAGCGGTCAGACCGGGGCA
>JACQTY010000194.1 GCA_016210545.1 Chloroflexota bacterium
CCATTGGCGCCAGCGCGGCTACCCTGAACGGCAATTTGGCGCAACTGGGTGGAGCGGCGTCAGCCATCGTAAGTTTCCAATGGGGGATAACTGTAGGCTACGGCAACGAGACAGCGGGGCAAACCCTGAATGCGCCAGGGGACTTTACGGCCGCGTTAAGCAGCCTTGCGCCGGGGACCACTTATCACTACAGGGCCAGGGTGGTGGCTGGTCAGACAACCTTTGGGGCGGACCAGTCCTTCACGACGGGCGCGGGACCGGCAGTTCTTCTCACCGTAAGCACCACCGCGGCGTCCAACGTTGCCACTACCACGGCTGTTCTGAACGGCAGCTTTATACAGTTGACCGGGGCAACATCGGCCCTGGTGAGCTTTGAGTGGGGAACAACTCAGGCCTATGGTACTGAGACACCGGGGCAAACTCTGAGCGCCGGGACCTTCGCCGCCGCCCTGAGCGGCCTGCTGGCCGACACCATTTACCATTACAGAGTAAAGGCGGTAGCCGGCCAGACAACTGCCTTCGGGGCGGACCAAACATTCAGGACTGTGGCAGGCGCGGCCAATCTGGCTGTCAGTACAGAAGCGGCTTCCAGTGTCAGTACCACGATTAGCGCCACTTCAGCTTCCCTGAACGGTAACTTGACTCAACTGAGCGGGACGACGTCGGCGATTGTGAGCTTTCAGTGGGGGACAACTCAAAACTATGGCAGCGAGACCACAGGCCAAGTGTTGAGCGCCCCCGGGACCTTCACATTTCCCCTGAGCAGCCTGCTCCCCGACACTGACTATCATTACAGGGCCAAGGCTGTAGCCGGCCAGACCACCACGGTCGGGGCGGACCAGGTATTCAAGACCGCAAAATTCCCGGTGACCATTGCTATCAATACCGGCGGCGCTTCCGGGATAGGCCTGAGCGGGGCCACCCTGAACGGCACCCTCGCCCAACTCCTCGGGGTGGCGTCAGCCCTGGTGAGCTTTGAGTGGGGGACCACTCCAAGTTATGGCCAGGAAACGGCAGGGCAAACGCTCAGCGCGCCCGGGAGCTTCACAGCCCCCTTAAGCAGCCTTACGCCAGGGACCACCTATCACTACAGGGCCAAGGTGGTAGTTGGCCAGATGTCCACACTTGGGGGGAATCAGACGTTCACAACCACTGCGACAGTAGTCGCTGGGGTTGGCGGCGGAGGTGGGGGTTTCGTTGGCGGTGGCGGTGGTGGTGGAGGAGGCGGTGGCGGCGGCTTTGCCGGCAGCAGCGGCCCCGGCGCGGGAGTGGTGACGGCGCCGCCGCCTCCACCACCGGCGAGTGCTCCCCCGGTTGCGCCCCCCCCGGTGACCGCGCCTCCAGCGCCCGCCCCCGTGATACCGCCCGCAGACATAGTAGCCGGGCGTGGTAACAGGGGAAAGCGCGTGGCTGAAGCAGCTCAAACTAACGCTGCGGCTACCGGCCAGGCCATTGCCACAGCGGCGCAGACTAACTCGGCGGCCACGGGTCAAGCTATAGCTGAAGCAGCGCAAACTAACGCTGCGGCTACGGGGCAGGCCATCGCCGCAGCGGCGCAAGCTAACGCGACGGCTACGGGTCAGGCCATAGCTGCGGCGGCGCAAACCGACGCGGGGGCTACCGGTCAAGCTCTGAATAGCGCGGCTGCGTCTGACGCTCCGGCTACGGTACAGGTTATTGTAGCCAGCGCTGCCGCTGATCCCGGCGCCACATTGGGCGCTCTCGCTGCCGGGCCTGCCCAGAACGCCCAGGCTTTGGCGGCGCTCGGGTCTTCTATTCCCGCCGAAATATTGACACCGGGGAGATTGCCCGCGCTTGGCCCCGACAACTCCGGTCCTGGAAACTGGCAAAGCGTAGGTTCTCCAGTCCCGGTGGACCGCATACTCACCAAATTCGGTCGTGTCATACAGAATGCCCACGTGAAGGTGGAGGATGTGACGGGCCTGCCTGCCGGGGTGTCGCCGCTTCCCGCCGGGCAGACGGTGAGCGCTTACGTGCGCCTTACCCCGGAGAACTTCAGACTGGATGACATTCTTGCCACGCACGTCACTCTCTCGGTAGAGAAACGCTGGCTGAAGGCCAATAAGATCCACCCGTGGTCTATTGCGTTTAACCGCTATGACGAGAACCGGAAGGTATGGGTCCCCTTCTTGACCAAGTGGACTATGGAGGACCCACAACGGGTGTATTATACTGCCACGCCTCCTGGTTTCTCTCTCTGGGCCATCTCCGGGAGTGCTCAGGTGCCACCGGTGCAATTCAAGGTCGACGATCTAATGTTTAGTACAACGCGGATACAGGAGGGTAATAAAGTTACTGTCCAGGCGCAGGTGACCAACTTGACCGACGAGGCTAAGGACTACAATGCTACACTGTGGCTCAATGACCTGGTGCATGCCAGCCAAACAGTCACGATCCCCGCCAGAGGCGTCACGCTCGTATCCTTCTCTTTGCAGGCCAGGCCCGGCGCTTACGTTGTTCGCATTGACCGCCTGATGGGTAGCTTAACGGTGCTGCCAGCGCCGCCGACGCCTGCCGCACCTGCACCTGCGCCCACACCGACGCTGGCGCCGACGCCTGCACCCCCTCCTGCGCCCACGCTTGCGCCAACACCAGCGCCAGCCCCGGCGCCCGCACCGACAACGGCGCCTGCACTGACGCCTGCCGCTCCACCCGCGCCGGCGGCAACGCTTGCCCCGGCGCCCACGCCCTCGCCGGCGCCCGCGAAGGCGCCGACAGTGAACGGGCTGGTGACAGGTGTGATAATTGGCATCGTGACACTTGCAGTTGGTCTGGCTGTCTTCTTCATGAGGAGGAAGGCGGCCAAAGAATAATCGAACAGGATGTAGTCGGTACTTACACCGGCCCCAGGACACGGGGGGTGGTGAACATTGGAAAGGAGGCAGAACATGATTGAAGTAAGAATTGTTGAGTTCATTGCTTTGGGGGTCAGCTCCGCAGTACTGGGCATTGTACTGGGTTCCGGTCTCAAACTAATGCCCCCCAAACGAGAAGACCGTTCCACGGCCGAAATCAGGCAAATGAGGGAATGGCTGAAGACGCAGACTGGCAGTCAGTGGCCTCGAGATGCCAGTATCCAGGGGCGATTGGTGAACCGCGTGCTGAACCGCGTGGAGAACCGGGCAACGCGCCGTTGACGAACCGGTTGCGGGGGCGAAGGGGCCCCCCGGCCTATCAACTGGGCCTATGAACACCCCTGCCGTGCCAGCGGGAAGGCACGGCAGGGGGCGACACGCCGTATTCATACTCCTGAATCCGCCATCAAATCCCTCTCAATCTCCCTTTCGGAGATCCTTCGACAGGCTCAGGACTCGCTTCGCTCGGCTCATCCCGATTCATCGGTATTTTCCAAAGGGAGAGGCAGGCTGGCCGCCTATTTGCCGCAAGGTGCGCACGGACCAAGTTGCTGCACCGGCGAGGAAGAAGCTTCGCTTTGAAGAGGTCCAGTGGGTGGTGCATCTTGGCCCCCCCCTTCTTGATAGTGTCGCAATAGTGTGCTAGACGCACTGGCGAAGGAGGAGTCCGGTGAAGATCGTTGGGTTATTGCTGACCCCAGGTCGGAGGCTGGTATTCACGGTCGCTGCGGTTGCAGCGTTACTGGCATTCACTGGCGTGGCCATTTTGTTGTGGGGCGGTGGGAGCCACAAGACCAAAGCTCAGACCGTCCGTGAGTATGCCCTCGAGGTCCGGCCCGCGGACCTGGACTATGGCGATGGAGCTGTGTGGCATGCCTGGACCTTTAACGGCACTGTGCCGGGGCCGACGCTAAAGGTCAAGGTGGGTGAGACGCTGCGGGTGAAAGTCACCAACAACCTGGGCATGGTGGCAAGCTTCCACGCCCATATGGAAGGCTACTCACTCCGCAACGACGGCAGTCAGGCGAACCTGTTGGCCCAGGAAGGCGAGAGCGGACTGCTGGCGCCAGGCGCCCAGTACACCTATGAGTTCACGCCCCCCTCGGCCGGACTGTTCTACTACCACACCCACTCAGCGGACAAGGGAATCGCCCCCTCAAAATTTGTCATGCAGGGGCTGTATGGCGCCATTATCGTAGCTGATCCCAAGGAAACACCCTTGAGGGAAGAAGTACTGTTCCTGGGCGAGAGGGGGCATGACAGGGAAGGCAATTTGACCCACTGGGTCATGAACGGTATGGGACTGCCCGGGGGTGAGGTGGCCCTGGAGAACATCTTCAAGGAACAGGGCATGGCGGGGATAGAGAAGCAGTTCAACCGTACCCTACCCACCTTCAAGATGAAAGTGAATGAACGGATAAAGCTCCACGTGATCAACATCGGCGACATGAACCACAGCCTGTACATCCATTCGGCGGAGTACGTCTCCCTCGGTGTGCTGGGGGGACGCCCGTGGCCGGCCAAGGTGGTCCCTTTGGTGCCCGGAGCGGCGGACACTCTTCTGTTGAGGTTCACCAACCCTGGCCTGTGGCTATTCCATTGCCACGTGGAGAGCCACGCCGATACCGGCATGGTGGGACTGTTTATCGCGGAGTAAAGCACTACTTGACTAAGGTCCCGGTCGTCTTGACTGCCGTGGGCATTGCTGTGACAGTAATAGCACGACCCTCGAGGCGAGGCGCCCCGGCAGCCGCATGGTCGACTTTCCACCTTTCCGTTTTTAGATTACGAGTGCATTGTTCTTGCATATCTCTGAGTAGTAATGGGCCGAAGGCCGGCATTTTCGTTCCAATGTTTCATAGTCAATTTCGACTAAGCCAAATCTTGGCCCGAATCCTTTTTCCCATTCAAAATTGTCGATCAACGACCAGTGAAAATATCCTTTCACATCGACGCCTTCCTCAATTGCCCTGTGAATCCAAGTCAAGTGGTCCTTGATGAAATCTCCTCTCAGCTTGTCTTTTGCATCTGCCAACCCGTTTTCCGTTATGTAAATTGGCAGTCTGTACTTTCTCAATCTCTTCAGAATACCGTAGATTCCTTCGGAATAGACCTCCCAGCCAATATCTGAAACTATCCTCTTTTCGTTCCGTTGCAAGCCGGGAAACATCAGCTTACCGTGAAAATAGTAGTTCAGTCCAACAAAGTCCTGGCAGGTCTTAATCTGGCGCAAGATATGGTCATTCCATATGCGCCAACACAGGGCCACAACAAACCTATCCAGCGGCGAGTGTTTGTGAAATGGCTCAAAGAAATACATATTATGAGCAATTCCGATGTTGACATCAGGACGAAGGCTATGAAACTGCTTATAAACCTCCCTATGGGCAGCGATCAGATTCCTGGCCACCCGCAGCGATGAAACTACACTTCGTTTTTGAGGCGGCCAAATTCCCTTAAAATACCCCTGGTAGGCATAGATCGATGGTTCATTAATTGTTATCCAGAAACTTACCAGATCTCCATATTCTTGAAGAAGCCTGGTTGCAAAACGGACAAAAAAGAAAACGTTACTTTGCTTCTCGAAGCCGCCTTTCGTCGCAAACCACTGTGGACTCGTAAAATGATGTAGTGTTACGAAAGGCTCTAACTTCCTTTCTCTGAGGGATTGAATCACCTTTCTGTAATGGGCTATTTCTCTCTCGTTCCACTTCCCCTCTTCCGGTTCAATGCGGGACCACTCAATGGAGAAACGATACGCGTTCTGGTTCAGATGTTTTGTTAGATCAAGGTCTTCCTCATAGCGATTGTAATGGTCGCATGCTCTACCCGCCGGATAGAGCTTTGCCCAATCACAATTCTCAATCCCTCCCTCAACCTGGTACGCCGAGGTAGCCGAACCCCAGAAAAAGCCAGCGGGAAAGCTCAAACGCTTTGGCCTGCGTACATCGCCTGGATCCGCCATCAAAATCCCTCTCAATCTCCCTTTAGCAAAGGGAGGCCGACCCTTCGGCCCCAAAGGCGAGTGTAGCACCAAGCTGGTGAAAGAACTTTCGATTTGAGTAGATTGGAGAGGCGGCGGATTTTGGA
>JACQTY010000017.1 GCA_016210545.1 Chloroflexota bacterium
CCTTGAAGGGTGGGTGCAGTCCCGATGGAATCGGGACGAAACCCACCACCTCCCGTTGCTACGAAATGTCCCGACTTGTCGGGATTCGCTTCACCCACCCTACGTTTTCTGCCCGGAGCGACTACAGTGCCTTGCTGGCATGTGAAAGATTACGAATCCTGGCTATGTCCCAAGTCTCTGAAATCCTCTTGTGTCCAGCCGAAAAATGTGGGTAGTGCTCAGCTTTGCAAAGGGGGACGAAAGACGGATTTGCGCTCCCAAGCTAGACCTGGAGCAATGTTGCGCCAACTGGGTGAGATAACCCTCCCCTGGTAACATTCAAGGGGCGGCGGATTTGGGCCAGTTAGTGCGTTTGTATTTTCGGAGATAATGCGGTAGAATTGCAGCCTAGTTACTGGCTGGCACGCTCGGACTGTCGATCCATGGCGTTCGCCACGGCGACTGCTAGTCGCCCTGGGTCCCGCTGCCCCGTCATTGACGTGGGCCGCTCCGATGCACCGGTGCGCCGACATCCATTTTCGAGAGAACCGAGGTCAAGCTGACAACAGGCATTCTACTGGCGATTTTGGGCGCGGCCGGTTTTGGTGTGGCCAGGATCTTTGCCGGTATTGGCTTACAAAACATCAAACCCCTTCATGGCAGCGTCATCTCCCTGGTGTTCGGGTGGCTGCTGGCGCTGGCCGTCGTTCTGGTTTTTCAGTTCAAAGCCTTGATCTCAGTGTCTCCAATCGAGATGGTCTGGCTGTCCATTATCGGGGTGCTTAGCTTTGCATTGGGCAGGGGCCTCTCCTTCCTGGGCATAAAGTACATAGGCATCTCCCGGTCCACTACCGTATATGCCTCTTATCCGATCTTTACCATGGCGCTGGCAATTCCCCTTCTCGGCGAGAGGATAAGCTTCTTGCTAGTGATAGGTGTCCTCCTGATCATTGGCGGACTGACTTTACTTCTCAGCGAACGAAAGACCGAAAAAACGGCCCTGAAAGGCGCCAACCGATTGCTGGGAATTGGCTTTTCCCTGGCCTCGGCGATCAGCTACGGGGCCAATACGGTGCTGATAAAATGGGTCGTCTCCGGCATGGTCAATCCTCTGGTGACCGTTGCAGTATCGCTTTTCTTTGGCACCCTGGCGTTGTCCGTGTTCTCCGGCAAGCGCCTGGGCGAAAGTATCCGAAACAGTCCCCGGTCCGCAGGTTTCTTCATCCTCTCCGGACTGGCCATGACGGCGGGGTCGCTGGCCTTTTACAGCTCGCTGAGCCTGGCGCCGGCAGTGGTGGTCACGCCATTAGGCGCCACCAGCCCTTTGTTTGCCGTTCTGGGAACGTACCTCTTCCTCAGAAAGATCGAGAAAGTGACCTATCAAGTAGTGGCTGGCTGCCTGATGGTTGTAGCCGGCGGGGTCCTGGTCACGGTAGGCTAGCAGGCCCCATGTTGCGAACAACCCCAAAATGCCACGCGGAGCCGCGGAGAACGCAGAGAAAATTGAGAATCCTCCGCGCGCTCCTCCCCTCCGCGGCGACAACTGACGCCGCTTCGCTCAGGCCTCGCTTGAGCACCTAAAGCTGCCGCAGCCGCCTGAGAGCCTCCACCTTGTCCTGCTGGCCCAGGCCCGCCCGTCGGAGCGCGGTCTCCAGAAAAGCGATGGTCTCGTCGTACGTGCGACGGTTAACAGGATAGGGGTGGCCATCCTTGCCACCGTGGGCAAAACTGTAGGCAGCCGGGTCGCGCAGGCTGGCCGGAGCGCCGTAGACTAGCTCGGCAGCCAGGCTCAATGCCCGGAGCGTCCGCGCCCCAACCCCTTTCAGCGCCAGCAGCGCCTCGAAGCTCTCCGGACGTTGCTCGTAGGTGGACAGTAGTACCTTATTGAGGTGCTGAAGGCTGATGTCCTCAGCGGTCACAATGTGGTGCCGCTCCGGGAAGCTCAGGTGCTTCAGCTTCTCCACATCCCGCACCACCTTCTCGGGATGTTCCTCCCGGGCAATGAAGGCTATGGCTTGCCGGTTGGCGTCGCCCTCGGCAGCCACCAGATTGAGCACTTCGGGCTCCCGGCGCTGCGCAGCGATGGCGGAGTGAGGCTCGCAGACAAAGTCCTTCAGTTTTTCTCCCAGCCAGTGGTACCGGCGAGCGTAACGAGTCTCCGTGTTCATGCCTTGCTGGACAACGGCCCACTGGCCCCGGGCAGTGAACAGGAAACTGTGATGGTACAGTTGATATCCGTCCTGAAGCGCGGCGCTGTCCACCTTGGCGGCCATACGACTGGCATACGCTAGAAAGGAGAGGTCACGGCCCAGAGACTCGGAGACCTGCTGTATCTCGCCCGGCGTCTTGCGGCTGGCAGCGCCCTTGCCGCCGGCGACGTACAGGCCCAACTCCGATTCGATGTCTTTCAGCCCCTCTTTCAAGGCGCCGCTGACGGTCGTCGTCAGGCCGCTGGAGTGCCAGTCGAAGCCCAGTAGACAGCCGAAAGCCTGAAACCAGACCGGGTCTGCCATGCGCCGGAGGACCTCCTCCGGCCCGTAGTCTTCCACAATAGCTATGGTCATGGCGCGTGCCAGTTTCACCATCCGCTGGAACAGCCACGGAGGCGCTTTCCCGTAGTGGAGAGGAAGGTCGGCGGAACCAGTTCTCGGCATCTCAAGCAATTATACTTCAAGGGACCCGAACAGGAAACATGAGAGCCTGTGTACCAGGGTCTTTGCATTATTATGCAACGTCTCTAACGGATATAGCGGCCCCGCCTGTCATGCTGAGCCCCTTCGGCGTTGCTCAGGGTAAACTCCGCGAAGCATCTGGGGTTGAGGGGCGCCCTAAGGAGTCGAACCCCGCCCCAGACTCTTCCCGATACATCGGGACCTGTCGGGACTTCTCAGAGTGACAGTGTCACAAGAGAATGGCGACTTGCTTCGCCCGTCCGAAAACGCAAAGACCCTGCCTGTGTACGTATTGACTTTTATTCTCCGCGGGGCAGATAATTCTTTATCAGGGCAAAATGGGCCGGACAACGTCCCCACACAAGCTCCCGGCGACGTCCCCCCTGTTGGCAAGCATCGGTAGCAGAAGTGTCCCGCCTCAGCGAATAGCAACGCGCCCTCGGTGGCAGAAAGCGGCGGCGAACGATTTGAGCCGATCACGAAAGGAGATATGCTTTGCAGGAGTACTCAGTAGTAGGCAAGCGCGTGCCCAATGTAGACTCCAGGGTCAAGGTCACAGGCGAAGCCACCTATGTGGATGACCTGGTATTGCCGGGTATGCTCGTCGGCAAGGTCCTGCGCAGCACTGTTGCTCACGCCAGGATAGTCTCGATAGATACCAGCGCCGCCGAAAAGCTGCCCGGGGTGAAAGCGGTGGTAACGGGCAAAGATGCCCCCAATGTAAAGGTGGGCTGGCTCCGCGGCAGCCGCGACCGCCTGCCCCTCACCAGGGATAAGGTCAGATTCATAGGCGAGGCCATAGCCGCCGTGGCCGCGATGGATGAGGATACAGCCGAGGAGGCCCTGGGACTGATCAAGGTCCAGTACGAAGAACTGCCGGCTGTGTTTGACCCGGTGAAGGCTATGAAAGACGGGGCGCCCAGGATCCAGGATGATGCCAAGAACAATATCGCTCTGGAACGCCATTGGAACTACGGCGACGTGGAGAAGGGCTTCCGGGAATCGGACTACGTCAGAGAGGACACCTTCTACACCCCCTCTTTCCTGTGCGGCTACATGGAGCCCAACGCAGCCGTTGCCCAATGGGACGCCAATGGCAAATTGACCACCTGGGTCAGCAGCCAGGCCCCCTTCTTCCTGAGGCGTGAGTTGTCTTTGCTGTACTCCATACCTCAAGGGAAGGTGAGGGTGATCAACAGGTTCGTAGGGGGCGGTTTTGGCGGTAAGTGCGAGATATGCGATGTGCATGTATCGGCGTCTCTCCTGGCGCGGAAAGCAGGCAGGCCGGTAAAGGTCGTCTATACCACAGAAGACGAGTTCGCGGTCCAACCGCGCCGAATTCCCTCCACCATGACCCTGAAGACCGGGGTCAAGAAAGACGGCGCCATAGTAGCCCAGACCAGCTCGATTGTCACCGACGGCGGCCCGTACAGAAGCGTGGGTGGCGTAACTATCTACAACCACGGCCTGGCCAACATGATCCCCTACAGGATACCCAACTTCAAGTTTGACGCCTTCCGGGTGTTTACCAACAACCAGGTAGGCATGGCCAAGAGGGGCCACGGCCAGATCCAGATGCGGTACGCCGTAGAGAGCCAGATGGACATGATAGCCGAGGCCCTGGGAATCGACCCCGTGGACATAAGGCTGAAGAACGCTCTTAAGCCCGGGGAAGTGACGGTGAACGGGCTTCGCATGCGCACCTCCGGGCTGGTCGAGGCCATCGAAGGGGCCGCCCGGAGGTCGGGGTGGAAGCAGAAAAGGGGTAAGGGGAGAGCGCAGGGGCGCGGCATCGGCATTTCCTGTGGAGGCTTCGCCTGCGGCCCCAAGATCGCCTCTCTCACCGACTCCGGCGCAATAATAAAGGTGAACGAAGACGCAGGCATAGTCGTGTATACGGGGGCTTCAGACATCGGACAGGGCTCCAATACTGTAGTCACCCAGGTAGTGGCGGAGGTCCTTGGAATTGGGCCGGAGGAAATCAGCGTGGTGACGGGGGATACGGATGTAACCCCGTTCGAGCCCGGCACCTACGGCAGCCGGGTTAGTTGGTATATGTGCAACGCCGCCATAAAGGCAGCGGAGGACCTGCGCCGGCAGATTGTCGAACCAGTGGCCTCCAAGCTCGAAGTGAAGCCCGAGGAGATAGTTTTGAGGAATGGCGGCCTATACGTCGGCGAGCGCAGGGCCATGAGTTTCGCCGAGGCGGTGAGGGCAGTGCAGGTGTCATCGGAGAAGGGCATCCTCATAGCCAAAGGCACCTACTATCCGCCGGATGTGGAGTGGCCGGACCCGGCCAACAACTACTATGGCAACATCGCTGGCGGCTACAGCTTCTCGGCCCAGATAGCCGAGGTAGAGGTGGACAGGGAGACTGGACAGGTAAAGCTACTCAAGGTGACTGCCGGCGACGACATAGGCTATCCCCTCAACGAGATGCTGGCTGAGGGCCAGGCGGAAGGCTCCATCTCCATGGGGCAGGGCGAGACCATGTATGAAAATATCATCGTGTCCAACGGGCGCGTCATGAATCCCTCGCTGGTGGACTACAAGCTGCCCACGGTAATGGACACCCCCGAGATGGACGTAACGCACGTGATAACCAACGAACCCGGCGGGCCTTTCGGGGCCAAAGAAGTCGGCGAGGGTTTCATCGTATCGATACCCGGAGCTATAGCCAACGCCATCCATGACGCCACCGGCGTGTGGATAAAGGAGTTGCCCATAACACCCGAGAAGATTGTGAAGGCTCTGGAGGCCAAAGAGAAGGAGGGAAAGAGCTAATGCGACTGCCCAGCTTTGAATACCTGGAGCCGAAGACGATTCGAGAGGCATGTAAGCTCCTGGCAAAATACGGACCAGAGGCCAGGGTGTTAGCCGGCGGCACCGACCTTCTGCCCAAAATGAAGAGCAAAGAGATAACGCCCCGCTACTTGATAGCACTCAAGAGCATAGAGGGCCTGGACTACATCGACTACCAGCCGGGGAAAGGCTTGAGAATAGGGGCGCTGGCCACATTGGAGTCGGTTAGGAATTCACCGGTGGTCAAGGAGAGGTGCCCGGTGCTTGGGGAGACAGCCTCTCTCATGGCATCGACCCAGGTAAGGAATCTGGCCACCGTGGCCGGCAACATCTGCAATGCCGTCCCATCCGCGGATATGGCGCCGCCCCTGATGGTCCTGGGCGCCAAACTTCGCGTCTCTTCTCCCGGGAAAGGCAGGCTGGCGCCCATTCAGGACTTCTTCCAGGGTCCGGGGCAGACCGCGCTCGGAGCCGGAGAGATAGTAACCGAGATCGTGGTGCCCAACCCCTTACCCAAAAGCGGCAGCGTGTACCTGAAGCACACCGTGAGACAGGCCATGGACCTGGCCCTGCTGGGGGCGGCGACGATGGTGGCCCTGGACGGAAAAGGGGCCTGCAAGGACGTGCGGATTGCTCTGGCGACCGCAGCGCCCACACCCATCAGGGCGCTAAGGGCGGAAGAGGTCCTTCGGGGCAAGGTCATAGATGATGCGCTGCTGGCAGAGGCATCTGCGGCAGCAGTAGAAGAGGCGCGCCCCAGGAGCAGCGTACGGGCCTCTGAGTCATATCGCAGGAAACTTGTGGGCGTCCTGGTGAGTCGCGGCATAGCTCAGGCCATGAGCCGCGCCCGGGCGGCCGGCCGGTAGAAGGAGTAGACGTGAAACAGACAATAACGCTGACGGTCAACGGCGACGAATTTCAGCTAGCGGTGGACCCGCGACGCACCCTGCTGGAGGTTTTGAGGGAGGAACTGCACCTCACGGGCGCCAAGAAGAACTGCAACGAGGGCGAATGCGGGGCTTGCACCGTAATCATGGATGGGAAAGCGGTGTCGTCCTGCCTGGTGCTGGCCGTACAGGCAAGAGGCAAGAAGATAGAGACCATCGAGGGACTCGCCAGGAACGGAAAGCTACATCCCCTTCAGGAGGCATTTGTAAAGCACGGCGGCCTCCAGTGCGGTTTCTGCACCCCGGGTATGATAATGTCGGCGAAGGCTTTGCTGGACAAGAACCCGCGGCCTACCGAGGACGAGATCAAAACAGCCATCGCCGGCAACCTGTGCCGGTGCACCGGCTACGTGAAGATACTGGAATCGATAAAGGCGGTAGTCGACGGGAAGGGGTGAGGTCCCTTGACTCGTCCCGTAGGCGCCTGTCGCTTCGATCCCGACAAGTCGGGACGCGGCGCTTGGGGTCCGCGACCACCTCCCACTTCGCTGCCCCCTCTCCGTCAATGGAGAGGGGGTTGGGGGTGGGGTCGAGGGGTCTAGGGCGTTTCACCAAGACGCCGAATTCTGCAACTAAGAATCTATCTCAAAATCCCGTAGGTCGGGTTTCCCAACCCGACCCCAAGTAATCGGCAGGTTAGTCCCGACAAGTCGGGATGCCCTACTAGGCGTGGCGCCTCCCTTTTTGAGATAATTTCTAAATACCGGTCCCCACAGGCACCTGACTTGACCTGCTTCGCCGGTGATAACGGGAAAATAGTATGAAGATCAACCTCAAAAGCAACTTTGACCTTGGCATCTACGATATGGAGTTCACCGAGGCAGGGGCTACCCTCAGGGATGTGCTTCAAGCCCTCTTCCGGCGTGACCGCGGCCTGGACATAATAAGTAGCGCCAATCCGACGGAGGTTGACCCCGGGTTCGTGGTTTCCGTCAACGGCCGGGACTACATGTTTCTGCCTCAACGGCTCGACACGCCTTTGAAGGAAGGAGACATGGTGGAGGTGTCAGTCGCCGCGATGGGGGGTGGCTAGCAGACAGGCCTGGCCACACATTCGGGCGATTCACGAATCGCCCCAGCGTCTTCTGCTCACCTGGCCGGGCCGGTCAGGTTGTCCCAACTGGTCGCAACCCCACCTACCGTACGGCGTCAGGCGGAACTGACGGCGGAAACGCGTCCCCTCAGCGAGGCCAGAGTGGCGTCAGCCTCGTTCATTATGCGGTCTATTAGCTCCTGACAGGTAGGTATGTCCCTGATGCGGCCTATGACCTGTCCGGCGGCCATAGACCCCCACTCCGCATCCCCCTCCATGAAGGCGCGGCGGAACCGACCCAGTCCCAGCTCCATTATCGTCCGGGCCGGGGCCTTCTTCTCCTCCAGGGACAGGAACGCTTCAGCCAGCTTATTGCGCAGAATCCGGCAGCGGACGCCCGTGTTGTGGCCGGTGATAACGGTGTCCTCCTCGCACGCCGTCAGGTAGTAGTCCTTGATGTTCTCGGCCACCGGGCATTCCCGGGTCAGCAGGAAGCGGGTCCCCATAGATACGCCCACCGCTCCCCAGGCCAGGGCGGCGACCAGCCCTCGGCCGTCGCTGAAGCCCCCCGCCGCCACCACCGGGATATGCACGTGGTCCACCACCAGCGGGACCAGCACGGAGGAGGCAACATAGCTGGAGTGCCCTCCCGCCTCCGTCCCCTGCACCACAACGATGTCTGCGCCGTCCTGCTCTGCTTTCACGGCGTGACGTAAGGAACCCATGGTGGGCATATTGATGATGCCCGCCGGCTTCGTCCGGCCGATGATTCGCGCCGGGTTGCCGATCCCGTAGCTGGCCACATTTACCTTTTCGCCCACGATTATGTCAAGCAACTCCTCCAAGCGAGGGTTATCGGGGAGGAAGTTGACCCCGAACGGCTTGTCCGTCAACGCCTTCACCTGGCGGATGTTGGTCTCCAGGTCCTCGGGTGACATTGCCCCAGCCGCCAGGATGCCCAGGCCGCCGGCGTTGGAGACTGCCGCCGCCAGAGGAGCGAAGGACACCCAGGCCATCCCGGCCTGAATGATGGGGTGCTTTATGCCGATAAGCTCCGTGAGCCTGGTCTTCATGTGACTCCTTCCGTTAGCCGCCGCGGAGGGATAGGGGATGTTTGCATCTGTCACTGGCACAAGAACGTTGCCCTGACTGCCAATGTCAATCGTGCAGCAGGGCCATTCGCCGCCGGGCGGACAGAATCCCCCGTCACCGTGCGCCGCTCAGTACACGACAGTTTTGGGGATGGATACCGGACGTGTGGAGTGAGATCATTTTCAACGTCACCCTGAACCCTTCGGCCCTGAACGGGCCTCTCCGCGCACGGAGTCCGATGTTTTGCTCGGACAGGCCAGGCTCCGTGAAGGGGAAGTGAATCCCGACTGGTCGGGATGAGATGCCAAGGCGTAGATGCAGTTTGGCCTTCTTTGCAGGGCAAGTGGTGCAAGGTGAAGCGCAAGAGGGACTTGTTCTTTGACAAACCTGAGAGATCCTTCGTCCCGATGCATCGGGAGATGACCCTGAAAGACCTTGCCAATTCATTTGCCAGCCTTTCAAGAAAGTGTCGTGTAATCAGCCATGCGCCGTGAGCGCATGGTAACTGCCCCCTTTTGGTAAACTGACCCTTACCCATAATCGGGCTTGCTGGACACAGAGGGTTTCTGACAATGTGGAACACTGATACCTGTCATCACCGTAATCCATGGATTGTCTTCAGATAGAAGAGGCAACCCACAAGTCCTCTCTCCCTC
>JACQTY010000189.1 GCA_016210545.1 Chloroflexota bacterium
CTCCCAGGTAGCCCCGTGGGAACGGAGTAGCCGGGTCGCCGAACATATAATAGCCGTAGCTCTGGGACTCGTCCTCGTGGCCGAGCACCTCCTCGGCCAGCTCCTGGCGGCGGAAGAAGGGTTCGGAGCGGTAGTTCAGGGCGCGGGAGCCGGGCCGGTACACGCCCAGGAAATCGTTAAGGGGCAGGCTGCCGCCTCCGGCGTCCTTCATATTGAAGGACTCGTCCCCGAACTCGTGGTACATGATGGTATCCTCGCGGAAGTCCCTGCCGTTGGGGTCCACGATCATGGCCTCCCAGCCGCTCTTCAAAGGCTGGCCGGTAATCACGTTGAGATAGGTGGAACCAGGCGGCTCCACGTTGATCACGCCGAAGAGTCCGTGGGATACCTGGCGGCGGGGGTCGCCCAGGCTCCGGAAGACGTAGGAACCTTCCAGCTCGCGACGGTTATCGGCGAGCCAGTGGTAGGTGATGCTCTTGCCCGGAGGGACCGTGCTATCGGGGTTCAGGCCAAGGTTGGAGCCAAGCTCTGTGGCGGCTACGGAAAGGCCGCGTACGTTCATGCTAGCGTTGCCTGATGCCAAACGGTTAGTGAAGTTGACTATTACACAGTCGCCCACATTGGCCCGGATAACCAGGGGCTGGATAGGGTCATCCCGCAGGCCGATGCTCACCCTGTCTGGAAGAGGCTTATTCTCCTGGGCACGCACCGCCGGGATATTCTCGTCGAGGACATACATCATGCCCAGGGGGTCGTTGTCGCCGAAGCGGTTGACGGTTATTCTTACGTCTATGGCTGAGACGCTAAAGGTCTTCACTTGGGCCGGGTCCACCGTGTCGCAGACGTTCGGTGCTGCCTGGGGAGTCACCTGACTGTCCGGGGCCGGCCCCAGGATGGGCGAGCCGCTATAGGGCATGGGAGCGCCGCCCAAAGGGGCCACCGGGTTATTGGGATCGCCGCCGTAGGTCGCTTCATCAATGTTGTTCTCGCGTAGCCACGTGGACCAGTCCAGTGAATTGGGGGAGGGACTTACCAGGGAGCCGCTCGCGGCAGCCGGAGCGGATAAAGCCGGTGCAGCAGGGGCGAAAAGGCCCCCGAGAACGAGAGCTACTAGCAGAGGATTCAGTAATCTAGCCCGGATCCGTCTCAGAGAAGCAAATTTGTAAGGCATGGTAGCAACCTCCTTGGCAGCATGAACACTCGCGAGTTATATGATACGCCACGCCCGCGCAATCCATCAATCGCGAAAACACTTAGTTTTATAACAACAAGAGCGCAGAACACTGGTTAGTGACAAATCAAATGCACCTGTAGCGTCAAACACAGCCACTAATCTGTCACTCAGAAGCGGAACCGGGCCATCAAGAGTATCATAGTCGTTAATATTTATAATTCTTCGGTCAATTACCGTTACGTCTCTGTTAATATTACAGTGACCATAGTTGGGGCCACAGGTGGTGTTTGCGGGAGTCCCTGAAAAGGCCGCCATTCGACCTGGCCCGGTGAACGTTCCAGGATCTTGCAAAATGAAGGCCGTGGTGTGGAGAACCGGTCATGCCCGCCTGCGCTGGGCGCGCGAAGGACGAAAATAGCCCGCCCGTGGCCGTAGTCGCCCAATTCATTGGGCAAACCCTGCCCCGACCTGTCGGGGCAACTACATTTTCATGGGGCTATTTTCGAGGGAATGACATTTGAGGCAAGGCCTAAAGGGGGGCAAACGAGGGACGATCAAACGGAGTTCCTGGTGTACCATGAACCTGAAATCAGCGATGCAATCTGTGGGTCGTCCCGATGAATCGGGACTAGCCCGACTGTCTGGTCACAGGCAGGCTTCGTCGTGACCTCAGCCGAACGGTTGGGAAACTTGCCCTACCGGGGTCAAGCTGGTTTTGGGATGAAATGATCTCTTGTTATGACAGTAGCTTTACATTATATAATGTAAGGACGGCACAGGAGGTGACCACATGACAGAGAAGTTGTTCGAAGTTGAGATCGGCCCCGACAAGGAACTGGTTTTCCGCTTCCACCGTCCCAGGTCGCTCGTCCCCGACATGGCCCGTGACCGTATGCGCAGTTCGGCCAAGGGCATGCTGGAGGCATTCCGCGACCTCGTGGACGCGGCCCTGGAGGTAGTGGAGGAGAAAGAGGGGACCAAAAAGGAATCGCAGAAGATAGAGGTCAAGTAGTCAGCGCGAATTCACCGCGGAGACCGCTGAGAACGCAGAGGCGCAGATTTACTCCTCTCCCCCCATCGAGGGGGAGAGTTAGAGAGAGGGGGCGCCAAACTCCTTCACCGCGGAGACCGCTGAGGGCGCGGGATGTAGTGAGGAACAGTCATCTCACTGCCCGGTCTCTAATCAGCCCACCTTGCAGGGGGCGACCCTCGTCCGAACGGACTCTCTGAACGCAGCGGAGTAGCCGCCCAAGGCCCCGAGGCAGCGGGGCCCGCCACAAGACGTGGCCAGGAGCGCTGTTGCCCTCAGCCGCTCACGCTGGTATCTTCTCCAGCGGCATGTTTTCGATGCTCACGTTGAGCAGGGACTCCAGTCCTAGCCTCTCGCTGGCGTCCAGTATCTCAATGCCGATGATGTGCCCGTCCTTGTCCAGGTCCACCGTGACGCCTTCTTCTATGTCCGTGGTGTCGTTCGGTTCGGCCTCCCTGAGTTGAATGTAAAGGGCATCCACTTCCTTGTCGTACTCAATTCTCATAGGCCCTCCTTAAAACCGCCCCGCCTTGGCGTCACCGTAACAACCGCGTACCGTTCTTCATCATCCACAAATGTTACGCGAATGGACCGCTGGTCGATCCTCCTGAGAGCATTGTACCTTCCTTTGATTGTCAGGAGCAATCCCGTCCGGCTGACGCAGCACCTCCACAACTTGCTCCAGCGTGATTCTGTGGAGCTTCATTCTGCGCCTCGCGTGGCGGCTCAGATAGACCGCTTTCATCGCTACCCCAAACTCCGCGGCCGGTACTGTATGGTCTCCGTCAGAGCCTGCCTTGAGCGTGCCGAAAGGTCGGCAATAGTGCGGGCCGGGATCCAGTCGGCGCCGCCGGTAAACTCGCCCTTTCGCGTGAACTCACACCGGCTCAAGATTTTCAAGCTTTACCGTGGGCTTCTTTTTTGTAAAGCCCATGTGTTCGGAGGCGTCAAGGACCTCAATGCCCACAATTTCCTCACCGGGGCCAAAGTCCACAGCGATGTCCTCGGTGAGACGAATAGTGGTCACCTCCACCGGGCCCGTCCTGAAACTTATGTAGGCAGCGTCCACTTGTGGATCGTAAGTGATCTTCATTGCTTCCCTCCGAAGAAGAACACATAGACAGTGACCACCACTCATTTCCCTTCGTCTTGCACGACAATGGACAGCACCTGCTTCGTCTCATAATAGCGCCCCTTCCAACTGCTTTCAAACGGAAAGTTCTTACGGAACGCCACTCTACCATATTTGGCCGGGATTTGCTCGCCATGCGCGATGGCGGCCTCTACTTCTTCTCTTGTCGTGCCCCCGTCAAGTAGCTGTGCCCCGGAATGCTCCGAAAACACAACGGGTTCCAACTTCATCCCCTACCCCAACGTCCGCGGCCGGTACTGAATGGCCTCCGCCAGGTGCGCCGAGCTTATCGTCTTCTCGCCCCCCACAGCCTGCCTTGAGCTTGCCGAGAGGTCGGCAATGGTCCTGGCCAGCTTCAATATTCTATGGAAGCCCCTGGCTGAAAGGGCAAGCTGCTTCATGGCTGCCTGCAGCAGGCTCTGCGCCGAAGGCTCCACCTGGCAGAATTGCCGCACCTCGACGGCGGTCATATCGGCGTTGCACGTCAGCTTGCTGCCCGAAAAGCGTTCCAACTGCACCACCCGGCTCGCCTCCACCCGCTGCCGCACCGCCTCCGACGACTCGCCCAGTCGGTCATCGGAAAGCTTCTCGTACTCGATGCGCGGCACCTCAACGTGGATGTCGATCCTGTCCAGAAGCGGCCCGCTGATCCGTTTCTGGTACCGCGCCACCAGTCCGGGCGAGCAGGTGCAGTTCTTCAGCGGGTCACCGTAGTAGCCGCAGGGGCAGGGGTTCATGGCGGCAACCAGCATGAAGTTCGCCGGGAAGGTGACGCTGCCCTGGGCGCGGCTTATGGTGACAACCCGGTCCTCCAGCGGCTGCCGCAGCACCTCCAGTCCCGCCGTCCCGAACTCCGGCAACTCATCCAGAAAAAGTACCCCGCGGTGGCTCAGGCTGACCTCGCCGGGCCGCGGCCACCGCCCTCCACCGACAAGCCCCGCCTGGGAGATAGTGTAGTGGGGCGCCCGGAAAGGACGCTGCCGCACCAGCGGCGTGTCCGAAGGCAGCAGGCCGCTGACGCTGTAGATCTTGGTGACCTCGATGGCCTCGTCCTGGCTCATCGCGGGTAGTATCGACGGCATGGACCGGGCAAGAAGCGTTTTGCCGCTGCCTGGCGGCCCGGTCATGAGAAGATTGTGCCCCCCGGCCGCCGCCACCTCCAGGGCCCGCTTCACGTGCTCCTGCCCTTTGACGTGGGCGAAGTCCGGACCCGCAGGATCGAGGGTCGCGAACTCCACCGCCTCCCCATGATACACGGGGATCACGGCCTCGCCGCTCAGGTGCCGGGCCAGGGCTGCCAGGCTGGGCACCGGTATCACATCGATGCCCTCCACCAGGGCGGCCTCTTTCACGTCGTCCGCCGGCACGAAAGCGGCGGCGATACCCCTCTCCCGGGCCACGGCAACCATGGGCAGAATGCCGCGCGTGTGGCGCACGGTGCCGTCCAGCGACAGCTCGCCGAGGAACACCGCGCCCGCGACATCGGCCACCAGTTGCCCGGAGCTCAGGACTATCCCCACGGCAATGGGGAGGTCATAGGCCGGGCCGGCCTTCTTCAGGTCGGCGGGGGCCAGGTTGACGGTGATCCTTCGCCTGAGGAACTCGAACCCGGAGTTCCGCACCGCCGGACGCACCCTATCGGCAGACTCCTCCACCATCGTGTCCGGCAGGCCGACAATGTCAAACCTGGGCAGCCCCGGCGAGATGTCCACCTCGACCCCCACCAGAGCGCCTTCCAGTCCCACCACTGCGCAACTCATCACTTTGGCCAACATGTCGAGGCAATGGTACTATGCGGCGCGAGGCATGTCAATTGCACCTGTCGCCCAAAATACGTGCATTCAGATTGAAAACGCCCACCTTCGCGGTCGGCTCCAACTGATGAAGCATCCTCCGTAAGCGCACGACGCATCGGGCCACACTTTGAGAC
>JACQTY010000190.1 GCA_016210545.1 Chloroflexota bacterium
AAGCAGACGGCGCCCACTACCTGCAAAAACCTGGTCTTGCCCGTACCCCAGTCGCCGATTACCCGGAGGTAGGGAACCGACGGTGCGAACTCGAAGACCCAGGTCAATAGCACATAGAGGGAAGCAATCTCCTCGAAGTCTGTTGGAAGCTCCAGGTAACGGTGAACGAATGCCCGGATTTCACTGAACAGGCGTGCCTGGGAATCGTAGGGAGTGGCGGTGCTGGCAAAGTGCACCACCTCGCCAACCAGCCGGTCCGTGGTGGGGATATAGGTAGCTTTCGGTGTCTGGAGCTGGAACACCCGTCTCACTGAGCCATTTGCGGCCACGATAAAGGAACGCTGGCCATCGTCATCTACTACCATCTCACCTACAGTGCCATCTCTGAGAACAAAGCCGGACACAAACTGCTCCCGGTCCTTGTTGTCTTCCATCCTCAGGTCTGTTGCCAGCTTCTCGGCATCACCGATGGAATGCTCCAGGAGAAAGTCGTCAATACCGACTTTCTGGATTCCGGCCTGGGGAAGATAAACAACCTGTACATGTGCCTCTTTCCTCCGGAGATGTTCGGCAACGTGTTCCAGCGCCTGTTTCACCAGGTCCTTGCTCACGATGTCGGAGTCAAATGCCAGGTATACCTTTCTGCCTCGTAAGGCAATGTAGTCCCAGTCGGCAAGGATGGTGATGCCGCCAAACTCGTTCTTCCCTTTGAAACCCCAGACACCGGTGAGCGAGATGGCACAGGCGCCGCGAGAGGCCAGGGAGTCGGCTTTCTTACAGCCTTCGGTTATCCACAGCGGAACCTGCGGGTCACCCAGCATCTTCTGACAACGGCGCGGACAGTCCAGGCGATTGGACGAGCCCCTGGGTGTCTCGTACTTCACCGGCCTGCCCCTGGCATCGACCCTGGGATTATCGGGCCGGTATTGGTAACCGGCTTCCTTGCCGTCAACACCCCACAGAGGGATAAGAATGCCCGGCGCCCGCTGCTGTGAGGAAGAGAAGCCGAGCTTCTCAAGCTCACTCGTGCCCAGAAGGCTCCGGTAGCCCCTTTCCTTGATTACCTCGGGGCTGACTCCGCTGCCTTCGTGAAGGTGACAAAAATGGTCGGCCAGCAGCTCTGGAAGAGCCTCGGAGAAAACGGCGGTAGAACCATTCTTGCTTGGCATTCTCTTCTTCGGGATGAACCCCCTAACGTCTGGTGAACCGGTCAACTGACTGGCAAAAGGCGGACAGAATTTCGGCGGTAAACTTCGCTGGCGGCGCCGGGGGATCGAAATCCACCAGGCTTACCGTGAGACGGTAGTTCTTTTCAAACCAGTTGGCTATCTGGGAGTCCCGTATTTCAAAATGCCATATCTTGCTTTTGGCTTTGGTCCAGAGGTCGATGAGGGTCTCATCGGGGCCAACGGCTGGCTTTGACGTCGCTTTGGCTCCGGTCAGTCCTTCCGGAAAGAGGTCGTCAGGAGCTTCACTGTCGGGCGGTGGCAGCAACAGGGCCTGCCCCGGCGGTATCCGGGCATATCGCTGGATATCAGCCAGAGAGTGAGGGCAGGTCATGCTCAGGACATATACCCTGGTAAGCCATCCCTCTGGCTCTACCTCCATCTCGGTAAGCTGCAGCGACAGGGGTATCATGGAAACCCGGCCGCAAATGCTGCGCGTGAAGTCCAATATGGAGTTGACGCTGAGCATGGAATGGTAGGAACTGGTATCCAGTTGATAGACGCCAAAGCCCGGGCAGTCAGGTAACAGGAACTGAAGATTCATCACCCGGCGGCAATCACCGCAACGGTAGTGAGGACAGCTGCGGGGGTTACATGCAATCTCCTTCAAGTCCAATGAGGAAGGCTCTCGGTTCAGGACTTGCCCCACAACATTATCTGCCCTGACCATAGCCATCTCTCCATCGCCGCGGCAAATGAGCCTTCGCGATGAGGAGTAACGGCGGAAGTACTGGCTCGCCCATTGCTCCCTATCTTCCGTAGGAAACATGATGCGAAGCTTCTTGGGCTTCTCACCAAATACCTTTTTCACCTCGTCGGGGCAGA
>JACQTY010000192.1 GCA_016210545.1 Chloroflexota bacterium
CCGAAAGCTGCGCCGGCGCCGGCACAAAGGTTGTGGTCACTGTACCCCGGGATACGGCCGGGGAGGACGCCCATGCGAATATTGCTCTCTGATGACCACGCCCTGTTCCGGGATGGGTTGGCGAGCCTCCTCAAGGCGTGGGGCATGGAGGTGGTTGGGGAGGCGAGCGATGGACTGGAGGCGGTGGACAAGGCCCGCCTGCTCCAGCCCGATCTTATTTTGATGGATATCAACATGCCGCGGTGCGACGGTTTGGGAGCAACCCGGCGCATCAAGGCCGAGATGCCACAAATAAAAGTAGTTATGCTAACCGTCTCAGATGACAGCGACGACCTGTTTGATGCCATCAAGAGCGGCGCCCAGGGTTATATGCTTAAGGACCTGTCCTCCGAGCAATTCATGGAGATGCTTCAACGCGTGGCCCGGGGGGAGGTAGCGCTCAGCCCCACCCTGGCTACTCGCATCTGGAATGAGTTCTCCAGGGAAAAGGCGAAACGGCGCACCGAGGCAGGCGAGGAATCCCTTACCGCAAGGGAGATGGACGTACTGCATCTCACCGCCGAGGGCAAAAGCAACAAAGAGATGGCTTCTATTCTCCACATATCTGAGAACACTGCGACCTATCACATGAAAAACATCCTTGCCAAGCTGCACCTCAAGAACAGGGCTCAAGTGGTGGCTTATGCCTATCGGGAGGGCATCCTGAAGGACGGCCCTGCTTCATAAGGAGACGGGTTGAATTTTGACTCAGAGGAGGCCGCAGAATGAATAGCATGAGGCGTCTAAAGGCCGTCCTCTTGCCAGCTTTAGGAATTGCCCTGGCCCTGTCGGCGTGTCAGCCACCGGCGCCCGCCCCCACTCCAACGCCTTCGCCTGTCGCCAATAATCCCTCTTCGCCTCCTGGAAACCGCAGCGTGCAGTCGACCAGCGGCCCGAAACAACCTAACACCTGTAATCCTGCCCAGCCAGGTACGCTACAAGAGATCACAAATACGCAGGCAAGCCCCTACTTTGTCGTCCACCCGGCGCAAGATGATCCGAGAGTCCCCACGGTGATTTTCCTGGGGGGTGGGTCGGGCAGCCGGAGGAGCGCCGAGCGGGCCTGGACTAACTACCTCTCCCGAGGCTCGGCCAGGGAGTCGTTCCGCATCGTGCTTCCCTACGCTGTGGACATGGACTACATTGACGACGCTGTTCGGACATTCGGGGTCCTCAACGAGGTCCTGGCGTGCTACGGCGGCGACCCTGCCAGGGTCCATATTGGCGGTGTATCTAACGGCGGATACGCGGCCTTCGTGCTGATGCTGGCGAGGCCACAGCATTTTGCCTCCCTGCTCGGGGCCCCGGGACTGTTCCCGGCCACCACCAAGCCAGAGGCGTGGGCCAAGGCCCTTGCCGGCCGCCCGGTGTTCAATGGCGTTGGAGCCAACGACCTTGATTGGAAGCCCGATGTCAAGGCCCAGCATGACGCCCTGGTAGCGATGGGGATCGATTCAGTCTACGTCGAGTTCCCCGACCAGGGCCACACTGCCAACCAGACGTTTGACAACAGTGTCCTATTTGACTTCTGGGTGAGGCGCTCAAGGTAGGCCGCCCACCAATCGACACGAGCTCGCCGTTTCACGCCGGAAACTCTTTCGAACTCCAGGGGAACTACATCCAATCTTGGGCGATCTGCCTCATAATAGGGGGCGCCGGACGGAGGACCGCGACATCCTGCCCGCCCATTCAGATGGACAATATGCGTAAGAGGCAGGATGTCACCGACAAACGTGGAGCGGGAGACGGGATTCGAACCCGCGACAACCTGCTTGGAAGGCAGGAACTCTACCACTGAGTTACTCCCGCTCGTGCAAGCCGATTATAACCCAAAAGCCAACGGGCCGTCTAGCCGTGTCACGGCAACCAGCTTCACCCCCCTTGCGCAAAGCCACTCTTTCCTTTATAGTGTTAATTATCCCGAAACTCCCCCTGAGGAGGTCGCGCTTTGGTCTTAACCGAGAAGCAGAAGGCTCTCCAGCAAAGCATAAGGAAGACCGTTCAGAAAATAATCGTCCCCCGGGCCGAGGACATCGACCGTAGTAACCAGTTCCCCGAGGACGTGGTCAAAGCCCTCACAAAAGAGGGTTACATGAAGACTCGCGTCCCCAAGGAATACGGTGGCCTGGACTGGGGTACCCTGGAGTTCAACCTCCTCATCGAGGAGATATCCAGAGCATCCGGCAGCATGGCCATGATCTGGTGCACCTCCGCCCAGTCTGCCACCATGGAGAAGCTATTCGGCACTGAGGCCCAGAAGAAGAAGTACCTAACATGGCTGGCCAACGACGCTATAGCCAACTACGCCGCCTCCTCCGAGCCCAGCGGCGGCACTGATATGGGTGGCATACAGACCACTGCCGTCCGCAAGGGAGACTACTACATCCTGAGCGGCGACAAGTATTTCCTTGAGCCGGCTACCCATGCCGACTTCTTCCACGTTTTCGCCAAGACCGAGCCGGAGAAGCGCAGCCGCGGCATCTCCTGTTTCATCGTGGAAAAGAATTTCCCTGGCGTCAGCATCGGCAAGGTGGCGGACCCCATAGGTCTCAGAGGCGCCGGACTCGCCGAGATCCTGCTGAGGGACGCTAAGGTCCCGGCTGAGAACCTGCTGGGTCCATACAACGCCGGCGTCCGTATCGCCCGCGCCGGTCTGGATGACGCTTCCGCCATCGGCGGGCTGCCCCTGGGTATGGCCCAATCGGCGTTGGAGCTGGCCTTGGACTACGCGGTAAGTCGCAAGGCGTTCGACCAGACCATCGCCTCGTTCCAGGCCGTCAACTTCATGCTTGTCGACATGGCCACAAAGGTGGAGGCCTCCCGCTCCATGATCTATCGCGCCTCGGGTATCAGGGACGCCGGACAAAACGATGTGCGGTTCTTCGTTATGTCAAGCACCTTCGCCAATATGGTAGCCTACGAAGTCAGCCAGAGCGCCCTGGACATCTTCGGCGGCCATGGAGTCCTGGACAACTGGCACCCGGTGACGCGCGTATGGCGCGATGCCCACACCAACTACGGCGCTGGCGGTACCACGAACTTGCGACGCCTGGTGATCAGCCGCAATATGTTCACGGAGCTTTCCCCGTCCTCGCCTCTCTCCCCCTTCTCCGCCGCCATACGGGGATAGGAGCTGGGTATCTCAGGCACCGGTGCGCCGGGGCCTGATGGCATACCAATAAACTAATAGGAGGAAAGAAATGGCCTGGACTGCGAAAGAAGACCTGAAACCCTCCAAACCCCTGCAAGGCATATCCCAGAAACAGATAGACGAGCACTTCAACGTCCTGTACAAGGGTTATGTCAACAAGATGAACGAGATCGAGACAAAGCTCCAGGACGTCAACCTGGCCGAGGCGAACGGCACCTTCAGCCTCATCCGGGAACTGGAGAAGGAGAAGGTATTCGCCGCCAACGCTGTCCGGCTCCACGAGCTCTATTTCGGCAATCTGGGCGGCGATGGCAAGCCCAAGGGCCGCATCCTCGACCTGATCAAACGGGACTTTGGCTCATATGAGAAGTGGGAGGCGAATTTCAGGGCCCAGGGCATATGCGCCCGCGGCTGGGTGGTGCTGGCCAACGATTTCGAGGACATGAAGCTGCGCACCTGGCTCAGCGACATTCACTTCGAGGCGCCGTGGTCCTGCGCCCCTCTGCTGGTGCTGGACGTCTACGAACACGCCTACTTCATCGACTTTGCCACCGGCCGCAAGAGCTACATAGAAGCCTTCATGAAGAACATCAACTGGGACGCGGTGAACCAGAGGGTCGAGTTCGCCCTGGGGCCGATGGCCGCAGCTCCGGCCCATAGATCATAGAGCCGTAAGAGCGACCCCGCCCCGATTTCATCGGGGCGGTCCGGGTTGGACTCACCTCCAGAATGGCCAGGTTGCCGGGAAGACGGCGGACTTCAAGTCCACAAATACGGGATTGCCGAGAGGGGGATACGATCGTGAAAAGGCTTCTTCTACCTGTGGTGGCTCTCACGTTATTGCTCGTGATCGCCTGTGCTCCAAAGGCAGCCCCGGCCCCACTGCCGTCGTCACCGGCGGCGCCCGCCGGTCCGCCGTCGGCCACCAGGGCTGCGCCTGCCGCCCCGGCATCGGAGTGGGACAAAGTGGTAGAGGCCGCCAAGAAGGAAGGCAAGATAACCGCCTACAGCTTCCACTTCATAGGAGACGTGGGCACGGGAGTAGCCAAGGCGTTCAAAGACAAGTACGGCATCCAGATAGAATCGATCAGCGGCCCCGGTATGCAGCTCATCGAGAGGATGAGAGCCGAGCAGAGGGCGGGGCAAGGAATGGCCGACATCCTGACCACCGGCGCCTCGATCATTTTCGTGGCCAAGACCGAAGGACTCACCCGTCCGGTCGGCGTGCTTCCTGTTCTTGAGGAGCAAGGGGGTTGGCTTGGTTTCCCGCCGCTGGACCCGGAGCGCCATGTGCTCAACTTCATGCTCACTTCGCAGTTGCCCATCATAAACACGAATCTGGTGAAACCCCAGGACGAGCCGACAGCGTGGCAAGACCTGCTGGGACCGCAGTGGAAAGGCAAGATGGCCATAGCCGACCCGGCCACTATCCCCAATGCCGCGTACGTATACCTGGTCCTGCAGCGGAAAGGGGTAAGCAAGGACTACTTCACAAAGCTGGGCCAGCAGGACCTGAAACTGGTCAACACCACGCGGGACATCTCGGCCGCAGTAGCCCGGGGGGAGGCAGCCCTGGCCTGGGCCGCTTCTGACGCCACTACCGGCCCCTTTGCCGTCCAGGGGGCGCCGGTCAAGGCGATCGACATGAAAGAGGGCATCCCCCTGACGTCCGGCGGAGCTGTCGCCATGATAAGCAACGGCCCGCATCCCAACGCTACGCGCCTCTTCATCAACTGGCTCCTGTCCCAGGAAGGCCAATCGCTCTACACAAGGCTGGACCCCCGGCTCTCCGTGCGCAAGGATGTGGCTGACCCGAGGCCGCCGTCCCTGCGCCTCATACCTAAGTCGCCGGAGGTCATGAGTGGCAAGGATGAGGAGGAGGTGGGCCGCATCATGAGAGAGCGGGAACTGGCAAAGCTGATTCTGGGCAAGTAACTTACGGCAACCGTGAAGAAGGGGGGATCCCCTTTGGCAGGGGTCCAATCCCGATGTATCGGGATTCCCTCCTTAAAAAGCCCGAAGGGCTACGTTGAACCCCCTCCCAGGGGGTTTGGGGGTGCGCCGGAGAATTGCGTCCAACACAATCGTCTGTAGATTCTTCGGCCGCTACGCTCCCTCAGAATGGGAAAATGGTGTCTTATTTTGTTTATGACCATAGTCGGGCAACTACGCCTTCCGGTCCCGCTTACTGGCGGCCACCGTCTCCACAAAGGCATCTATCTGCATCTTCCACTGCGCCTCCGAGTAGTCCCGCACATCGATGAGGTCGCTGATGAGCTGGAGACAGGGAACGGGCACGTACTTCTGCACCATGTCCTTCAGATAAAGCTGGCCGATGGTGGTGGCCCGGCAGGAGCGGGAGGCGTGCATCACCAGGCCATCCCCCTTGTAGCCCTCCACCAACTCTAATAGTAACTCCACCTCCGGGTTGCCGCTGTGCTTGTAAGCCTTCTCGTAGCGGTAGGTCGCCCGGAGGAACGTCCGCCACGCCAGGTACTCCAGGGGGTCCTTTACGTGCGGCGGCACCTCCACCGGGTCGAAGGGCCGGTAAGAAGTGTCTATTACGAACACAGCCCCCTGGCTCTCGAAGTAGTTGAACGTCCACATAGTATGCCACGGTGGCAGACCGCCAGCCCAGATGATGCGGTACTTCTCGTCGGGGATGACCCCGACCTTGTTGTCCACCCTGACCTTGAGCTCCTGGTAAAGCTCCTTGTAAAAGGCGAGCGCCTCCGGGGTACCCATCATGAAGTAGGCCGGAACGAAGGTATTGAAGTGGTCCTCCGAGGGCATGGGACAGGGGACGGCCTTGCGCAGTTGATAGGCGTCCCACCACCAGCGGCGGCTCTCCTCGGAGATACGGATGACCTCCCACAGCCGGTCCATATCGTATTTCTTCTTGGTCTGCTGCTCCAGGAAGTCCACGAGATTCTGGAACTGCCCCCGCTGATACTTCACGTAGTAGTCCCGTTCCTCGGCAAGGCGGGCATCGATGGGCGGGCAGATCACGTCTATGTTGTGGATGGGTATGTCTCCGTAGTGGCCCATGGACTGGTACCACTTGAAGCGGGGGTCGCAGACCCCGCTGGAACCCAGCAGCATATCGGGGGCAGCCATACCTCCATCGGGGGCGCTGGCGGGCATGCCGCCCGACTGGCGGCGCAGCCCCTCGAAGCCGATGCCCACCCGGGCGTAGCCGCACAGGACATTGGAGTAGCCGTCGCCCTCTGCCTTGAGGATGAAACGTTCGGCGTCCCGCTTGGCGGCGCAGAGGCCGGCATAGTTCTCCGTCCACACCGGGTAGACGCCGGAGGCCCGGACTATCTCGTCGTACTGGGAGGCCACCATGCAGTAGGCGATGGGGATGCCTTTGGCCTTGGCCTCGTGACCGCCCAGGTACATCTGCTTCACTAGGCCGCGCACCTTGCGGGCCGTCTCGGTAGCTTTGACCGCCGTCGTCCTGGCAGGGGTGCCTTCAGGTTTGGTTACAGTGTCCATAAAGATCTCCTGTAGGAATAACTATACTTAGATTATACCCCAAAATCGTAGGATGAGTTAAGGAAAAAAGGGGCGGAACGGAGGACTGCAGTGGGACGGGATCAAATGCGATAGGTTTCTAATCGCGATGGATGGTCTCATAATTGAATGACTAGGCAATCAATACTGACAGGTCCATCTTATAATGAGACTCTTAGTAAGGCACTCGAGATCGTCTCTCATCCAACAATCTCCTGGCGTCCTTGCAGTATTCCTGTTCGCCTTCCTGTGGCGCGTGATTTTCGAGATGGGCCCCGACTTCAAGAAAGTGGTCAAACCCACGCCCCATGCTTTTCCCCCTAAGCGTATGCTTGTCGAGGGCATAATCCGGAATCTGTTTTCCAGGCGGGTGGTGGCCATAGCTAGCGACCAGGCAATTGTCTACCAGCCTGCTTTTCCTGGCTCTGACGAGCAGTAGAATGGCGTGTATAACAAACAGCCTTTCGCCGTCGTCCTTTTTCCTGTGCAGCTCCAACCAACTCTCATAGAAAGCCCTGATGGTCGCCGGCATCATCGGCTCAGCGAGTCCGATATCTTCCGACGACATGATGCGCAGCCGCTTCCAGAGGTACTCTCCGTAACCGGAGATATCAAGCTCAACTGCCCAATAGAGCGCGTCGGCCTCATTCCCGCGCCGTACTGCCTTTTGCAGGGCCGACGCAACTTCTCCGAAATCATAGCCATTTCTTAGTTGCAGTTTGTACATATCGCCCTCTTTCTGCCGGTGCAGTGAGCCTAGAACCGTAGTAGGGTGGGTTAAGCGTAGAGGGGACGAGCGGTAGGAGGGTGGCTGCGCGAACCCACCAATTTTACCCCAAGTCCATTTCTATCAATGGTCTTTTCGCACCTTCTCCCCAATCGGGAGGACACAAGCCTTTTGCCACAAACCTCCCAAAGCTACTGTATTTCCACTCCTGGTGATCTAACCAATCCATGCTTGACCGGATTGTAATGAATGTAGTCACAATGCCTGTTGAAGTCCTCCTGGTCACGGATGGCATGTTCCCAGAACCTCCTCTGCCAGATGCCTGCTTCCTGTTTGTCGACCATTGACTCACTCACATAGACCGTATCCGCCTGGCCGCGGTAATGGCGACTAAAATACGTCTTCAGCAGCCTCCACCTGACCGAGAAATCCCCATCTCCGGGAGGCAAGGTCCAAATACAATGCAAATGGTCCGGCAAGACCACGATGGCATCGACAAAGAACGGTCGCTTGGCTACGACATAGCGGAAGGATATCTTGAGGAGATCGGTAGCGGACGCGTCCAAGAATATCGAACGCCTGCCACAGGTTACCGCGGTGAAAAAGAAGGTTCCTCCCTCGATTAGACCCTGCGATAATCAGACACTTGCTTTTCCGACACCACTGGCAATTTTCATAATACACACTCTATAACCAGGGTCTTTGTATTGTCACCCTGAGTCCCGACTGGTCGGGATCGGGTAGTGCACTCCACCCTTCTTTCCCCAGATGCTTCGCTCTGCTCAGCATGACAGGTGGTATGACTTCTTCCATACGGATCACTTCAATGATAGAAAGCCGTAGGGTGGGTGTAGTCCCGTTATTGACGGGACGAAACCCACCAACGCCCGTTGCGGTGGGTTCGCATCCCGATTGCATCGGGACGCTTAACCCACCCTACGTTTAACCCCCTCTCTGAAATCGGAGAGGGGGCAGGGGGAGAGGTAACTAAATCACCCCCGCCCCCCTCAGCTCCTCTATCTGCTCCCAGGAGTAGCCCAGGATCTCCGTCAGTATCTCCTCCGTGTGCTGGCCGAACTCCGGGGCCTCCCGCTGTATCTTCATGGGGGTCTTGTCGAAGATGATGGGGTGTCCTACCGTCTTTGTCTTGCCCGCGGTGGGGTGGTCGAACTCGGTGATGTAGTTGTTGGCGATAATCTGCGGGTCCTCCTTGAGGTCGGGCAGGGTGTTGACCGAGGCATACATGACGCCGTTGGCCTTGAACACCTGCTTCCATTCCTCGCGGGTCCTGTTGGCGAAGACTTCATCGAGTATCTTGATAAGCTCCACGCGGTTGGCGTCCCGGGCTGACAGGTTGGCAAACTTGGGATCGTTCTGAAGATGGCAGATGTCCATGGCTTTGCAGACGTTGGGCCAGAACTTGTCGGGCTGGAGATGGGACAGGGCGACCCACTTGTCGTCCTTGCAGCGGTAGTGGTTCCACAATGGGTTGCCCGCCCTGGCGCGATGGGCCCGCATGGACTTCAGCCCGGCCATCAGGCTCAGCGACACCGGCACGCCTTCCAGGTAGACCAGCCCGCCCAGTATGGAGGCGTTCAACTCCTGCGACACGCCGAACCTCTCCCGCGCCAGCAGGGCCGAAACGACGCCAAAGGCAGTCATGATGGCCCCGGTCTGGTCGCCGATGCCGCCCTGCACCATCTGCGGCGGCATGTCCGGCTCTCCGGCCAGGCTCATGAACCCCGAACGGGCAATACCCACGTAATCAGCAGAGGGCTCGTTGGCGTCCGGCCCCTCCGGCCCCCAGCCCGAGGCGCTGGCGTAGATAAGGCGGGGATTGTATTTGCAGAGGGTCTCGTAGTCCATGCCCATCTTCTCCGCCACGCCCTTGCGGAAGTTCTGGACGAAGACGTCGGACTTCTCCACCAGTTGATAGATGATCTCTTTGGCCTGGGGTTTGGTCAGGTCCAGGGCAATGCACCTCTTGTTGCGGTTGTTGTTCTCGTAGTAGGCGTTCCGCCCGCCCAGACTCTGGGACACGATAGCCCCGATAACCTTCATCATGCCCCGTGCCGGGTCGCCCACCCCCCGTTCCTCGATCTTGATGACCTCGGCGCCCATATCGCCCAGCAGGGCTGTAGCCACCGGCCCCTGCTGAAAGATGGTCCAGTCCAGGACGCGTATCCCTTCCAGGATTGAAGGCATAGCTGCTCACCTCCTGACCGGAGCTGACCCCCCCGTCGAGCCGAGGGCCTTCGGCCAGCGGCTCAGGAACCTCTCCCTCACCTGCGGGTTCACCACATTCACCGGCCACTCCCCGCGTAGCGCTCGTACTATTTCATCGGCCGGGCAGCGCCATAGCTCGGCCTCGGAATGGTTGGAGAACTGGCCGGTGTGCCCGCTGACAATGACGTTGTCTATACTGAGCAGCGGGTTGTCCGGCTGGGGAGGCTCCGTTTCCAGCACATCCAGGCCAGCCCCGGCGATCAATTTCTGGCCCAGGGCGGAGACAAGGGCCTTCTCGTCGATGAGCGGCCCGCGGGCAGTGTTTATAACGTAGGCGGTGGGCTTCATCTTCTGGAACTGCTCCAGGCCCAGCATGTGATGGCTCTTCGGCTTGAGGGAGGCATGGATGGATACAAAGTCGGCGTGCCGGAGCAAATCGTCCAGTTCTACCTTTTCCACCCCCTGGTTGCTCATGGTATCGGCGGGGCAACGGGGATCAAAGGCAATGACCCTCATGCCAAAACCCTTCGCCTTGGGCACCACGGCCCGGGCAATCCGCCCGAACCCAATGATGCCGAGCACCTGGCCCCGGAGGTGGAACATCGGCGGCAAGATACCCTGGCGCAGCTCCGGGCTGAGGGTCCACTTCCCCTCGCGCACCGCCTTCTCCACCCGGGGCAGCTTCCTGGCGCAGGCCAGTATCAGGGCCATGGTGTGGTCGGAGACCTCTTCAAGGCAGTAATCGGGGGTGTTGGTGACAACAATGCCCATTTCGGTCGCTGCGTCCAGGTCGACGCCTTCGTACCCGATGCCGGCGCTGGCTATGATGCGGCACTGCTTGAGGCTAACTATCACGTCGCGAGGATAGTGCTGGACCGTGGTGGGGGAAATCACGGCGTCGGCATCGTGGGCGGCAGCGATTATCTCTTCGGGGGTCTGGCACAGCCGCCTCTCGAGGACCGCCCCTACGGCGGCCAGCTTGTCCTCGCCGAAGTCCATGCCCGGCATTGCGAAAGTGGCGGCTACCCTGAATGCCATGGCAACCCCCTTTCCGAAAGCTCCAAATCCCAATCTCCAAACCCCAAACGAACTCCAAAGGAGCGACGAGCTTCGAACATTTCGGATTGAGACATTGTTTGGAACCTGGCATTTGGGATTTGGGACTTACCCTTAGGTCGTGTGCGCCAGCTTCATCCCCTCCCGGAAGGCGTTGCGGTTGATGGAGACCACCTTTTCCCTGCCGCCAAACTTCTTCTCCATGTAACCTTCAACCACTTCAGGGGACAGGATCCGGGTGACCTCGACGTACGCTCCGAGTAGAACGAAGTTGGCTGCCTGGCTATCCCCCAGGCCCACGGCGATGGAAATAGCCGAGAACTTCAGCAGGCGCACGTCCTGCCGCCTGGCGCCGTCCGGCAGGCCGGCGCTCTCGGTGACGATCAGCCCGCCCGGCTTCACCCGGTTCTCAAAAGACTTGAGCTGGGATGCCTCCATAGCGACCACGGCCTGGGGCCGCCATACCAGGGGCGAAGCGATAGCCTGATGGGACAGGACGACAGTCGCCTCGCACGGGCCGCCGCGCATGGCGGTGGTCAGCGAAGGCAGCCAGCTTACGTGCTCGTATTGAGTCATAGCAGCCTCGGCAAAGAGCCGCGCCGCCACCAGCACCCCCCGCCCGCCGATTCCGACCATAATTACGTCGTGGGTCTCTGATTGCGCCATAATATCCCTTCCTAGGAAATCCTAAATCCGAAGCACGAAATCCGAAGCGCTGCTATGTAGGGGCGACCCTCGTGGTCGCCCAGGGCAGACACAAGGTCTGCCCCTACATGCCTCGGCTACGGGCACGATGCTTCGTGCCCCTACGGCCCCTTGAATTCCCCCAGCGGGAATTGAGGTATTATGTGAGCTTCAATCCACTTCAGGCTGTTCAACGGGGTCATGTGCCAGTCCGGCGGGCAGGAGCACAGGACCTCTACCATGCTCAAGCCCCTTCCCGCCATTTGCGTCTGAAACGCCTTCTTGATGTAGGCCCTGGTCTTCTGATAGTTGGCCGGCGTGTTCACCGCCCCACGTGCGGCATAGGCCACGCCCTGGAAAGTCGCCAGCATCTCGGGGACACGCACCGGATAGCCGTAGTCCGGCGTCCGTCCTCCGGGCGTCGTCGACGTAGCATGGCCCAGAGGGGTCGTAGGCGACATCTGTCCCCCGGTAGTCCCGTAGTTGACGTTGTTCAGCATCAGCACTGTGATGTTTTCGCTCCTGGCGGCGGCATTGACAAGAGAGCCGGCGCCGATGGCGATGCAGTCGCCGTCACCCTGCAAGGTGAACACCAGCGGAAGGGCACGGTCCGCCGCGCCCCTGCCAAGGACCCGTTTAATGGCCGAGGCCAGGTCCGGCGGCCGCCCGTGGGCGCTCATCACGTGGTCCAGGTCCAGCATAAAGGGTATCAGCGAGTGGCAGCCTACGCCCGGCACCAGGATCGCCTCGCCCTCCATGCCCATCTCTTCCAAAACGTCCAGCACCGCCCGGGTAGCCGTCGGCTCCTGACATCCGGGGCAAGTCGGTATAGGGTTGAATTCCAGACGCATCCAGGCATCCGGTCTGCCGGCGACTAGCTGTCGTTGCATATGGTCTGAAGTTCTCTCTCCCCCTGTGTCCCCCCTCTCCCGCGAGGCGGGCAAGGGGGATTTGAGAGCCTTAGGGGGCACCCCTAAGACCCCGCCAAAGAGGGCTAAGCCCTCTCTGGACTCTCCATTCACCGGTTCTGCACCCTACCTTGTTGCCTCCTGCGTCTTACCACTTGCACCTTGAACGTCCTTGAACTCCCCCAGCGGGAACTGGGGAATGACCGTCTGTTCCAGCCATTTCAGGCTGTCCAGGGGTGTCATGTGCCAGTTGGGCGGACAGGCGCAGAGCATCTCCACAAAGCTCAGGCCCAGGCTGACCCGTTGCGCGGCGAAAGCCTTCTTGATATAGCCTTTGGTCTTCTGGTAGTTGGCCGGGCTGTTCATCGCCCCGCGGGCAGTATAGGCCACGCCCTGAAAGGTCGCCAGAAGCTCAGGCACACGTACGGGATAGCCGTGAGCCGGAGTCCTTCCCCCGGGCGTCGTGCTGGTGACGTGCCCCAGAGGGGTGGTCGGCGCCAACTGGCCTCCGGTGGTGCCGTAGTTGGCGTTGTTCAGCATGAAGATGGTGATCTTCTCGGCCCGGGCGGCGGCGTTGATCAAGGCCCCGGCGCCGATGGCAATGCAGTCCCCGTCACCCTGGATGGTGAACACCACATGGTCGCCTTTGAGAACGCGCTTCACCGCCGAAGCCCCGTCGGGCGGGCGGCCGTGGGCGCACACCAGGTAGTCCAGGTCAACCATCGACTGGAAGGCAAAGGAGCAGCCAACGCCGACGACCATGACAGCATCGCCCACTGCGTCCAGTTCCTCCAGCGCCTCCAGAATGGCACGCATCGCCGTCGGCTCGTGACAGCCGGGGCAGGAGGGTATAGGGTTATTCTCCATGCGGAGCCACAGGTCAGGACGTCCGGCCACCAACTCTTTTTTCACGCCAATATCCGTCACTTCCGGCAAATCTCCTTTATCTTCTCCAGGATGCGGTCGGGGAAGATCATGCCCATCTCCCTCGGTTCGTGGCGGGCCAGCATACCCAGGAAATGCACCGGGGCGCGCTCTCCTACAGCCGTCTCCACATCCTCCACCATCTGCCCCAGGCTGTCCTCCACGACCAGGAACTGGACGCCCTCCCGGATATTCCGCCGGATGGCCTGGGAAGGGAAGGGCCACAGCGTAATGGGGCGCAACATTCCCACGTCGAGTCCCTCTGCCCGGGCCATCTCCATTGCCCCCTGACAGGCCCGGGCCATGGAGCCATAGGCCACCAGTATCAGACGGGCCGACTCCACGTTCAGCGCCTCGAAGCGTACCTCGTCCTGGCGCATCTGCTTTGTCTTCTTGTCCAGGTGATCGATAAATGATAAGTACGTAGGAAAGTCGGGGTTAGGGATGAAACCCTGGCCGATGGAAATCCCCCGCCGTTTGCCATCGGCATGGTGGGCCTTGCCCAGCACCGCCCAGTCCTTAGGCGGCAGCGGCTCGAACTCCAGTTGCTTCCGCTCCAGAGGCTCGGCCATCTGGCCCAGAATGGCATCGCTGAGGACGACGACCGGATTGCGGTACTTGTCGGCAAGGTGAAAGGCCAGGGGCATGAAATCGTGGAGCTCCTGCACCGAGGCCGGGGCCAGCACGATATTCCTGTAGCCCCCCGCCCCACCGCCGTGGGTGGCCGAGGCATAGTCCATCTGGGCGTGGCGAGTTGTGCCCGCCCCGGGACCTCCCCGTTGCACCAGCACTACAACGCAGGGTAGCTCCGCATTGGCCAGGTTGGACATACCCTCCTGCATCAGGCCCCACCCCGGGCCGGAGGTAGAGGTCATGGCCCGCACACCGCAAGCGGCAGCGCCATGGAGCATGTTGATGGAGCCGGTCTCGCTCTGCGACTGCAAGAATACCCTGCCCATCCTGGGGAACTCGCGAGCAAACCACTCGGTGATCTCGTTCTGGGGCGTTATGGGGTAACCGAAAAAAGCCTCGCAGCCGGCGCTAACCGCGCCCCAGGCTACGGCCTCGTTGCCCTGGACAAAAAGCCTATCGGCCATGGGTCGGGATCTCCTTTCTATTGCGGACACAACTAATACAAACGCATTAATCGTAGGGGCGGGTTTGAAACTCGCCCTGGGCAGGTTAAAAACCTGCCCCTACGAAACAAATAATTCACCATGATTTAGTGCGTCTGTGTTAGGAATGGGCAGTGGTTTGGGCCTCCACCAGGCGGTAAGCCTCTATGGCGTGGTCCGGGCACATCCAGGCGCAGACGCCGCAGGCGTTGCACTTCTCGGGATGGGCAAAGACGGCCAGGATATACCCCTGCGGGGAGAACCTGTCGCCGTTCTGCTCTATGCAGCCCCGGGCGCAGAACTTAGAGCAATAGCCGCACCCCTTACAGAAGTTCTCATCGATGACGATCTCGCCTCTGGCCACGGGTCACCCCTTAAGCGGAAATTATGGATTAAATATAGCCCAGACACGTATGGGTGTCAACTTGGCTACATTTGCGAAATGTCCCCCGTAGGGCGGGTTTCCCAACCTGCCCGGCAATGTCGGGTTAGGAAACCCGACATACGGATACGACCCGCCTCGCGCCCCCCCCAGCCCGCCCTTGCAGAGTCTTTGCATTATGGACCGTCTCGGCGGATGTGGCGGCGCCACCTGTCATGCTGAGCCGAAGCGAAGTCCCGATACATCGGGACGTGTCGGGACTTCTCAGAGTGACAGTGCTGCAAGAGGAGCGCGCTTTGCTTGACGCGTGTCGGAAAACGCGAAGACTCTGCCCTACCTTGTCGCCAGCCAGCAAATCTGATAAAGTAAATCCGTATCGACGAAAGGGGTTTTCGCAGATGGAAAGTATCCGGGACAAAGTAGCTATAATCGGCATGGGCTGCACCAAGTTCGGGGAACACTGGGACAAGCGGCCCGATGACTTGATAATCGACGCCGCCTATGAGGCGTTCGGGGATGCCGGTATCAAGCCCGGCGACGTCCAGGCGGCGTGGGTCGGCACCGCGGCCGCCAACTGGACGGGCATCGGCGGCTGCGCCCTGGCGGACCCTCTCAAACTGCAGAGCATTCCTGTGACACGGGTGGAGAACTTCTGCGCTACCGGCCTGGAGGCGCTGCGGAACGCAACCTACGCCGTCGCCGCCGGAGCTTACGATATCGTCCTGGCCCAGGGGTTCGAGAAGCTGAAGGATACGGGCGCCGGCGGCCTGGGCGTGGGCCGGGGCATGCACCCGGTCTGGGAGTTCCGCAGGACGGCCCCCGGCTCTTTTGCCCTCATCGCCACCCGCTATTTCCATACCTACCACATGAGCCCGGAGGAGGGCAAGAGGACTATCGGCCAGATCGCGGTGAAGAACCACCACAACGGCAGCCTGCACCCCAAGGCCCACCTCCGCCGGGAGGTAACGCTGGAGCAGGTGCTGGCAGCGCCCATCATCGCCTGGCCGCTGGGCCTGTTCGATTGCTGTGGCAACAGCGACGGCTCGGCTGCGGCCATCATCACCAGCGCTGCACTGGCCAGGAAGTTCCGCCCTGACCCCATCTACATCAAGGGTCTCGGCCTGGCCGTGGACCCCGGGCTGCCCCATTTCCGGCCCGGATTCGACTGGCTGGGCTTCGAGGCGAACCGCAAGGCGTCGCAGGCCGCCTACCAGCAGGCGGGCATAACCAACCCCCGAGAGGACATCGACCTCGCCGAGGTCCACGACTGCTTCACCATCACCGAGATGATCATCTACGAGGACTTTCAATTCAGCCCCAAGGGGCAGGCGAGGAAGGACATCG
>JACQTY010000191.1 GCA_016210545.1 Chloroflexota bacterium
CCTAATGCCCTGGCCGCCTCCCGGCGGACCTTCGCATTGAAATTCATTGCTGTCCAAGACAATTGAAATACAGCGTTTTGGATGGGTTTTCCATACGTAAGCGATAGCGTTTTTGGGTTTTCTCAATTTCCACCCCCTCTAACGTGGGTTTAGGATGAGCGTAGCAAACGCTGTCCAAAATGCACCATAAGATCCGTTGTCGTGCCGGGTGGGGTTCAGTCCCAGGTGTTTTGGCTCACGGGGCAGTGAGCCAAAACACCTTAAAAGACATCTCCCTCTCCCGCCGCAGCGGGAGAGGGTCGGGGTGAGGGCGCTTTGCTGTCCAAATCGTGCCATTGAGAATGTTATTCCGAAAAAACCATTTTGGACAAGAGTGGCTTGGGATTTCGAATTTAGGCGGTGCTGCTTGGAGGAGGGGTAACGTGGGTTGCATCGTAATCGCTGGCGTCACCAGCAGCGTCGGCAAGACGACGGTATCCGTGGGCATAATGGATGCCTTCCGGCGGCGCGGCCTCAAGGTGCAGCCGTTCAAGGTGGGGCCGGACTACATCGACCCCAGCTATCACACGTCACCGGAAGACAAGGATGCGAGGCCATCCCGCAACCTGGATAGCTGGATGCTCCCCGCCTCATGTCTTCTGGAACTGTACCACCGGGCGATGTCCGGGGCCGACATAGGGGTGGTCGAAGGCGTAATGGGGCTTTACGACGGCTACTCCGGCAGGGAAGATGTGGGCAGCACCGCCCACGTAGCGAAGCTGCTGAAAGCTCCGGTGGTGCTCGTCGTCGATGTGAGCCACGCCGCCCGCAGCATCGCTGCTACCGTTCTCGGCTTCCGCCGATTCGACCCGGAGGTAGAGCTAGCCGGCGTGGTGTTGAACTGCGCCGGCAGCCCCGGCCACGTGAATACAGTTGTCGACGCCATCAAAAGCAGCGTAGAGCTCCCTGTCCTGGGGTATCTTCCGAGGCGGCCGGAGCTGGTGTTACCCCACCGGCACCTGGGCTTGGTGCCCACCGCTGAGGGCGCCCCGGCGGCGGCTTTCAGGCAAAGTTTGTCCCGGGAAGTGGAGGCCAACTTCGATATCGATGCCCTGCGCCTCCTGGCGGACAGTCGCCAGTCGCCGCCCTCGCCGGTGTCCGGTCTCTTCCCTCCGGACACGATGCCGGTCCGGACGGCCATAGCCGTGGCCCGCGACGAGGCGTTCAACTTCTACTATCAGGACAATCTGGACCTGCTGCAAGCTTGGGGGGCGGAGCTTGTCCAGTTCAGCCCTCTCCATGATCGCGCCCTCCCGGAGCGTGTCGGCGCTATGTATCTCGGGGGCGGGTTCCCTGAGATATTTGCCGCCGCCCTGTCGGCAAACGCCTCATTGATAGATAGCATAAAGGCCGCTGCCCGGAGGGGGATGCCCATCTACGCCGAGTGCGGGGGTCTCATGTACCTCAGCGAGGCGATCGTGGACCTGGAAGGCGCGCTCCATCCGATGGCAGGTATCGTACCCGGCAAGACGGTCATCCACAAAGGACGGTTATCGTTGGGGTACGCTGAGGTCGAGGCCCGGGGTCCCGGCCCCTTGATGGAGAAAGGCGTACGCGCTCGCGGACATGAGTTCCACTATTCTCAATGGCTGGGAGAGTCCACCGCCGATGGGGCCGCCTATTCGATAGTGAACAGGGGCGGGAAGTCCGAGGGCTTTCTCTTGAGGAACGTACTGGCATCGTACGTCCATCTGCATTTCGGCAGCAACCCCGCTCTGGCCCCGCACTTCGTCAAGGCCAGCGAAGCATGCCTGGCCGGTCGAAGACTCTCCCGCTCCGTACCGATAGTCTTCGACGAGGGGGATCTCCGATCGGAACGAAGGTAATAGCGCCGCTCAGACCGGGCTTGATGCCCTGTAGCCTGGCTTACCCTGGAAACGCAGCGGGAGGGAGAAGCAGAAGCGGCTGCCCTCTCCAGGGGTACTGTCCACCCAGATCTTTCCGCCGTGCAACTCCACCAGCGATTTGGTCAATGCCAGCCCAAGGCCAGAGCTTCCGGTGGCGCTGGCAGCCTGGTCCTTGACCTCGTAGAAGGCTTCGAACAGGTGCTCCAGCGCGTCGCTGGCGATGCCCTGTCCGGTGTCACAGACTTCGACAGTCAGGTTCGAGTCAGCCGCCTGCACGTTCACGTCGATCTTGCCTCCGGCGGGGGTGAACTTATTCGCATTTCCCAGGAGATTGAGCAGGATGGACTCCACCTTGGATCTGTCCACCTGGGCCATTATCGGCGATTCCGACATGTGCAATACCAGAGACTGGCCCTTCCCTTTGATGGATGGGAGCACCTGGTCAGCGGCGCTGCTCACAATAGACCTGACATCGATGGCCTCCACGTCCAGCCTGACGGCAGCGGTCTTGATCTTCAGGAACTCCAGTAACTTGCCGATCTCCATCTCCAGGGAATGAGTCCCCCGGTCCACATTGGCGAGCAGCCGCTTCTGACTGACTGTAGCTTTGGGGCCTATGACCTCTTGCAGCATGCCCGCGGACGCCTTAATAGCCGACAATGGCGTCTTGAGCTGGTGGGCCACCGTCATCAGGAAACCCGACTTCATCTGCGTCAACGCTTGCAGTTCAGCCACGCGTTCCCTTTCCAGCGAGTAGAGTCGGGCATTCTCCAGGGCCATCGATGCCTGGTTGGAAACGGTGACAAGCACATTAATGTCTTCGTTGCCGTAGGGGATGCGAGACCCCCTGGCCCCCAGGACCAGCAGTCCTACGAGCCTCTGGCCGGTCTTCAGAGGGACGAAAAGCTCCCCCTCCAGGTCGCTTATCGCCTGCCAGGAGTTCTTGGATAGACCCTGCAGCACCGGGATCTTGGCGAGCGATTCTCTCTGCGCCACGCCCTCCCAGTGCTTCAGCCACAAGACCAGTGGACTGTTTTCCTGAAAGGATGGAAAGCGCTGAGGGTCCAGGCGTGAGGACATTGCCAGTCCCAGGCTGCCCTTCTCCGGGAAATAGAGAAGAAGGTGGACGATGTTAGTGCCCATAGCGCTGCCCATCGTCTGGATCAAAGAAGAGTGAAGTTCCTGGCTGTCCAGGGTCTGTGTGGCCGTCCGGCTGAATTCTCTCAGGGTCTGGAGAGCATTGTAACGGGCGCCGAGGAACCATCGGTCCACAATCTCCTGGAAGCGGCGCAGCAGGAAGTGCAGCCCCAGGGCGATACCCAGGATCAGGGTTATGTTGGCTGCCAGGGGCACCTCTCTGACTCGAAAGATGCGTTCCAACAGGACGATCAAGATGACATAGGGGACAACCACGGTGGCGCCGACCAGTACATAGGCCACGCCGCGTCGTAAGTAGAGATGGGCGTCGACCAGTTTGTGGCGCACGACCGCTACTGTAGCCAGGGTGGCAAACAGGATATTCCCGTATATGCCGCCGGGCTGAGGGATCAGTCCCAGAGCCGCCACGTAGTCCGTGGTGCCGCCTATGAACGTGGCTGCGATGCCGCCAAGAACATATAAGGAGCGGTTCCGGTCGTCGGCGGACGTGGCGGAGCCGTGGAACCGATACAGGAAATAGAAACTGGCAAACAGGGCCAAATAGATGCCGGCGATCCAGGAAAACCACAGTGGGCCTACAATCGGGGCGAAACCATAGGGACGGAATTGCATGCCCTTCAAAATCAAGGGGGTCGGGCTTATGACTATCAGCAGGGCGGCAAGGACAAAGATGCTCAAGACCGTGGTGATGGAGAGAGTGCGCCGGGTGAAGAGGATCGTGAAAAAGAAGAACGAATATGTAGCTACCACGAAAGTCGGCAGAAGGGCCTGCTCCCACACCATCGCTACCGCCAGGTTTGGGCTACTGCGCATTCCGAAGATGAAAAAGCCCCACAGGGACATGGCGACAAGGAATACCAGGAACACCCAGTGGACGGCCCGCTTCGCTTTGACGCGCGCCACAAGGAACAGGAGGAAAAGCTGAAAGACGAGGGCTATAAGCGGGATAAACCTGTAGAAAAGCATCTTGTCCTAGTGCAGTGACTCGTAAATAGACTTACAACGCTGGTCTTGGGATACGGGAAGTGCGTTTGCTGGATTCCACAGGTACTAAACCTATTACACTGCGGCTTATCATAAATGGATCTATGAGAGAAGAGATTAATTCGATCCCCCTTCTTAGGTCTTGCAAGAGATCTCAATTGTCCGGCTGCATTGCAGCAATTGCTCCACGGCCTGCGGAGGGGGATTGATATGCGGCAAGCGCGCCCTGACGAGGTCTTCCCCTTGCCGTTGCCTGTCCTCGTAATACCGCCGGAAAGAGCCGCCGGCCAGAAGAGTCACCTGCAACGGCACGATGCCCAGCATGGACTCCAGGTTACTGTAGGACGGGTCGAGGGCTTTCAGATTATCGTGTAGACCCTTGAACACGTCTGCCTCAGTGGCGCCGTTGGCATGCTCCGCGTAAACATGAAGTACAGCTTTGCTATCATGATACTCTTTAGTCACTACCCAGTCAAAGCAATCTTGCCGGGTCTGACAAATTGCCTGCCACAAAGTCTTTTCGTCGAGTCGAGTGAAACCGGCCAGGTCAATTACGTCGGCGCTGCGCCCAACGAACGCCACCTGCGGAAGCTTCACCTCTGTCTCCGGGTCGTCCATCGAGAGCACCTTGACAATACGTCCGGTCCGGTAGCGTATGAAGGGCATGCCGTAGAAGCTGGTAAGCACTATCTCATACCGGTTGCCCGTCTTCACTCCGTCCAGCAACACGGTGGTTGGTTGGCGGCCATGGTCCTGCAGGCTGGGCTGCCACGACTCCTCGGGAAGGAACTCGAGGAAGGCCGTTTGCGGCACAGGAGTCAGTCCCTTCTTGTTCCAGGACTGCAGCGCCAGTACCCCGGCCTCGGTGCATGCGTCGAACTCATACGGCGTCGCGCCCCAGTAGTACTGTATTTTGTCCCGGTACAGGGAGGTATCCAGTCCCCATCCAATAAGAGCTTTCAGCTTCCACAGGTCCCTGGGCAATACCTGCCTGTTCTCGATGCGGCTGCGGACCGCTGCGCTGGCATAGCGAGACAGAATGGCGGGGTGCATATGGGACCAGGAAAAACGGGTGGAAGCCTGCTTGCTCGTGAATGCCTCGCCCATCTTCACGAGAACGCTGGAAAGAGAACAGAGTACATCCAGCCCGGTGCGCAGGGCCATAGGGAAGCCCTTTTCCACGCGTTCCGTGATGTCCATTTCCTCTGCGAGGTCCAACGGAGGAACGGTGCGGAAACCGAACTTGTCGCACATGCCGTGGCCCAGGTATCCGGAAAGGAAGGGCCGGGGGGCCACGTTGTACATGACCATATCGCCGGGCCGGATGCGGACGTCTTGAGGCCCCTCGGCGGCGGAAAGGATGAAGGCCGCCATCAGATAGTCCAGCATCACATCGTTGGACATGGCCGCATACGGCGCCCATTTGCCTTTGCCGCCACTGGTAGAGGTGAAAGCCCAGTACTGTGGCTTTTCTGACAGGACGCTGTCATCCTGCTGGCCAAGACTGGGCTCGTAGTCCTCATAAGTTGTGATGGGTACTGTCTCGCGCAAGTCCCGGGCGTTAGGCGGCGATGTACTCCTCAGTATCTTCCTTCCAAGAGACGAGGAGGCCAGTAGCCGCAAGGACTCGTCCAGAAGCTCATCCTGGATCGCCTGAAACTCCTCCACGGAGAGTTTCAGGAAACTGCAGTACTGCTGCCAGCTAGCGTCCTCCAGCCCGTTCTCTGTAACGACGGGACGTTTCATACCTCTCACCCTGCGGCAGGAATTAGAAGATCCGTTACCGATGAAGGTCTTCCTTAATCGTCGTCATCGTCACGACCATTCTGACTGTACGTACCCTGGAAGGTGAGTTCCCCCCGGAGCGTTTGCACGACAGCACCATCGGGTAAAGTAAGAGGGCCGAATGACATATCGGCGCCCCATTTTCCCTTACCGCCTGTGCCCGCCAGGCTGCCCGTCCCGCCGGTGAACTTCCAGGAGCCTTTGTCCGATACTGTCAGGATGAGGGGCCCATTTATGCTGGGATCAAAGACCCATGCGCCACTGAACTTGGCCTCCATAACCCCATTGAGCGTTCCGCTGCCGTCCGGCCTGATGACCTGGAAGGCGCCCTTCAGTTCCCCGGTGAAACTCCCATCGGCGTTCAGCGTAACCTCAGAGGAGTGGGTAGTCTTCAGGCTGGCCCCGGAGAAGGCCGCCCAGTTGGAGCTCAATATCAAGCCGTCAACCGGCTCCTTGAGGACCTTTAGCTCTGCGCCCTTTTCCCGGGCAATGATCTTGGCCGGAAGCCCCGACTGCCAGGCGAAGCCAGCCGCGGAAAAGGGGGTGGACTTGGTCCTGTCCGCCAGGGCCGGGGCCGGAGAGATGGCGAGACTCGCCATAACTACTACGATGGCGCCGAGAACAGAGAACCAGGGCCTGTTCATTTTTCGTTCTTTCGTCTTGTAGCTCCGGTGAGGCGCCTTCTTAACTGTGTTTGGGCTACCTTCTTATTCTCTGCGTCCCGATTCCCTGTCCTGCCACGGCTTGGCCCGAGGCCACAACTTGGCTCACCCGAACCCACGCCCAATAGTAAACCATCCTCCACCGAAAGTCAAAGCGAGTGGTTGGAATGCGTAACGAAACTTTACCGCTCACCAGGGCCGCCAGGTACAAGAATCTCCCCGACAGGCACGACGAAATGGCCGCGGGGAGACTCTATTTGATCCTTTTACGTTGTCTCGGATGTTTCTACAAACCTAGGGCTGCCACTGGCCAGTCATGGCAAAGCCACTCAACGGAATCCAGAAAATATGACCTTCAGGGGTGGCGGCGAAAATAGCCCATGCCGTAAACTCCCCCTCGCCTTGTGCCCCATTGGTAAAGTTCCAGTGTCCGGAGATACTCAGTTTGGGGAGAGGAACCCCGATTCCAATATCCACAAACCCTAGGGGGTCAATCTTACCATTCAGGTTGAGGACCTTGTCGCCTGCCGTCAAGGTACCGTGGAGATTACCGGCCTGGGTCGCCAGTTCCACGTTGGCCTTGTAATACATTGTGAAGGGGACGCCACTGGTGGGATCACCTGAGATACTTGCGGCGCCAAGATCACCCGCGACAAAAAAACCGCCTATCTCACGCTCAACTACAACAAACCGACCGCTGCCGCCCGCTGGCTTCACTGTGCCAGGGGAAATGGACCCTATGGTTCCAGTGGCATTGAACGCTACTGGTTTCGCCGCCGAAGCCGGGGCGGGGGAGACGGCGAGACTCACCATGACAATTATGATAACACCCAAAATCGAAAACCAGGGTCTGCTCATCGTGACCTCCTTAGACTTGTTGAGGAAGCCATTCCTTCACTCATACCAGGATCGTCTCTTCTGGTCGGGTCTCCTCCTTTCAGTTAAGGGAGTCTCTGGTAGCTTTGTGCTCCAGGAATCGGCGCTCCAGGTCACAAGCAACGTCCAACCGATTTGCCACCACATACTAGACCACTCTCCGGTAGTTGTCAATAGACGACGTTTCCCCAAATCCACCGCCCGTTCAAGGTGGCTGAAGGTGTAATTCTTTCACCCAGATGGTGAAAGTTCTTGCCTCTGGAATCAGCTTTGGGCTAGTTTGCGAGTCACGTTTCTTGATGGCGGATCAAGGTTTCGCCGTAATCCGCGGATCACAAGACATAGCACAGGGCGACTAATGACGAACTTCCTCAGGAGGCTGAATCGCCTCTTTCTTCCGCCTCAACCCCCTAGCCGTCCGTATTTGTAATGTTGCTTTAATCTTTCCTTCTCTGCCGTGACAGGCATTAACATATCATACATCATAAGCCTTGTCAATACCTCGGGCCGCCCTAAATCCGCCACCCCTCCAATCTACTCAAATCGAAAGTTCTTTCACCAGCTTGGTGCTACACTCGCCTTTTGGGGCCGAAGTGTCGGCCTCCCGTTGGTAAAGGGAGATTGAGAGGGTTTTGATGGCGGATTCGGGCCGCACCGTAGTCAGGTGAACACGGACATAGTCCCAATGCGGGGGAGATAGGGATAGACTTTCATCCGGAAGGCCAGGTCCGTAGAGGTTAGACCCACTGTAATCCGTGGGTCTTCTGCAGGTAAAGAAAATGGGCAAGTCCCGGTGACGGTCATCAACTGTTTATTGTGCATCTATTGTGACAATAAAGTAAGATGATGAACTGCTGTCCGTGGTCCCGTGCATCACCCTTCATGAAAGACGGGCTACCTCACTTGAAAGACATCAATATCCCGTCGCCTTCAAAGCCGGCGCCCAGAGTAACCATGACCACCCAGTCGCCCAACTTCACCTCGCCCGACTGCAAGAGGTAGTGGAGTGCGAACGGGGCCGTGGCGCTGGACATGTTGCCAAAATTCCTCCATACGTAGTATGGCCACTTCATCTGTTCATCCGAAGCCTGAAGAAGTTCTTGCGCCTCCTTGAGAATGGAAGCTCCGCCCGAGTGAATAATCAAATGGGCGACGTCGCTCATCCGCAGGCCGGCCTTGCCCAGCAAACGGTCCATCACCCTGCTTACCATCGGAGTGCTTACCTCTGAAGTGCGCCTGGGCAGCGCCAGTCGGAGGCGGGCATGGCTCCACACCATCGCTACCGAGGAGGCATGTTCATAGTCGTGAACATGAACGAAATCCCGAAGGGATAACGACGGCCTGTCTCCGCCGTCTTCAAGGAGGATTGCCGCCGCGCCGTCCGCGAAGATAGCATTGCTGATGGCAACGCTCTGGGCGTCCTTGTCGGGGTGGTAGCCGGCATTGGTTATCTCGCTCATCACGCAAAGCGCCTTGTGACCCGGATTGAGGCGTGCATAGTCCGAGACACGCCGGAGAGCGGGACCCGAGGCCCCACATCCCATTCCAACTATTGAGGTCAGAACGATGTCCTCCCTCATCTTGAGTTCTTTGGCGATGAAGTGCTCCAGCCCCGGGCACGTGAAACCTGTGGAACTGCTAAATGACATCATGTCGATGTCCCGTGGCGCCAGATCTGCTCTGGCCAGGCAGTCCTGGACGGCCCGCAAAGAGAGCTGCAGGGCTGCCTCGGAGTAGCGATCGTGCATGGTTTGGGCGTCTGTCTTCACCAGGTCCTCGGGCGGGTAGCACAGGTGCCTCTTGGCGATGCCGGCGCCGCTAAAGTAGTGCCAGAAGAGCCGCCGCGGCGCGAAGGCCTCAAATATTTCTTGCTGGCCGTAGCTGTTTGGCGGGTACGCAATGGCAACGTTGGTAATGCTAACCATTTGGCGACACCTTGTCGAGATACTCAACGAGTTGCCCCACCGTTTTTATGTCTTCTACGGACTTGTCATCCATGCTAATGTGCAGACTGTCTTCCAGCGCCACCAGAAGGTCTACCACGTCCAAACTGTCCATGTCCAGGTCTTCCTTCAGTTTGGAGTCCATGCGGACCTCGGTGTCGCTGTGTTCAGGCAAATCACGGATGACTTTGGAAACAATAGCCAGGTTATCGGGCACCTTACAAACCTCCTCGCACTGGGACACTCTTACAACCAATAGCACAATAGGAACGATGCACGGTTTCTATTGGCTCCCCGTGTAGCGCGTCAATTCAAACTCGGACATCGGAGGGATGAGAAATACCGACGGATGTATTCCTCCGGGACCGGATTCGGTCGATACCTTAGGGTCAGCGATGGAATTCGGAAGCAAGTCCAGATAACATGGCACACAAGGTCAGCCGCCAGAGGCGACCTGTGCGCTGGCTCGCCCTTAGATCCCCGGGACAGATTGCCGACTGCACACCCCCTGTCAACGAAAGCATCTCCTTGTGTCCCGTTGTCGCGCGGCAGCGGAAGTCCCAAACGGCGACCCCCAACAGCCCCATGCTGCACGCATCAGGCCGGTCATTCCAGGCAAATCCGTAACTTCAATTGCCTGAGGCATACTCCTGTTATTCTAAGGCAATCGGCCCGCCGTAACAAGTTCAGAGCCGTTTTGAATGACGCCCGTCTGTAACCAACCCCTGCGCGGCAGGGGTTGCAGTGATCCAACGGCCTGGTCCTAGCTGTACTGGTAAAATCCCCGCCCCGTCTTCCGGCCCAGCCGTCCCGCGGCCACCATCTTCTTCAGCAACGGCGGCGCAGCGAAACGCGGCTCCTTGAACTCCTCATACATGGCATTGGCTACCAGCATCGCTGTGTCCAGCCCCACAAGGTCCGTGAGAGCCAGAGGCCCCATGGGATGGTTACAGCCCAGCACCATGCCCTGGTCGATGTCTTCGGCGGTGGCCGTCCCGGCCTCGAAGATGCGGATAGCATCTATCATATAGGGGACCAGCAGCCGGTTGACTACGAAGCCCGGCGAATCAGGGGCGAAGATGGCCTTCTTCCCCAGGGACTCGCCGAAGGCCTTGGCTTCGGCCACCGTCTCCGGGCTGACCGCGATGGTCTTCACCAGCTCCACCAGTTTCATCACCGGCGCCGGATTAAAGAAGTGTATGCCCAGCACCCTGTCGGGTCGCTGGGTGCACATGGCCATCTCGATTACAGCCAGACAGGAAGTATTGGTGGCTAAAATAGCGCTCTTGGGGCATATCTTGTCCAGTTGCTTGAAGACGTCCTTTTTCTTCGCCATGTCTTCAACAATGGCCTCAATCACCAGGTCGCGGTCATTGAAGTCCGCCAAGTTGGTAGTCCCGCGCAGCCGTCCGAGCGTCGCCGTCTTATCGGCCTCCGTTATCTTGCCGCGCTCGGCGCCTCTGGTAAGCGATGTTCTTATGGCATTCAGGCCTTTGTCCAGAAGCAGCTGGTTGACCTCCAGGACGAGGACGGAATACCCGCTCCGGGCGCACACCTCGGCAATCCCCGACCCCATTAGTCCGGCGCCTATGACACCTATCTTCTCGATCGCCAACAATGACTCCTTTCACGGGGGGTGCAATTAGACACCCTAATCACGCGTTCCTGAAATTGGGTTTCCGCTTCTCCAGGAAAGCCTTGCGGCCCTCCCTGGCGTCTTCCGACCTGAAAAGGTCACATAGTTTGGTCCATTCGAGTTGAAGCGCTTCGTCCAGGGTTGCGTTCATACTCTTCCGCATGACCTCTTTGGCTGCCGCCACCGCCAGCGGCGCGGCGTCCAGTATCCGGTCCGCCCATTTCTGAGCGGTGGCCTTGAGTTCGGGCAACGGGACAACCTGGTTGACCAGTCCCCACCGCTCGGCCTCCTTCGCTGGCATCGGCTCTCCGGTGAAGATCAACTCGGCAGCCTTGGCCGGCGGCAAGTGCCTGGCGAGCCGGGTCGTGCCGCCCCAGCCGGCCAGCAGGCCCAGCCTGACTTCGGGCAGTCCGAACGAGGCGTTCTCTGAGGCGATGCGGATGTCGCTGGCCAGGGCCAGTTCACAGCCTCCGCCGAACGCTATCCCGTTGACGGCGGCGATCACCGGCTTCCGCACCTCCAGACCCCGGGTGATATTGACCGGCATCCTCCACGGGCGGGGAATCCATTCTTGCTCCAGCACGGGCACCAGCTTGCGTATGTCTGCCCCGGCGCAGAACGCCTTGTCGCCGGCCCCGGTCAGGATGAGCACCCACGCCTCATGGTCCTCGTTAAAGTCGACGAAGGCATGGCTCAGCTCTTGCAGGGTCTCCGGATCGATCGAGTTCATAGCCTCGGGGCGGTTCAGCGTGACCCACGTCACCTTACCCTTCTTCTCGTACACGATGGCCACGAGCAACTCCTTCCTGTTTGATGCCAGTGGGGATTGTAGCAGAAAAGGATGGGCCTAGCAATGGGGGTAGCCAGGGGGTAGCCAGGCCAAGGGCGCGCTTGCGGCCGGCCGTCGACCGGTGTGAAAAGGGTCAGAGTCGGCAACAAAGACGCAACAGTTTTGAGGACCGGGCGATTGCGGTCGGTTTCTCTTTCATATGAAAGGCGGGCCCGTGTCCCGGCAATATCAATGTTGTAGGCTTGATCACACCGTCGCCCATCAGTCGCTCCATAGCCTGGACCTGGCTTTGCAGGTCGGCCCCTGACTGTCGTTGAGCAGTCAAGAACTCCAGAGCGAAGGTCGATGCCTGTCCCCAGAATGGGCCGAAGAACAGGTCGCCGCAAATGAGAATGTCCCTGTCTTCTTCGTGGTAACAGACGGACCCGGGCGTGTGCCCCGGGGTGTTCAGGACGGTGAAGCGGAATTCACTGCCAACGGATATCCTGTCCCCCGTTGCCACAGCCGCGGATGGCTCGTAGCCCGGGTACCGGAAAATGCCGGGGACGCCCGAAGGGCCACCGGACCGCAGCATTGGCCACTCTTCAGCCGCCGCCAGTATCTCTGTCCCCTGTCGGAGCCAGTGGCCGCCTCCGCCAGCGTGGTCGGCATGTCCGTGGGTGAGCAGGACCGTACTGACGCGTTCGGACTGCAGCGCCGAGGAGAGATCTTCTCGTGTATGGTGTGAACCGCAATCGAACAGCGCCACGCCGTGCCGCGTCTGAATGGCGTAGACGTTGCACGAAAGTCTGAACGGCAGCAGTCTGCCCAGACGCATGCTCAGGCGGATGCATCTGACGGATTGCTGGCCTGGTCCTATGCCCATCTCTGTACCACCGGAAACACCCTACTCCTTCGCCGCATGCACAACGTTTGTGTAGCCACAGACCTTGCCGCGGACTGTGCCATCGACCGTCTTCAGATAAGTCTGTTCCATGTCAAGAGGAGTGAACTCCGACAGCAGGCGGAACCCCCTTGACCTGAGGAAGTCCTGGATAGCGCCTTCCTCAATGCCGAATGTATACGGCTCGCCGCGTTTCGCCACAAATGCAGCGCTTTCTCGCGCTCCGTAGTAGTCGCATTTCCCTTCGACCATCGATCGGAAGATATAGTCGAAAACGATCGTGCTCCCTGTGCCCGAGTGGCGCTTCACGAAGGAGAGGGTCTCGTCCACAGCCTGTGGCGTGATGTACATACAAACGCCCTCCCATACGAACAGAGTGGGGAGCGCCTCCGAGTATCCGGACTCGAAAAGAACGTCGAGTTGCTGGTTATTGAAGTCCACAGGTACGTATGTGACAGACACGTCCGTACCTCCGGGCAGCCTGGCTGCCCGGGCCTTCTTGGTTGCCTGGGTCCCGGGATGGTCAATCTCGAATACCTTAACGTCCTTCAATATCTCTCTGAACCGGTACGCCCGTGTATCGAAACCCGCCCCCAGAATTACCAGTTGCCTGATGCCCTGCCCGCAGCGTTCTTTCAATATGGCATCAATGTGTTTGGTGCGAACAATGTGAAGGTAGTAGTTCCCCGGCAAGAGGCGATGATATTGCTTCAATATCATCCGGGCCAGCGGTCGAATAGCCAGCAGCAGCCGGAGTCCTGTAGGTAAGAGCCGGGCGGCCAGATAGTCAGGGTTCCGCACCGAGGGGTCATCCTCAAGAGCCCCAATGGCCCTCATTGCAGCAACGCCAGCCGCTGTAGATTTCCCTCTATTCTTGGCCATGGTCCTCCTCCGCAATAGTCGGTTTCATATTGCTATGCGCGGCGGCTTTTGTCAACTTCTTCGGCTACCCAAAATCCGCCACCAATTGAATCTCACCAAACGGAACGATTCTTCACCTGGCTGGTGCAGCAACTTGGTCCGCGCGCACCTTGCGGCAAATAGGCGGCCAACCCACCTCTCCCTTTGGAAAAGGGAGATTGAGAGGGATTCGATGGCGGATTCAGGCTACCACCCGTAACCGAGGCGTTCGGCCAAACTGGGGGGCAGGCCCGCGCGCTTGATCTTGGCCTGGGTGGCCTCGACGTCATACGAGACCCGGTAGTGGCGCAAGGAACGGCTGGCGGCGTCGAAAATGGCGAAACTCGCCCTGGGGTCCCGGTCGCGGGGTTGGCCTACACCGCCAGGGTTGATGACGAGGCGTTCTTTACCCAGCACCAGATTGGGTGGCAGAGCGCCGAGGCACGCCTCCCCGTCCCCCGCCCGAAAGAGTAGTGGGACGTGCAGGTGTCCCACCAGGCAGTAGGGAGTGTCGAAATACTTCAGGTTGGCCATCGCCTCCGGCGCAGAGATAATATACTCCCGGACCGGATCACGCGGGCTGCCATGCACCAGGGTGAAGTCCCCGACGACAGCCTCCAAAGGCAGCGATCCCAGGAACCTCTGGTATTCCTTCGACAGGCGTCGTGCCGTCCACAAAGCGGCTGTCGCCGCGGTCTCGTTGAAGTCGGAGAGATCTGTCCTGTTTATGGCGGCCAGGTCGTGATTCCCGGCCACAGATACGTGAGGGTATTGGCGCAGGAGATCGATGCACTTCTCAGGGTCTGGCCCGTAGCCGACGATATCCCCCAGGCACCAGATTCCTGCAATATTCCCCTCAGCCTTCGCCGTCTCGAGCACTGCGGCGAAGGCCTCCAAATTGGAATGGATGTCGGCGACAATCAGATAGCGCGCCATGATTTCACTATATCAGATTTGACGTGCCACGCCCACGCTGTCGCGCCCACAACCACAACAAAGAGCCGTCTGTCCTCCTCTTGTCTGCATGAAGGGGGGCAGACGGCTCAGACCGGGGGCGCCGGCTCTTTCAGCAGCCCAGACACTCCATCTCCTGGATTTCGTCGCAGCGCAGTCCCAGCTTATCGTGACTCTTGCGGACTGCTTCGGCGTTGGGCGCCTCGTTGATGCAGAGCGCCCGACCCTCGTCGTTGTAGTAGACGCTTACCAACCGTACGCCGAACTCGTCCGTCCTCCAGTTGGCTATGGCGTCAAAACTCCGGGCCTTCTCGTCCGTTCCCATCTTCAGTTCGCAACGACTGGTTACCACTGCCATAGCAATACCTCCCTTTCGTAAGCTCTATAGTTGCCACCAGCAACACCTTAACTCATGTCCCCAGTTCAACCCACCGGGGCTGACTTCCATTGCCATCAATGAGACCGCCGACTTCAGCGAAACGAGAGGCAGCCTCCCGCCGTGTCTTTGCCAATATGCTTTCCCCCTATCCCATAGATAGGGGGAAAGCATTATCCGCGGTTTAAGGAGGCGGTCAAATGATTTCAGTCGCAAAGCACCCCGGTCACCCGCAATTGGCCAGGCAGTTCACGGCCACGATCTCGTCACATTTCACGCCCATCTTGGTGTGGGCCTTGCGGACCGCCTCGATGCTCGGAGCTTCGGTCAAACAGAAAGCCCGGCCTGCATCGTTATAATAGACGTTCAACGCTTTTACGCCGAACTCGTCCTTCTGACCGGACTTGATAGCGCTCAGCTCCGCCCTCTTCATGTTGTCATCCAGCTTGGTACCCTTATGACTGTCAAGCACTATCATGGTTATCTCTCTTTCTTTTGGCGCCGGGCCGTACAGTATCCTGAAGTCTGCATTATAAACGATAATGCAGATGATTATCCCTTGCAGTTAACATTATAGTTCTCGCCACGCGCTTTGTCAACGCGCTCCCCCGTCGCCATCCACCATCCGTTGAATCTTGGCAAAGCAGCATCTTTTTCACCAAATTGGTGCAGCAACTGTCTTGGAGAGGCCGCTATGACCTCTCCGTTTGGAAAAGGGAGACTGAGAGGGATTTTCCCACTGCTGTATGTGTAACAGGAAAATCCCCCTTTCGTCCCCCTTTGCGAAACTGACCTTTACCCATATCCTGGGTTGCTGGACACAGGGGGATTTCGGGGTTGTGGGACATTGGTCGCGGTTACTGCTC
>JACQTY010000193.1 GCA_016210545.1 Chloroflexota bacterium
CTCCCTTTGGTAGGAGTTAGACGGTTTTATTGTCAAGGTGCTCGGAGTTTCCATGTTAAGCTGCCCTTATGCTGATAGGCCACCACTTAGCGAGCAGAGGGTCCATGCCCGTCTGCCACAGCACGCTGTCCTCCAACCCTTCCGGCCGGTCTACCTCGCCGGACAGAGGCTCTACCGTGCAGGCCGCCTTCTGAAGCATAGCCGTCAATGCTTCCATGGATCGAGCACCACACACCGGATCGATCTGCCGCATGAACCCCAGCAGGCTTGCTCGCAGGCTGCTACAGGCTATCCAGGCCACGATCCCCTCCCACGTCCGCGCATGAAAGTCGGCCAGATGCATATGCTGCTTGGCCTCCCGGTGCATTACCTCGATCTTCCAGCGCCATTGCCAGTGCTGCCACACCGCCCTCATATCCCACCCCATCTGGTCAGTAACCAGATACCAGCGGTGGATGACCTTCCCCTGCCGGCTCCTGCGCTCAAAGTAGATCGCCTGGCAGACCAATCCCTTCTTCTGGCAATGCCGATCAAGCAGTGTTACCTCCGGCCACCGGGCGCCATACACGGTGGTGCCTCCGACGCTTGTCTCGATCAACTCAAGGGGCACATCCCTGGCCAGGTCGCGAAACGTACGGACCATCGCCCCGATACGCAAACGACGATCCTGTCGTGTGGCTACCAGCCAGTGTCGCTCCAAGGCATTGATCTCCCGCAGCCACCACATCACTGCGAAGGCGCTGTCCCCTACTACCGTTGCCGCCCCCACCCCATTGGCAATCGCCCGCGAGATCAGATCAAGGGCCAGATCCAGCTTGCTCGGCTGCTCTCCTTCCTTGGCTTTGCGCCTCCGCCGCTTGAGAGTCTCCCGCTCAGAAGCAGTGGGAGCTTTGCGGTGGGGAAGCAGCCCGAGGGGAAAGGCTTTCTTCGGCCCTACCGCACAGGCCGAGACCAGCTCATAGCCATCGACCAGTCGTTTCTTGCTGGCATCGTAGACTGGCCGGATCTCCGGCAGCTTTGGCCCGTACTGCTTCTCAACGGTCGTGCTGTCGACGGCGATAATGCCCTCCTGTCCGACTGCTGTGGCCTCATGATGAGCCATCGCCCGCATCATCCCTGCCAGCACCCCCAGCCAATCGTGCCGTGGGCTGGCAGCAAAGCGGGACAGACGGCGCTGAGTAACCAGCTTGCCCCAGTTCAAGATGCCAAACAACCGGCTGCGATTGACGCCACACATGTCCGCCACAGCGAGCACCGACCTGGCAGACAACAGCGGCAAGCTCACCAACATAAACAGGAGCAGCAGCCCACCCTGACCTTGCCAACGCACTCCCGGCATCAATTGCTTGCTCAGACCAAGTGCTGCCCAAGCCCTGGCCAGCAACAGTACGCCCCCATTGGCAGACGACTTGAGACCAGGCTGAGGCAAGTTGGTCTCAGCTTGCGATCTATCCGGGGTTGGTGCTATTGTACTCATGGCGTGTCTCCTTCGAGAGAAACTGGTTGCTTGTCACTTCCAGTTTACCTCAGGAACACGCCTTCTGTTCATCTAGTTTCCTTTCAAAAACTGTCTAACCCCTACCAAAGGGAGAGGGAACACGCTTCCCTACCTTTTCGGGCGTTCGCCTTTTCGCGATTGCCCTTTTTCCCCCCTCTCCTTGCCCCTTGCCCCTCCGTCTGCCCGATGTGATATACTACGCCGGTGCCTGCTTTGGGTTTCAATCGTAAGTTAATCCTGGCGAACCTGTCGGTGCTCCTGTCGGTGACCCTGTCCGGCTGCATGTTCGTGGCTGCCAAGTTCCTCTTGTCCGAGATACTTCCTTCTACCCTGGTCCTCCTCCGCTTCTGGATTGCCGCCCTGGTGTTCGCTCTCTGCATCCCCCTGCTGCGGCCGAATATCCGGCAGGTGACGCGATCCGACCTTCTCCTAATCGCCTCCGCCGCGGTAATGGGCGTCGTGATCCCGGGGACGGCGGTCACGTACGGTCAGCAGTACGTCACGGCGGGAATGGCTAGCCTGATCGTGTGCACCAACCCGATCCATACGGCGCTGCTCTCCGCGGCGCTCATGGGCGAGCGGATGGGGCCACGGAAGATCGCCGGCATGTTCATAGCCGGGGCTGGCATCGTCGTCGTGATAGGCTGGGGCTGGCCGGGAGCTCAGATAGCTTCTACCAATCTCGTGGGCGTGCTGGTGATGCTGGCCGGCCCCCTCTCGTGGGCCGGCTTCACCCTTGTAGGCAAGTCTCTCATGCGCCGCCACAGCCCCGTGCACCTCACGATGTACGTGGTCATTGTTGGAGCAGCCCTGCTGTCCCCGCTAAGCGCGCTCGGGCTGGCGGAGCAAGTGGGCAGGCTGAGTTCCACCGGGTGGCTGGTGCTGTTCCTCGGTGGGGCGTTCTCGACTTCCGTGGCTTTCATGCTGTGGTATAATGGCGTCAAAAATCTAGCGCCCACACAGGTGGCCGTTTACGGCAACTTCACGCCGGTGGTCTCCGTGCTGGGCGGCTATGCACTTCTCGGGGAACAGGTTACCCTGTTCTTGGCCGTGGGGGGCGCGCTCGTGGTCGCCGGCGTGGCTTTGGTCAATACTGGCAGGCCAAGGCCCAGCAGGAGAGCGGAGGCCGTTCCGGCAGCCGTGGATGCCGAGGACATGGTAGTTGCCGGCGCCGGGGCCCGAGATACCACGTGACGACGATTTGCTTGTAAGGAGGATCCTACCTTATGGCTACC
>JACQTY010000199.1 GCA_016210545.1 Chloroflexota bacterium
CCGGCCCGCTAGCGGGCCACCCCCTCTCCGAATCGGAGAGGGGGCCAGGGGGAGAGGTCGAAGCAAGCGCAACGACCTTAGTAGCACTCCGCTCACATTTTGAGATAATCTCTTAGAAGGCGCTCCATACACCGCTACGCCTGTTAACAATCACTTTAGTCGCTCAGCATGTGGCCTGTCCCAAAGCTGAAAGAGGCTTGACCACCATGGGTGAAAAGTGGATTCACGCCACTATGGATAAGTTCGCTCTGGCTATGGCGAAAGGCAACCGCAACCCCTTAACAGTAGATAGGGATATTATACGGGATTTTCTGGCTTCCATCAACGGCGTATGGAACAGACACAGCTTCTTTCGAGCTATCAGGGCCTCCGGGCCGCGGGGTCACGTTAGCCAAGGCCGGGGGGGGTATGGCAAGGACAAACCCACTCATCGCTGCCCGGGCAAGTGGTGCCGACACTTCCACCGGGAAGGCGGGCCAGGTCAACCCGGCCGGTCCGGTCCCCGCAGGGCGAAAACCAGGCCCGGACCATCCCTGGAGAAAGTGGGTACTGACAAAATCGCTGAACAATTAGATTGACATTTTCCCTTGGCAGCGACACCAGGCAAACGGGCGTCGTTGACTTGGCTCTTTCATCCCTGCTACACTAAGCTGCTTGGGAACGAAGTCTCAACGAGCCGTGCTGGTGCTGAGCCAGGAACTGAGCAGTTGTCACCGGAAGGAGGTGTCCTGTGAAAGCTGAGGGTCTCGATCACATGCACATAGCGGTCCAAGACCTCAAGCAGGCGGTCGCCTTTTTCAGCAAGCTGATGGGAGCCAAAGCGGGGCCAGTATGCGAATCCCCGGAGGCTGGTTTTCGCTTCCAGTTCGTCAAGGCGGGCTCGGTGGTCATTCAACTAATGGAGCCAACATCACCCGACAGCCCCATTGGCCAGTTCATCCGGCAGCGCGGGGAGGGACTGCACGCCCTGTCTTTCAAGGTCGCCGACCTGGATAAGGCCATCGCAGAACTTGCTGCGGAGGGGCTACACCTTATCGGGAAGTCGGACTCGGGCAACATCAAGCAGGCCCACTTTAGTCCCCGGGATACCTTCGGCATGATGGTGGAGCTCTGCGAATACAAAGGCAAGGCAGGCTCCATCATGGAGCTGTTCAAAAAAAGTAGCTAAGACTCATTTCCCTGACGGCGCCGACTTGTGCAGGCCCATACTCTCCAGGAAGGCATCCAGGGCGTCCAGCGTCTTCACGCGGTCGAACTCCCTGGGGTCCGCCGAACTCGCTTCATACACCATGGCTGGCACACCCAATTTCTGCAAGGCCATGCGCTGCTCCAGCATGACGGGCGTATTACCGTGACAGGTGCGGTCCAGGTTCAGGACTACGCCGTCCACATGCCACTGCTTCACGGTGCTCAATTCAAAGCCGACGCGTGGCGTCAAGGACCAGCACTGCATCTGGGGGCTGTAATCGGTGTATAGCTCGGCGAGGTGGCGCAAGGCTTCTTCCCTGGTGCGTAGGGTGATGCCTCTTTCCTCCAGTGTCTGCGGCGCTGCCCACGTCCCGTCCTCCCGCACTTTCCACGCGCCGTGCAGGCCATACTGGACGCGGGAGCCGATGAAGATGGCCCCGTAGTCCACCACGGACCGGGCCATGCCTCCCTGCGGCCATCCCTTGTACACGTACTGCTGGAACATACCCTCGTGGAAGAGCCGCGCCTTCTCCACCCCCAGGGCCGAGATTCCTTCTCTCACCCGCTCCTTGGTCTCCTCGTACAGCTCTTTCAGCAAGTTCGCCACCTCGGGGAAACACATCTTGCGCACCTGCAGCAGGATATTGAACGAGGCCAGCATGCGCTGGTCCAGGGGCGCGGGGACGTTCTGCAACAGCTCGCAGGTCCTTGCATAGTAGACGCGGGTGCGCCACTCGTTGTAAACGCCGTCGATGAACAGTTCATCGTCGTAAGGTCTGCCGGTTACCTTGCTCATCCACTCGATGCAGTTGGCCAGTTGCTCCATCAGGTAGTCCTTGGCGCGGGGGAAGGGCGGCATCTCCACTGCGAAAAACGGGATGCCGTACCACTCGCTTATCTCGCGAGCGACCTTGCTCTGGGCATCGCACTGGTGCATCTCCAGACAGAAGTCCGGCACCACTGGCACTCCGTCGCGCCCCTTGTTATGGAAGCCCAGGAAAACGGACCCAAGCTGGATGCGCAAGGTGGCGCAGGTATCGGGGCCAAACCCACGGGCCTCAGTGGCCTCGGCGCACTGGGTAGTCAGCTCCGTGTTGTCCATGATCTTGCCAAAATAGGGCCCGAATGTGAAGGTGGAGACCGGCCCCAACCCCCTGATAACGGAGTTGCACTGGTCTACCAGGCCGAGGATCAGTACCTTCCCCTCTTTCTTGGCGTTCCAGAGCTGTTTCACCTGGTCCCGGCGCAGCTCCTTCATCTTGGCCCAACAATCCAGGGGTTTCACTTTGTACGTCCGGTCTTTGTCCACGAAGGACCTGGCTTCCAGCGTTTTCATATCGAAAGTCGATGCCATTGCTAACCTCCGTCTTATGGGACTGCCCTTACACCTTTTCCAACTGCTGCATTTCCAGGAACGCCTCCACCCGGGTACGGAACTGCCCCTCGGGGATGGTGATGTCGCACTCCAGGATCAAGAGGGGTACGCCCATGTCTTCGAGCATCTTCTTGATGGACGGAATATCGTACTCGTGCGGGTCGCAGAACTTCATCTTGGCGTAAATGGCCGCGTCCACCCTGAAGTCCTGAACCAGCTTCTTGATATACGGTAGGCGCAATCGCTCCACCATGTCCTTCACAGGACAGGGCGGCTTATCCACATAGCGGTCGGCAATGGCGTCAAGGAGGTCTTTCCCCGCCCCAATATTGACCTCCTGCACGAAATAGCGTGTGCCAATGCAGTTGTCGTCAACGACCACCTCGGCGCCCAGCGACTCAATGAGTTGGACCAGATTTGCGGCGTCGCTTTCACTGCTCAAATACATGGCCCGCAGACGTCCCTGTTTAAGCCTCCCTCTTTGCGGTAATGCGGACAGCAACTGCCTCAATAGCCGGTTGTGTTCCGCCTTGTCCATATACATGCTTGCCATAACCATGTACATGGCTTCGGCCCCCGATAAGGGAGGGTTGTCCTGTTTGCGCAGTTCATATATCTCTGTCATCAGCCGTCTGTTGGTATTGTAGGTATTCACGGCACGCTTCAGGTCACGCCCCGTGATGGCGGCCCCCGTCCAGCTTTCCACCGCTGATTTGAATTGCTTCACCTCAGTCGCTGTCCGGGCCCGGGCCGAAGGCGCCTGGATGTGGTTGGGGACGTAAATGAAGTGGCTAAACGGGGTCGGGAGGTGC
>JACQTY010000195.1 GCA_016210545.1 Chloroflexota bacterium
CTCTATGGTCTGATCATCGGACCGCCGGTTAGTGAGATCGCACTTTATTGACAATGCATATTAAAAGCAGCTACAATATAACAGTAGTAATAACGATTACTCTCAAGACTTCACAACGATGGCAGTGTCAGAACACGCCATTTCGAGACTCTTTCCCTGTAGAGGATTGCGATAGAAACAGGAGGCAGTAAGATGCGCTCACCGAATTACCAATATCCATTGGCCTTGATTATTTTTACGGCAACTGCCCTGGTACTGCTGGCCTGTCGGACTACACTTACTTCACAGGACCTTACGTCCAGTCCAGCAGTCGGGCAACAAATAGCGTCTCAAGAACCTTTGGAGGAACTAGCTCCCACGGAAATGGCCGAAGAGTCCGCACCTATCGACGTAGTCCCTGTGCTGAGCGAACAACACGAAGCGGCGGGCATTGACTACGCCTATTTGGAAACAGGCTACGATGCCAGCCTTGCCTTCAGCTTGCCTGCTGCCATGCATCGCCCTGAGACCACCGCGTATTTGGGTGAAGCCTTCGCTGTGCCCGATTTGCGAGGGCCCGGCCTTACAGGTAGCATACTTCAGGCGGGAAGCAGCCTGGAAATAACTGTGCCTCGCTCCAGTTTGCCCCCGAACATTGTGTATTGGCGTCTCTATGTTGACGGCCAGATGGCAGGTTTTACGTCGTCTGGCAGCATAGAGCTATCGGCATACTGGCTGGCGGGATTGTCCAGGGGAGAGCATGAGATCCAGGTCGAATTCCTCGACGATGAGTTTGCGCCGGTGGCCGCTGTCTCATCGCCTGCAGTAGTCACCCTGGTCTCCGCGTTGGGTTCGCCGGTCAACGAGTTCTGAGCGCGGGGAGGCTGGCACCGGTCGGCTCGGCGCCCTCTTCGTCGCAGTGATGGTCGTAGGGCGAACTCCGTTCGCCCCTCTCGTGTTTGGCCATTTGATAGCATAACACAGTAGACCATTTTACTTTGAGACGATTAGTATGTACACGACCGTCACTATAAACGCCAGGAAACCCCCACATCCCCACTGTCCCTACTCCGCCCCCCGTGGACCCCTTGGCGATATGGCAACCGACATTAAGCAACACATGGTAAACCAGTATGGTATACGGCAGAGGTAGTCCCCGGTTTCTGAATACCTCGGATGGTCGACGGCAGGCCGTGCCGAGGGCTGCACAGCGACGCGCTGCATTGGCGTCGCCCTCACAGCAATATCCCCTTTTGTGCAAGACTTCAGTTCCAAAGGACAAAAAGAGAACGAGAAGGGACCCTAGGGATGCAACGTTGGAGGGCTCTATGGTCACGCATACGCTATCAGGAGGACGAAACGGCAGTAATCTCGTGATCTCAGAGGAGACCCCCGTTCAGTGCGGGTGTCCAGTCAATGGCGGGGGTGTTGCTTTCTCGCAATTTGCGTCTCTTCGCTCTCACCGTACAGCACCTGCAACAACGTTATTAGCGCTTTCTTTACTTCAATCTTCAGTCTCTTGTCCGCCTTGATCGCTGGTATCAGCGAGCCATTCACAGCGCACGCAAACAATGTCTAATGGGCAAGCCAATCGGAAACCGGAGGAGGCCGCATGGTTATCGTAAGCCGATGTATCGAAGACGAACAGATAAACGTGGTGGCGATGACGGAAGGGGTACCATCGAATATGGGTCCGTTTCACCAAGCGATCCTTTGCAAGAGACGTGACAAGGTCCCCAGAGAGACCCTGTTTTGCATCCTCGTTCTGAAGACGGAGTCCAGGTCTCTCTTCAGAAGGAGTTCGAAAGGAGAAACAAACCAGCGGGAAATAAGCGATAGGTACGGTCTGAGCTTGGCCAAGTTTCGGAACGCGTATCTTGCGCAAGTTGCAAAGGTCTTCGACTTGCCAGAAAACAGCCGCGCCTTGTGGCGGGAGATCTGCCCAGAACATTTTCCTCTTTGGGAGCCCATAGAAGGTCCGTATGCCCACATTCAGGAGCACGAATCTAGCATTGTCTTATTGCGTGTCTACGAGACTGCTCAAACAGTAGACAAGTTTGTCAAGGATGGGAGGCAACCAAGGGTGGTGGATCCTGGCCAGGCGGACATCGCCATTGTCAGACCGGTCATCGACGACATGGAGTTCCGCAGGCGGCAGAGCGTGCTAGAGGACATTCTTAAAAGGCACGGCTGCTGAAACGAGACTGGAAGCTGGTCGGTAGCGCCGGTACTGCACCATACTGACATTTGTGTAGTTGCCGACCAGTTCCAGGAGACGATGGAACGTGCATCGCCGACGGAATGACGATGGTCCCCAACATTCCGCCCTTTTAGTACAATCGACTTTCAAGCCGTCCTCCATGGTCGTTGTGTTGTCTATTGCAGCCGCAGCGTTGGGGGGGGCGGGCCGTGGAGAGCGGTGGGGAACCGGTTTCTGCGCGCCGCGTCAGATACTCGCACAAGACTCGCTTGATAGCCGGAGCTATTTTGTACGTCCGTTGAGACAAAAGTCGCATACAGGGTTGCCCCTGACCGGATAGAATTACCAAGCCTATGACATCTACCAGGCTTATTTGTGCCTCAATCTAATGCAACGTGAGCGGGACACGCACAGGCAGTGTAGTTCGAAGGGATTGCGCGCGAGGCAAGGCGGACTCGCCACGGGGCAACCCGAGGCTTTGTGAGGGCAAGCCCCTGTGTTGCACTTTCTAGAAAGGGCGGCGGACCCGGCGGAGGTAAACATGATTGGCTACGGAAAACCCACTACTGTATTGAAGGAAGAGCATCAACACGTCCTGCGTCATCTCGACGCTCTAGTGCCTAAATTGCTTTAACACGCGTGCGAGAGCGCATTTCAAAGCTATCATGACATTACGCTCAACAATACAACTAGGTACTAGATCGCGCTATTCGGCGTTTTGATCGAAAGGAGGAGGCTTCGGCCGGACGGCGGAATGTGCACGGTTCGTCGAAACTGAACTGGAACGCCACCTTGAAAAAGAAGTGAAAGCCCTGTTCCCGGAGATGGAGCTGTTCATTCCCCGGGACAGCGGGCCTGTTGGGGTTAAGCTGGCGGAGCACGAAGACCTGAGGAGCGCCAGCGAGAAGCTCCAGGCGACGATCGTTGCCTATCTCAGGGGAGACCCTGTGGAACCAGGTACGCGGCGCTCGTTGGAGGAGTATGGGACTTACTTCGTACAGTTGCTGAGAGGACATATCGACAAAGAGGACAATACCCTTTTCATGACAGCGGATATGCATCTTGATGAAATCCAAAGGGCGAAGATCATGAGAATCTTCCACAAGATCGACCCAAGGAGTCGACCATAGGCCGACAAAGGAGTCACAGTACGGAGGAGTGAGTATGGCAGTGGTTGTGCCGTCCTACAAGAAGTCCATCGCATTCACCCCTTCCCGGTTCAACCCCGTTGCCATGGCGCAAAGCGACAGGGTCCGGGTCCTTCTGGTCTGCCTGGAGCCCGGCCAATTCATTCCGGTCCACCGTCCCGGCATCGACATGACGTTGCTGGTCCTGGAAGGCAAGGCAAAGATTGTGGCCGACAAGCAAGAGGCGGAAATAGAGGCAGGGGCCGTGGTATTTGTACCAGCCGGAGAAAAGCGAGGCCTTCACGCCGAGACTCGTGTGGTGGCCTTGCACGTGGTGTCGCCGTTGCCTGGCGAGACAGACCACAATGAGGTCATGGCCGGACTGGCCCGCGGGACCTGGCGGTAACGGGGAATGGCCATCCACGGTCTGCCGAGAAATGGCTGTGGGGAGAGGTGCTATACATGACGGAGATCCAAAAGTCAGTCGGCTGACCGGGCTTCTCTTCATCGCCTATACCCGTTGAAAACACGAACACGCAGGAGGTCGGTCTATGGACGCAGCGACTGTGGACGCATTGAACGAGCTTTTGGCTGCAGAACGGGCCGGAGTAGAAACGCTTGGCCTGCTGAGACGAGAGTACAGGGACCTTGAGCACAAATTTGCCCAGATAGAGAAGGACGAAGCCCGCTCGTGCACTGGGCTCGCTCGCAGTATTCGCGCCCTTGGTGGCGTCATGTCACAGGAGCGCGGCGACTTTGCCGCCAAGGTCCAGGGCCAGACCTCTCTCAAGAATAAACTCCAGCTTCTGGCGCGTGGGCAGGGATGGGTCGTCAAGAGACTGGATGTCCTCCTGAACAAAGAATTGCCGGCCGAAGTTACCGACTTCCTTCAGAACATGAAGGTTGTTCACCAGCGCAACATCGAATGGTGCAATGAGCGGTCAAAGACCCTGAGCGCAGCCCAGTGAATCGACGCGGGACCGGGACCCCTTCCACACGCGGCTACGGAGAAGGGATCTCATGAAGTCCGTTGGTCAGTGGCGGGAATAGTGTGAAGTCATAGCCCGCTACCGTGTCTGCCGAAGTGTCGTTGGGCTTCAGAGGTTGGACCGCGTTTGACGTTCGGAGAGGCGTGACGAGAAAGAGATGTCGTATGTGTAACCTCTGCGAGTGTGATAAGTACATACAGGAAGGGAAAGGCGCGGTGCTGAAGCGGGTTACCGACATACTCCGTGATCTAAAGATAACGGCGCAAAATGTCGACGACTTTGAGGCTACCGAGGTCATCTCCGGCATCATAGCCCCTTTTGGTTCCCGGGAAGACGACGTCATTCGTACAGCTGCCTGGGTGTCAAGGCTCCACGATGGCGCACGACAGGGAGGGCGGGAACATCGCTACCAGAACTCAGTGCGGGCCTTTGAGGACATCTTTAGCCGGCTGCCCGTCCAGGGAGATCCGAAAGTCCTGGCAACGACTTTCCATCAGTTGGAGCAGTTGTGCCGTGAGTTGGATGATAAGGAGCTTCTCTCTGCGGACCTCAAATTGCGAGAAGCCGTTGCTGCAGTGAACCATGTCCACGATGACATGGACGCCAAGGTAGCGAGGTTGAAAGCACACTACGGGCTATAGATCCGGGTTCTCCCACGCGGGGTTGAGAAGCGTCCTCTCTCAGGTCATTTGCAGCCACGTACAAGGACAGGACACGCATCAACCGTGGACGCCGTCGCTCTTCCATGTGACAAAAGTCATATCCGAGGCGGCACACGCCGGGGTACCATTGGAGCATCAAGTCCTCGCACTACGGGCGGCCCTCAGCGCGCAGACGGTTGCTCCGCTCTCCGGCCCGGTAATGCTGCCATCGTCAGATTGTCGGCTTGGCTGAATAGAAACTTCCTCAAAGAAAGTCGGCGTTGACTCGGGCGCAACAAATCTCCCGACCGGAGTCTGGTGATGAGAAACACCCTCGAACGGACCTACGGGACCCGACCTCTCCAGAACTGGAACAGATGCAGGGAACTCCGCTTGCAGTACTACCGGGACATAGCTACTGCTCGCGAGCAGGGGAAACTTCTTGTTGGTGGTTCAGCCGGAGGGTTAACGGTCGTGGCAATGGGGCTCGGCCACATTGTATGGCTGGGCGGGGAGACATACGGAGCGACTGTTGGCGCCGATCCTGCTTTCTCTTACCCCTGTCTTGAGGCCACTGAAGCTGCCGGGATGGGAAGAGACACCTGCGTCTACTTCCGCAATTACTTTGGCTCCATGCTCCTGGACAAATACTATTTCGGAGGGGTCTTCCCCAAGCCAGATTTCCTGCTTCAGTCGCATATCTGCGACGTGTACTCCAAGTGGTACCAGGCAGTGAGCAACCATCTGGGCGTCCCCTTTTTCGGCATCGATAATCGGCCAGGCCCCTGGGGAGAACAAAGGACTGAGAGGAAGATCGAATACTATGCAAGCCAACTCCTGGACGCTATAGATTGGATGGAGAAGGTCTCTCGGCGCAAGTACGATGACGAGAAATTCGCCAAAGCGGTCATCAATGAATGGGAGGCATCCCGCATATGGGCGGAAATAGTCCTGCTCAATCAGAACCCCGGCGCCACTGGACCAGAAGTCCATGCTCACCCTGTTTCTGCCCTTGATGGTGCTCAGGGGCGATGACCGGAGCGTCGATTTCTACAGAGACCTTAAGGCGGAAGTCGAGGACAGAGTAAGAGACGGCATCGCAGCCCTGGCTACGGAACGCTACCGCTATCTCCACGAAGGCATTCCCCCCTGGCATTTCTTGCGGGTCTTTCGCATTCTGGAAGAATACGGGGCGGTGTCGGTGGGTTCGCTCTACATGTTCTGCATGACCGGACACTGGGATATCGGAGAAGACGGGGTATGGCGGGCGTTCCCACCATTTGAAACACTGGGCGCTGACTTCCGGAGCCGGGAGGACATCGCCCGCTTTTACGCCCGAATGTTCGTGGGCAACACAAACTTCCGGGGATCATTCTGGTCCGCGACGGAGAAGAGTCGGCAGTTGCTTCAGATCTACCGGCAATGGCACGCTGATGGCGTTGTCATGCACCTGAACCGGGGATGCAAAGGGACGGGCGGCTACATGCTGGAGAACAGGCTATCCCTGGTCGAGGCTGGCATCCCGGTCGTCGCTTATGAAGGAAATGCGGCCGACAAGCGGGATTTTGACGAGGCCCAGGTCATTGACCGCCTGGAGTCTTTTGTGGAGAGCCAGGGACTGACCAGGATACCTCGCGAGTGAGAGAGGCTTTGTAGCCTGAAGGACAATTCGTGGGCAGCAGACCGGCTTCGTTGGGAAAGGAGAAATATGCCAGTTGCACTGGACCCTATTGTTGAGTTCAGAGAGGACCATCGTAAAGTCCGGGACCGGCTTCTGGAGCTTGCCAGCGCCGCGGAGTCAGGCGACCTACCCAAGGCCCGCAGCACTCTGGGAGCTATCGATGCTTGGTGGGACCGCATTTTCGCTATGAGGAAGAGTCCCCCTATCCCACACTGCGAGAATTTCTGGGTGAGTACTGTATGTCGACCGCCTCATTGAAGAGCATGATGGCGCAGTGAAGACGGCCCGGACCGCAGCGACATTGCTCGCCAAGGCTTCCCTCTCGAAAGAAGAGGCGACAGCCGCGGCCAATGCCGCCAGAGACCTGCTCATCCGCGTGAGCAACTGCGACGGCCTTAACATCCTCGGCGAGCGGTTGAGCAAGGCGCAGATGGAAGACCTGGCGGCCCAGTACCAGAGATCGCGAGATGCCAATGTGCCCCTATTGAAGTGGGTCGATACTATCAGAACACGGAGGGTTGCCAGTTGAACGCGCTTGAAGACGACAAAGAGCATGTTGCCATAGTCCTGCATAGCGGCTCTTATGACAGGGTCAGCTACGCTCTGTCCCTGGCCACCGCAGCGCTGGCCACCGGCATGGGGGCCCACATCCTTCTGACGTATGGAGGCCTGAAGAGGTTTGTGGAGGGACACCTGGAGGACATGGATAAGGAAACCGATGGCGGTCTGTCGGAGGCAATCGGCAGGGGCCTTGCGTCTGGGGGCATTCAAAGCATTGAGGCCCAGCTTGATAACGCACGCAAACTGGGACTGAAGATCTATGCCTGCGCCAATGCTATGGCTAACATGAACAAGGAAGTGGACGAAGTTATGGGGCTGGTGACGTTCATGAAGTTCGCCCGCACGGCCACCATAGACTGGTATATCTAGGACCAGCATACCCTGACAACGGTGGGCAAAACCGTCTGCCTGGACCAATTGCGTCCCCTGATGGACATGGGAGGCGCGATTGGCGCGCTATGTTTTACACGACAGGAGGAACTATTGTGGAAGTAAAGGAAGCCATCCGGGTACCGTGCGTGTATTTTGCCAAGCCGGGTGTGCAAAACACATACGAGACTTTCGAGATCGCGAAACAGAGGGCCCAGGAGCTTGGCATCAAGTACATCGTTTTGGCCAGTACAAAAGGCGATACCGCCCTGAAGGCTGTCCGCTTCTTTGAGGGTTACGGGACCATTGTTGTCACACACGCCCACGGATTTCGCGATCCCGGCGTCCAGGAAGTGCCTGATGAGTCTCTGAGGGCCATCAGGGAGGCCGGAGGTGTGGTCTACACCGGAACGCATGTGTTCGCGGCGGCAGGGCGCGCTATTCGCAAGAAGTTCCAAACGTATCAGTCGGAGGAGATCATCGCCAACACTCTGAGGATGTTCGGACAAGGTATGAAGGTGGTCTGTGAGATCGTCATGATGGCGGCTGACGCGGGACTGGTCCCCACTGATGGGGAAGTGATAGCCATAGCTGGTACAGGCAGGGGTGCGGATACGGCAGTAGTTATCAGGCCAGTGAACACCCAGGACCTTTTCGACCTCCGCGTCGCCGAAATACTCTGCAAACCCCGTTTCTGGGTGACGCCTAACCCATCGCGGCTTGCCCACGGCGCCAGGAGCGCCGACTCCACTCCGATGCGGAAGTTAGAAGGAGACATCTCTCATAGTGCTTGAACAGGCAAGAAAGCGCAACGCGCTTGGAGACCAAACGGAGGCGGAACGGCGCTCCCAGAGCACGCCTAGAACAAATCTTTACCGGGACTGGATAGCCGAGAGACATCGGGCGCCTCAGAAACGCCAGGAGATATGGCGTAACCTGCAAATAGAGCCCCGGGGCATAGACAGGGAAGTCGCCGAGGCGATGCATCGTACCACCGTGGGAGTGGACCAGGATGCTGACCACATACTGACCCATGCGTTACGGGTAGCCCTCGCGGATGGCTGGGGCGGCTCTATGCTCTCTACAGATATTAGTGATATTCTTTTTGGCACTCCAACCCCGGTCATGGGAGCATCCAATTTCGGGGTGCTCAAAGAGGACGAAGTGAACGTGGTCATCCATGGTCATGAACCGACTTTGGCCGAGCTAATCGTGGTCATGGCTAGCGATCCAGATTTGCTGAGATATGCTCAATCTAAGGGTGCTAACGGGATCAACGTGGTCGGGATGTGCTGCAGTGGGAATGAGCTTCTGATGCGCCATGGGGTTCCTCTGGCAGGAAACTTCCTTCAGTCTGACCTGGTCATCGCCAGTGGAGCGGTAGATGCGATGGTAGTGGACTACCAGTGCACCATGCAGGGAATGCAGGCAGTGGCCGAGCACTTCCACACACGTCTAATCACCACGTCTTACAAGGCCAAGATAAGCGGCGCCACTCACATTGAGTTCGAAGACCATCGCGGGCCGGAGGTGGCCAAGCTGATCATTCGGACGGCTATCGATGCATTCCCCAATCGCAAGCGAGTACATATCCCGGCAACCATTGACCCCGTAGTAGTGGGTTTCTCGCATGAGTACCTGGCCTACATGCAGGGTGGCTCTTATCGCGAGTCTTTCCGTCCGCTCAACGATAATATCATGAACGGGCGCATCCGTGGAGTGGCAGGTGTGGTCGGCTGCAATAACCCTCACATAACCCATGATGAGGCCATCGTAAACATCACCAAAGAGCTTATCAAGAACGATGTCCTCGTCGTAACAACAGGCTGCGCCATCGGGGTTGGCAAGGCCGGCCTTCTATTGCCTGAGGTGATGGAGTATGCCGGTCCCGGGTTGAAGGAGGTGTGCCAAGCAATAGGCATTCCGCCTGTGTTGCACATGGGCTCCTGTGTGGACAACTCCCGCATATTGACCGTTCTTACACAATGCGCCACCGAGGGGGGTCTCGGCGAGGACATCAGCGACCTCCCGGTCGTGGGTATCGCCCCGGAGTGGATGAGCGAAAAAGCTTTGTGCATCGGAGTGTATTTTGTTGCCTCTGGTGTATATACAATCTTCGGCATGGACTCTCCGGTGGCCGGGAGTAAAGAGGTCACCCGTTTGATTAACGAGGGTTGGGAGGAAAAGGTAGGCGGTAAACTTGAGTTCGAGCCCGATTGGCCAAAGATTGTCGAGAAGTCCCTGGCCCATATAGATGCCAAACGCAAGGCCCTGAAATTGGAAGAATATGACCCGCGGCGCTATGCGCAGAGCGCAACCTACAGGCCAGCCGACTATTTATCTGAAGAGGAGTTCCGGAAAGGCGGGTACAGTCTGTCCAAGTAGAACCTTAAGTTAGTAGCAAATAGCTCTGAATGCTTTTTATCTACCCGAGACGTATTGAATCAGGAGGTAAGCTTGCCCTGATATTGTCTCCTGTAACAGCGTCAATTCTTGCATAGGCTTGCTCTGAGGCGCTGAATTCGACGCCATCTCAACTTCCGCTAGCAACATCGGCATTGACAACCAGTGTGGCTCAGCCAGCGCCATCCGGAGATGTTGCCGCCGAGAGAAGGTATTAAGTGCTCTAGGATGTGGAGCGTGCCACCAGGTCAAGGTGAACATGAAGGCAAAAATGACCTGAGGTGAGGAGCGACAAATGGATAATTCCCGCTTGGACGACGATATTTCTGAAGAGGATCTTAGGGCTGCTCTCAAAGAAGCAAAAGAATACATAGATATTACTGAAAATGACCTCAAGAAAATCTACATAATGGCACGGAGACACGCCAGGGAAAGGCTTGCGACCAGGGTATTGGTTGAGCAAGTAATGACGACGAGTGTAATATCCGTCGCAAAGGACACAGAAATCCGTGAGGTTGCGAGGCTCCTTGCAGAAAACCAAATCAGTGGCGTGCCTGTTGTCGACAGAGACAACCGTGTGTTGGGCGTGGTTACGGAGAGAGATATACTCTGCGCTGTAGGTATGGGGAAACACCACACGTTCAAGGACATCCTGAAACAAACTCTGGGCGAACCAATACCCAGATGCGAGAAAGCGGGCACGGCCGGAGAGGCGATGACCTCACCCGCCATAACCACGACACGCGACACGGACATAAAAGAAGTGGCTAGAATAATGGATGATAGGCGTATTAAGAGATTACCCGTTGTGGACAACGAAAACAGAATTATAGGGATCGTCGCCAGGGCAGATGTCGTTAAGTTGATTGCGAAATGATGAAGACGATCCTATCAAAAATGAATGGCGGCGCCAAGAGCCCTCCCCGGGTGGGGTTATCGGAGATATTCTGGTCTTGTATTGGCGGCTTTTTGGGAGTAGGAGCTGTAGCTTTCATAAATTACAGTATCCTCGGCGGCACAGATATGGTTATGATAATAGGCTCCTTTGGCGCCAGCGCCGTGCTTATTTATGGGGCAATAAAGAGCCCATTGGCTCAACCCAGGAACCTAATCGGCGGACACTTGCTCTCGGCTATTATCGGAGTGGCCGCATATCAGTTGCTCCAGGGGCATATTCCGCTGTCTGCCGCTGTTGCAGTTGCCATGGCAATCGGCGTAATGGAGCTAACGAAAACGCTTCACCCTCCCGGGGGAGCTACCGCCTTAATCGCCGTCATTGGAAGCCCAAATATCCATGCCCTCGGCTACCTTTACGTTGTCATTCCGGTCGGGTTAGGTGCGGTTATTATGCTGGCTATTGCATTGATAGTGAACAACATACCCAGGCACAGGAAATACCCGGAGTTTTGGTACTGAAGAATACAAAAAACACAGTTGACGCCCCTCCAAACAGATTTGACATGTTGTGATGAATTCCTGTTCCATTACGGAGCAGGAACGCGAACGCCAGGTGAGACGATTTGGGCGTTGGCGTTTGAGGAGAGATGGATTCACCCTTTTGCGCCAGAAACACGGAATCTTCGGATTCTTTTGGACAATTCTGTAGACGGCTCAATAATATCTATACCAATTTCGGAGCATATTATAGGGCATACTGAGTGGGTGGACACAAACGCCCCAATTGTGTCGTGAGTACCTGAGGATTCCAAGAGGACAGATTGTTCAACCGTTGCGATGAAATGACCGCCCCCTGGACGCCAGTCTGACCTGATCCGCCGCCATGGAGCTCTTCACCGGCAGTCCGAAGTCCACCGGAAGCCGCTGCACAATACGGTGCGTCATATCCACCGCTACCTTCCTCTCGTGCCACCTCCGCTTTCCTCGCGACAGCCCCGCAGATATGATCCTTCCATGCTGCCTTCCGTACGGCCGCGTGCTCACTGCGCCCTTGCAGCCCAGACGCTTTCGGAGGCTACCCCGGGGGCATGCAAGCCCCAGGGGCTACCGCAGTAGGGCGCAATAGGGCGCAGGGCAGCGGAGCCGCTCTTTGGTAGGCTGAACTCCACGGCGTCGGCCTTGAGGCCAGCCTGGCCGATGGTGAAGGACAATAGCCCGAAGACGCACGGCCCCCAGGCTGAAGATGAGGCGTTCCCTCATGTCAGCGGTGGCCTTCCCCCATAGCGTGCCCGTCAGTGGGCGTTGAAGAAGCGTCATCCATGCGGTCTCCCCCGTGTATCTCCATGTTCTCAGGCGTCAACTGAGCGTCTTTGCCCATGCCCACCACGCCAGCAGGCGTGGAAAGGCCGTGGGGTGACCGTCAGCCCCCTGTCTTTGCAAATTAGCTAATTTGCAAGGGTGCATATAAAGGCATTACCTGATATTGTAGCTATGGATTCGATTGGTACGAATCTGGCACATTCACAACTGAATAGGGCATAGCTTGAACGGTTGGCAACCGTTCAGCTTGAAGGTACTAGCAGTAGGTCAAAAGCCTGTCTGCGAATGAACGGCAAGGCGAAGCCCGCAAGGGCCATAAGCGTAGTCGCCCTACCCATAAAGTTCAACGGGTAGCAGGGAAGCAACCTACAGACGGTGGCTAGTAGATACGCCAGTATCGAACGCCAATGAGTTACGCCCCTGAAAGTATGCGTTGTAGCTGGAAAACACCGCAAATGCCAAATGCCCTATTCAGCATACCAGCAACATAGTAGCCTGGGTTACTCCCATATGGGAGTATCTACCGTAAAGGGTAGGAAAGTAGATTTCCTAGCGGTAGTCTAACGCCCTCGCTACACAAACGAAAGTTAGCAGTCTGCCTGAAAACAACAAACCCAGGCAGGCAGGGCAGTGGGCCGTGTGCGACCAATCTTCAAGTAGAGAAAGGAAGCACATGCCAAAGGCAAAGGGTACTACCCAATTCGCTATCCCCGAGTCCATCGCTGCCCTGCTGAAGCCCATCAAGACGACCGAGAGCGACCGCAAGGTGTGGTCCATCGGCCTCAATACGGTGTGGCTGCCGTTCTTCACGGCGACCAACACCACCCACGCCACCAGCATCCCTCATGATGCTCTGGGCGCACCGTTGCGCCTGGCCAGGGAGAAGGACGGCACGCCCCGGTTCTCGCAGTCGGGCCGTCCCGTGGTGCGTGTGGCCAAGGAACTCTCCGACGAAATCAAGAAGGTCAGAGAGAACTTCGTGTTCAACCTGATGAACCACGCCGCCCAGGTCGCTACGGCCATGCCCGAGCGTACAAGGCGCAGGTGGCCCTGGCCCAGAAGGATACCAAGGACGTGGACGCCTACATCGCCGCCGTGGAGGCGGCAGAGGCTGCTCTCAAGGCCGCCCAGCCCCCCAAGGGCGAGACCCCGGCGCCGGAGACGCCTGCCCCGACCACCGACGGCCCAAACGCCGTGGAACAGGCGGAGAAGCTCACCGAGAGGGAGCCTGTCGCCGCCTAAGCACCCAGCACACGGCCCACTGCCCTGCCTGCCTGGTAATGGAAAGGGGTGCCCATGAATAAGACACCCTTATGGGCCACCCCCGAACGTCAGGCGCAACTTGTGAAACTCTGGGAACAGCATGGCAACCGCTGCCTTCAAGGCCACCTCAATTGCCCCGACATGGGACACTACCTTCGCCAGACCCAGAAGCTGGAGATAGCGGCCAGGGAAGTAACCCTGGTGTGCGAAGAAGGCCCGGCCAAAGGTGTAGAGTTCCGTACCTTCGGCGTGAAGAGGTTCATCGTGCCTACCGAGGAATGGATAGGCGGCGTCTACTTCCTGAAAGAAGAGGACGCCATTGCCTACTGGAAGGCCGAGGACCGAGACCGGAGGGCTTTCCTCCACAGGAAAGAACAGCGGCAGCTCCATGCCCTGCCCGACATCACCCACCGGGGCCAGTTCGACTCCATAGCCCGGGACGAGTTCATGATGAAACGCCCCCTGTGGGAGATAGCGGCTTATGGCGTCAATCCTCTCACCTTGGAGAAGGTTGCCAGGGTCATCATCCACGGCACCCATGAAACCCTGTGGGTCGACCTGTCAGGGCTGAAGAAGCCTAGCAAGAACCAGAAACACAAGTACGCCCGTTACGGTGAGGGGGAAGCGCCCAGGACCATCAGGGAGCAAATCGAGGACCGCGTTTCCCAGGCCGTGAGCCGTTACCTGAATCAGTAGGTGGGGGCTTCAGGGGTCCAGGTCTGGCAAGAGACCCCTGAAGCCCTGTTGTTCCTGTTGTGCATCCGTTCATATCCCGCGATCTTCATCGTGACCGGCCCAGGGGGTAGGCAAAGCGGGAGGTCAGGCCGCTAGAGCGACGGCAGAACCATCGCCTTTACCTGTGCCCCAGGCCCGGCAACTCGAAGTCCCCCAGGACTCACCCAACAACGGGTGGGGCCTGGGGGCTTTTCTTTTGCCCATTTCTCCCTGGAGGCAGCCTATGGTTACGGCCACTTTGGAAAGACCTGAAACCCTGGAATCCACCGAGTCCCGGCTTCAAGAGTATCACTGGCTCATCCACGACGCCTGCTTTCGGCTGTGCCGCAAGGGGCACCGCAATGGCCTGACCCTCGAGGACCTCGTCCAGGAGGCCAGCGCGGAGGTGTGGAAGGCCCTTCAGGATCACCCCACCGCCCCCAACCACACCTTCGTCTACATGGTGGCCTACCGGGGCGCCATCAGGGCCCTGCGGCGCTACCGCCGATCGGTGGACCGGCCCTTCGGGGCCACCGGGTACGAAGTGGTCAGCCTGGAAACGTTGACAGTGGACACGCCCAGCGGAGAACCGCTGGAGATGGAGGACGCCATCGCCCGGCATAGGCGGCGGCGAGAGGTCCCGGATCCCACCCAGGACACGGCCGTGGCCCACATCATGCGGGAGGAGTTGGAGCAGACCCTTACACCCCGGGAGCGTCAGGTATTCGTTCTACTCTTACAGGGCTATTCGACTAAAGAGGCCGCTGATATTCTAGGGGTATCCGAGGCATACTCCTACCGGCTGGTCATGGGCATCCGTATCAAGGCCGCCGGGCTTTGGGACCTGCAGGAGACCAGGGTAGACCCATCGGTAGGCACTCGCAGTTGCTTAGCACGGAACAAGGACAAGTACAACGCCATAAGGCGGGCCAAGAAGAGGGCGAAGAGGGCCTGCGGCCTGAGCGGCTTGATTCCCCCAGGGAGGAGTGAAACATCCAGGCGGGAACCAGCTTCGATAACCTTAGAAGCACGCTTGCTCCCATCCTTTTATCTCCCTATGAAACCAGCACCCAGAGCCTGAAAAGCACCCAGGAGTGACCTTCATAATCAGGGAAGCCCTGCTTGATCCCAGTCTTTATTACCTGTAAAATCAACACTGAGAATGGCAAGGGTACTTTTGGTGAGCATGATGAAGGATACTATTCCCCTTTTCCCGGCCTGAACAGATAGCACATAAGGTGATAGTGGTGGGATCAAGGAGATAAAGGCTGTCTCAAGAGTACTTCAAAGTACCTCTAGGGTGCTCAGTCATGCCTGCTAAGGGCGGCATTACGGAGCTCTTCTTTCACTCTTCCCCGACTCTTACGCCCTTTTTCCCTCTTTTATTCAGATACATTTTTAAAGGTGATGGTGGGTTATCAAGGAGATAAAGGCTGTCTCAAGAGCACTTCAAAATACCTCTAGGGTGCTCAGTCATGCCTGCTAAGGGCGGCATTGAAGGGGATTGAGGAAGTAGTCTCGCAGCCATCAAGCTCAGGGCCGCGCTCATGCCCATGTTCGTGAACGATATGTGAACGATATCGGAGGCGACCCGGGCTGAAGGGATAAGGAGCGGGCAGGAAGCCGTCCTGTGGCAAGAGGGACGGGTGTACTCTAATTTCAAGGCCGGTTGGGCGTACCGCCTTCTCCTGAGTCGGTCTTGTCTCTACGGGCAACAGTGCTGTTCAGAGGGGTATGCGGCGGTGAGTCCAGGGGGCGGCAGGAAGGGTATTAGTTGGCGGGCGATACATCTTCCGTTATTGACGCCAAAAGTGAATCAATATAACATTGGGCAGAGCGATAATACGGACCCCTCTTGACGTTCGCCAAGACATTTCAAAAGGGCCGGACGGCGTAGGACCTGGCCCGAAGACCGGAGGCCGACATGAAACGGGCAGCATTATACGAGCGGGTATCTACGGATGCCCAGGCTGAGAAATACGGCCTGGGGTCCCAGGACCGGGCGCTGAAAGCTCGAGCTGAGGAGCGAAGCTACACTCTTGTGTCAGATGGTGAGAGAGACGCCTTCATAGATGACAGCTTCTCTGGCAGTGATGTGGAGCGCCCCGCCTTGGGCCGTCTCCGCCAAGCCGTCAAGGGAGGGCATGTGGATGCGATTCTGTGCTATGACCCTGACCGGCTTTCTCGCAATCTCTCCGACCTCTTGCTTCTTACGGACGAGTTCGAACGCGCTGGCGCTTGTGTGGAGTTCATAACCCAGGATACCGACGCCTCGCCGGAGGGCAAGATGTTCTTTGCCATGCGGGGCGCAGTGGCCGAGTATGAACGGGCCAAGATCAGGGAGCGAACTATCCGCGGCCGCCTGGAGAAGGCACGCCAGGGGAAGGTAATCAGTCGTGTGGCGGCGCCCTTTGGCTACCGCTACGACCCGGCGACATCAACCCTGACTATCGATGAGCCAGAGGCCGAGGTGGTGCGGCTGGTCTTTTACCTCTACACCCAGGAGCACCTGTCCATGATAAAGCTGGCTGACAGGCTCAACAGGATGGGGATAAAGCGGCCGGAGGATGGGAGACAGTGGTATCTCAGCTTCTTGGGGAGGCTGTTGCGTAACGAGGCCTATACTGGAGTCCTGTGGCAGAACCGCTGGCGGAGCGAAAAGATATCAGCCATGCCAGGGAAGAAGGCTACGATCAGGAATGTCCAGCGCCCCCGGGGAGAGCAGATCATGGTGACAATTCCCCCCATTATCTCCCGGGAAATGTTCGATGCTGCCCAGAAACGGATAGAGGAGAACCTGCGTCTGGCCAGCCGCAATGCTAAACGGGAATACCTCTTGTCGGGACTAATAAGGCATGCCTGCGGCAGCGCCATGTCCGGACGCACCCATCAGGGGAGGTACTTCTACTATTGCGTTAAGAGCCTGAGTTCTCACGCTCCCATAGACGACAACGGGCAACTGCTGCCATGCTCATGCAAGTGGGTGAACGGGGCGACTCTGGAAGCTGTTGTGTGGAACACAGTTACGTCGCTCCTGAAACAGCCGGAGTTGCTGATAGAGGAACTGGAAAAACTAACTCGCCCCAACTCGATTACCCGCGAGGCATTGCAGAGTGAGCTAAAGCAAATAATCAAGCGACTCCAGGAGATCCCGTTGGAAGAGCGGAGACTAGTAGAGGGTTACCGGAAGGGCTTCTACGCTGATTTCATGATGGCGGAGGAGAAAGAGCGCGTCACCCGGGAACAGGCGACAGCCGAGCAGCGCCAAATAGATTTGGGGCAACAACTGGAGCGCCTGGACAGAGCGTTAACCTACCGTGGAAGAGTGGAAGAGTTCGCCCGTCGAGTCGGCCAGGGGCTCGACGGAATGAACTTCATCGAGCGCAGGGAGCTACTGCGGCTGCTCGTGGACAGCGTAACATACGACGACGGTCAAGTGATCGTAAGAACCATCATTCCGATCGATGGCGGAGATTCGGAAGCAGTGCAGTTGTATCCCACGTCCCAGAGGATTAAGGAGAGGGGGCGTTCACCCTCTCTCTCACTCTCTCCCGTCGAGGGAGAGAGGACTTGTGGGTTGCCTCTTCTATCTGAAGACAATCCATGGATTACGGTGATGACAGGTATCAGTGTTCCACATTGTCAGAAACCCTCTGTGTCCAGCAAGCCCGATTATGGGTAAGGGTCAGTTTACTAAAGGGGGCGAAGGGGGATTCCAGTACGGCGCTCACAAGTAGGATGTGCATCCTGCCCTTTGGCCTGCCTTCGACGGGTCGGGGGGTGAGGTCTGAAATGGAGTGACATTGACCACTACGCAACTTCCCGATGAACGGGGTTACTTCGGCGCCTTCGGGGGCAGATTCGTACCCGAGACGCTGGTACCAGCGTTCGATGAACTGTCCGCCGCGTATGCAAAAGCCAAATCCGACCCTGCCTTCTGGCATGAGTTCCACTCCATGGCCAGGGTCTACATTGGCCGGCCTACGCCGTTGTACGAAGCGCCCCGGCTTTCCGCCCACCTCGGCGGCGCAACCATACTCCTCAAACGGGAGGACCTGGCCCACACCGGCGCCCACAAGATAAACAACGCCCTGGGACAGGGCCTTTTGGCGCTGCGCATGGGGAAAAAACGCGTTGTAGCTGAGACGGGGGCCGGCCAGCATGGTGTGGCCACGGCCGCCGTCTGCGCCCGGCTGGGCTTGCAGTGCATCGTGTACATGGGTGAGATCGACGTGCAGCGCCAGTCGCTCAACGTTTTCCGCATGAGGCTGATGGGGGCCGAGGTGAGACCCGTTGCCTCAGGCAGCAAGACCCTCAAGGACGCCATCAACGAGGCATTCCGCGACTGGATAACCAATGTGCGGGATACCTACTACCTTCTCGGCTCCGTGGTGGGCGGCCACCCCTACCCGGCGATGGTGCGGGACTTCCAGTCGGTCATCGGGCAGGAGACCAGGGAACAGGCGCTGTCGGAATACAAGCGGTTGCCCGACTACATCGTCGCCTGCGTAGGAGGCGGCAGCAATGCCATGGGCATCTTTTACCCCTTCATCGGGGATAGCTCGGTGAAACTCATAGGGGTGGAGGCAGCGGGGAAGGGGCTGGAGACCGGCCAGCACGCCGCGTCCCTGGTGGGCGGCAGGCCCGGCGTTCTGCACGGGGCGCGGTCCTACCTCCTCCAGGACGAGGCGGGACAGATAAAGGAGACACACAGCATATCGGCGGGCCTGGACTACCCCGGCGTCGGCCCTGAGCACAGCTATCTGAAGGAAATCGGCCGCGTCCAGTACGTGGCAATCAACGACACCCAGGCCCTCGATGGGTTCAAGATGCTTTCCGTCATGGAGGGCATCATCCCGGCGCTGGAGTCATCCCACGCCATCTATCACGCCGCGCAACTGGCGCGCACGCTCGAAAAGGACAAGCTGGTCGTGATAAACCTCTCAGGGCGCGGCGACAAAGATATGCACATCGTGGCCGAGGCCCTGGGGGTGAAGCTATGAGTACCCGGCAAGCCGGCGCGCAAAGCCGTATCGCTCAGGCATTCGAGGGCCATAAAGCACTCATTGCCTATCTGACCGTCGGCTACCCGAAGCTGGAGACCTGCCTGGAGCTTGTACCCCGGCTGGAGGAGTGGGGCGTGGACATGGTGGAGCTGGGGATACCGTTCTCCGACCCGCTGGCCGATGGTTCCACAATCCAGGAGGCTTCGTTCCACGCCCTGCAGAATGGGATCACGCCCCAGAAGTGCCTGGAGACTACGGGCAAGCTGCGAAGGAAGGTCTCGATACCGCTCCTTTTCATGGGATACTACAACCCGATTTTGAACTACGGTCTGGAGGCTTTCTGCCACACATCCGAGATGGCCGGCGTGGATGGCTTCGTAGTGCCCGACCTGACTCCCGACGAGGGCGCCGAGCTCGAGGCGGCGACGCAGCGGCACCGGCTGGACCTCATCTATCTACTGGCCCCCAATAGCAGCGATAGCCGCATCAAGCTAGTGGCTGACCACAGCCGCGGCTTCATCTACCTGGTATCGCTCACCGGCGTCACCGGGGCGAGACAGCAGCTTGCCGCCGGACTGGAGGACTTCGTGGTGCGGGTGAGGGCGAAGACAGACCTTCCCCTGGCCATTGGGTTCGGCATCTCCGGGCCGGAACAGGCGAAGCGGGCGGCGGCAGTCGCCGACGGCGTTATTGTCGGCAGCCGCCTCATCCAGTTGATAAAGGAAGACAGCAGCTACGGTAAGGTTAAAGAGTTTATTACGCGGTTGAGACAGGCGATAGGGTAGGGGCTTCTCCCGACCCCAGGTTGAAACCTGGGGCATAGGGGATTAGTCCAATTACGCGATACCTCGCCAAGCCAGCGTGCCAGGGATCCCAACAAACACGGTGTACCGTCGAATGCGCAGTCATCGTTGCGCGTAGGGGCGACCCTTGTGGTCGCCCCGCGGCAGGCACAAGGCCTGCCCCTACAGCCAGAAGCCGCGGCGCGGTCCATTTTCGAATGGCACGCAATTCAAGAATTGGCTCTGGGTTCCAATTCGCCTAGACTGCATATAGCGGAACAAGACACAACAAAAAGGGGTGAGTCATGACCACTCAACCATCCTCTGAAAGATGGGAAGAACTCCGAAAGACTTTCAAGACGTCCAGGAGCATGGCGGCCAAGCTGGACGTGCTGTCCCAGGAAAGAAAGCTCATCCAGCAAGGCGACCCGGCGGCGGTGGAGAAGCTGCACCAGCAAGGGAAGCAGACTGCCAGAGAACGGCTGAGCAAGTTGCTCGATAGGGGGAGCCTCCAGGAGCTGGATAGCTGGCATCGCCCCTATGAGACGGGCTTTCCCATCGGCGAGGAGAACGGGCGGGGCGATGGGGTGGTGGTGGGGCACGGGCTGGCCCACTCCTGTCCGGTGACCGTCTACGCCCAGGATGCATCGGTCATGGATGGTACGATGGGTACCGTCCACGCCCGCAAGATCAACATGGTCATGCGCAACGCCCTGGAGGCCCGCACGCCGATTGTCGGCATCTTTGATTCCCCGGGCATCCGCGCCCAGGATGCTATCCAGTACCCCGCCTTCTACGGGACCGAGACCATGTCATGGTTCCAGACCACCGCCTCCGGCGTCATCCCCAAAATTTCGCTGGTAATGGGGCCGTGCACCGGCGAGATGGCCCTTGTAGCCGCTATGGCCGATTTCGTGTTCATGGTGCGGGATACCAGCTATATGCACCTGGCTCCGCCGCCCGAAGGACTGACTGGCAAAGACATCGGCGATGCCTGGAACGTCCATGCCAGGGTCACCGGCGTCTGCGACGTCTTCGCCGAAAACGAGGACGATTGCCTTCAGAAGTGCCGCGACCTACTGGGCCTGCTCCCCCGGAACAACACCCAGAAGCCTCCCGTCGTAGATACGGGGGACGATCCCGACGCATCGGGACGAGCCGAGGAGTTGCTGGAGCTGGCGCCCGTGGACTCCAACAAGCCCTACAACATGTACAAGCTTATCTCGCTGATCGTGGACAACGGCTTCTTCTTCGAAGTGAAGCGCTACTGGGCGAAGAACCTCATCACCGGGCTGGCCCGGCTGGGCGGACAGACCGTCGGGCTGCTGGCCAATAACCCCCAGGACCGCGCCGGCTGTATGACGCTGGACGCCGCCGATAAGCTTTCCCGCTTTGTTCGCTTCTGCGACGCCTTCAACATACCCCTTATCTGGCTGTGCGATACTCCCGCCTTCCTGCCGGCTGTGGAGGAGGAGGTACGGGGTCTGATACGGCACGGCTGTGGCGTATTACAGGCCAATACCGAGGCTACTGTGCCGCGTGTGACAGTCTCCATCCGCAAGCGCTACGGGGGCGGGGGGCTGGCCATGCCCGGCCAGATGATGATGGGGGACTTGCACGTGGCCTGGCCGACGTTCGAGCCGGGGCTGATGGGGGCAGCGGGAGCAGTGGCTATCATCTATGGCCGGGAGCTAAAGGCCATAGCCGACGAGGCGAAACGCAAGGAGCAAGAGAAGAAGCGTATCGCCGAGATGGAGCGAGGGCTGGACATGCTCATCCGGGAGGCGGTGCAGGACTTCATAGACCCGCGCGATACCCGCGCCTACCTGGTTAAAGCTCTGCGCTGGCTGGGGGACAGGCAGCAGCAGTTACCCGAGAGGAAGCACGAGAATTTCAGGGTGTGAAGCCGCCTACTACCTTTAGCGACCCGACAACAGGGTGGTGGTTCTGTAGTTGCCCAATTCATTGGGCAGTGATGCTTCGGGGATTGAACGCGTCTCGCCTGATAAATCAGGCAACTACAGCATTTGCCCGGGCCACGGGCTGTGTGGCCGAGCAATGATTTGCTATAATATCAATGAAAGGATAGTGAATCATTGAGGAGACATCTAATGAAAGAGATCACCACAACAATCACACAGCGAGGACAGGTGACCATCCCTGCGGAGGTACGGCGTATATTGGGGGTGAAGCCCAGGGATAGAGTATCCTTTACTATCGAAAATACGCATGTGCACCTGAAGCGAGCTTCGTTCACCCTAGAGTC
>JACQTY010000197.1 GCA_016210545.1 Chloroflexota bacterium
ACTAATGGTCTCATAATAGTCTATACAGGCTGTCCGAAAACGCCCCCAGCCCTGAGATTCTTCGCTTCGCTCCAGAATGACAATTTCGGACAGCCTCGGGTAATGTTTTCTGAGTCCATGTTATTTTAAGACGATTAGTATCGACAAGTCGATGGGCACGCGGTGAGCCACTGGTCAGATGACAAACGGCGCCGCGCCGGTTGCTGCATGGGCCCAACGAGTCCGGGGAGGATGAGGGGAGGGACTGCCACAGGGCGCAGGGATTTGAAGTTGTTACAGCTTGCGTAATCGTATCACAAAGAACCGGAAAGCGCAAGGAATTTTTTCCCAAGTGTCGAAAAATCATTTGCGTTTGGCTATTCGCCTCCGCCTACAAGGTGATAGAATACTCAAAAGCAGGGTATCCGCCTAAGCAGTCAAGGAGGGTTGATATGGAAGTGAAGCCCGGTGATGGCGTCTCGCTGGTGCGGGCGACCGAAGAGTCCATGTCCAAACAGGGTTTACCCTATTACGTGGGCATAAGCGCCGAGAACGTCGGGGCGAAGCGCATCTCCTTGAATCTGATCATCATCCCGCCCGGCGGCCACGCCGAGGCGCACTTCCATCGGGACCACGAAAGCGCCATATACCTGATCAAGGGCCGGACGGTAACGCGCTATGGGAAGCGGCTGGAGAAGGAGATGGTTATGGAGGCGGGCGACTTCCTGTTCATCGAGCCGAACGTACCCCATCAGCCATTCAACCTGGATGACAAGGAGCCGGCGATGGCGGTGGTGACCCGCAGCGACCCAAGGGAACAGGAAAGCGTCGTGCTGTACCCCGGGCATGAGAGGAAGAAATAGGGGGACCGCGGCGGTGGTTCCGGTCTAGCTGGGGCGCCCCTCGTGGTCGCTCGTTCCGCCAAAATGCCTTGAGCACCCGTACTTAGACAGATAGCGAGAGGCGTTCCCCCACCTGTCATTCCGGCCACCGAGCCGGAATCCAGGAGACGTGACTACTGCGGGGCCCCCGATGCATCGGGGCCGGAGTTTACCCCGTACACCGATACGGGGCTGGAACGACGCGTTGCCGGGCCATCTCCTCCATGCCTCAGGTTGGCTACCGCTATCTGGTCAGGAATACGTTGGAACAGGCGCCCTCGTGGTCGCCCGTGACAGGGCAGGCACAAGGCCTGCCCCTACAGATTGCCCGCGCGTTACCGCCGCCAAGGCGCCGGTTCGGTCGCTTGTAGTCGGCGGAGGGCAGCGGCAGACCACCCTACACCTCCAACTGCACGTCCCAGATGAACGGGGAGTCCTTCAGATTGACCTCTGTCTCCAACATCGTCCAGCAGCCGGGGCAGTAGAACTCCCGGAGCACAAAGCGGTCATTGCGCATGCCCGGCGCCAGTCCGATGCTCCCCCGGTCAGCGGTGAACTCGCCCACCGGCAGGTAATTCTTGTAGTTCAGGTCCGCCGGGGCTACGATTCGCTGGCATTTGTGGCAGCGGACGTAGGCCCGTCCTTCCTTCCTCACAATGTCCAGGTAGTAGCTCATGGGCTTGAGGAATTCCGCCTCGCCCTGAGGCAACTCGGGGGCAGTCCCCGGGGCCGAGTGCTTCTGGCGTTCGGCCCGGATGGCTTGCCGGCGTTTCTGCGTGGACTTTGGCCCCACCTTCAGCCGGCGGCTCATCATCACGCCGTAGACGTGTTCCGCCGCCCTCAACGATACCAGCCCGTTCCTGACATCCTCGGCCACCAGCTCCGGCGCCCGTTCCAGGGGGTCGCCGTAGCCGCCTCCCCCGGGCTGGGTGGTCTGCATTACGTCCTCGGTGCCCAGGTAGCTCCTGGTTTTGGGTGGCACGGGCTCGGTCTGGCCCTCCAACTCCTCCATATCCTGGGGCAGCCTGCCCTGGCCCAGCAGTCGCGCCGCATTGGTCTTCCGTTTCAGGTGATACTGCCCGGTGCCGCCGGGATAAGCCCCACTGACCCCGGCCGAAGGCGGCTGCTCCATGCCGTGGGTGAAGGCGACGATGCTCATCGGCGCCGACGTGCCGTATGGCGCCAGGGCGCTGGCCCCGGCCACGCCGCCACGGAACATGCCCGCACCGCCGCTGTCAGCCAGCTCGTGGCGATAGAGGTACAGCAGGGGATAAAGGAACTCATACGTTTCCACATTGCCGACGCTCAGGGTGAGGGAGGACAGGATGCCTCCGGTGTTGATGCCGTCCCTGTCGCTTCTGGCCCCGGCCCCGCCCAGCAGGTCCATGGCCATGCCGCCGACCCGCCCGCCCTGGCGGCCCTGGGCATCGAAGGTCCATATGGCGAAGGCGCCGCTCCAGGTGGACATGACATGGTCCCGGTATTTGGGACTGGCAGCCATCATCCGGGCCAGGCAGACGTTCACATCGACTCTGGCCGCCCACAGCGCGGCGGCAGTGGCCGAGCTTACCCCCGCCGGCCAGGTAGCATCCACAATCGTGCCGGGCTTCGTGCGGAACTCCAGCGAACGGAGGACCGCCGCCGGGCACCAGGGTATGTCGTAGCACAGCATGGGCAAGGCAAAGGATAGCACCGCCCCTTTCAGCCCGCCGACGCAGGCGTTGATGAGGCCCGGCGCCTGGGCGGACGCCTCGGTATAGTCCAGGACTAGCTTGTCGTCCCGCTTCGTCAGTGTGAGGGGACAGGCATAGACCTTGTCCTGCAGGCCGTCGTGTTCAATGTAAGCAGTATGGCGGTAGATGCCGTCGGGCAGGTCCTTGAGCCGGGAGCGGAACCGGGCATCGACGTAGTCGATGATGCCGTCGATGGTGGCTTCCACGGCATCGGGGCCGTAGGCCTCTACCAGCTTGCGGAAACGTTCCCTGGTCACGTTGATGGCTGCCAGTTGCGAGCGCAGGTCCAGGGAGAAGATCTCGGGGAAGCGGGAGCGGCGCACCACCAGCTTCTCCAGGTCTTTCCGCAGGACGCCCCCCTCGACGAGCTTGAAGGGCGGCATGACCGGGGCCTCGTCATGGACTGAAGCGGCCCCCACCGCCCATCCCCCCGACACCGGTCCGCCGACGTCGATAAAGTGCAGGGTGCAACCGCACCAGCCCATCAGCTTGCCCTGCCAGTGGATGGGAGCGACCACGGTGATGTCCGGCTGGTGCAGGGCGCCGTAATAGGGGTCATTGCACAGGAAAACGTCGCCTTCATTGATGCCCGGGTTCTCCTGGTATTCCTCGAGGACGTGCTTGATGACCTCGCCCTGCACGCAGGCATGGCTGCTGATGTAGATGCCCATGATGACCATGTCGCCGCTGGCCGAGAGGATGCCGGTATTGAAGTCGTAGGCCTCGTTGGCCACCGGGGAACCGGAGATGAGTTTGATGGTGGTGCCGGCCTCGTCGTTGATGGCCCACAGCCGGTGGCGGATAACCTCAAAGGTGACGGGGTCAAGCTTGTCCATTGTATCTCCTGTTGTCTAAGCTGCACTGGCAAGCGAAGCCGCAAGGATCTGCAAAATCTCCTGGATCTTGCCCGAACAAATCAACGCTTCGATCTTACGCCGATTAGCGCATCCTTCACGGCTCGCGTGATTACCTTGGAAGCTGAGTCAACGACTATCATCCCAGGTATTGATACCGTACTTGCGAGTTCCATCTCCTGTTGTGTTGACACCAGAATCATCAATGAAGGATGTTTTGTTTTGGAAGCGGTGTAGAGCGCCAGGGCAGCTTGTCCGAGGGGTTCGTTCGGCTTTTGGACTCTGATCGGGACCGTGCCATTTGCGGCATCACATTTGATGAACGCGTCTATTCCGCTGTTCCTCTGAACTGGGATTATGTCTAGTCCGCTCAAATGAGCAAGAGCGTATTTATCCGTATTCTCGTACGCCCCCCTACCCTCTTCCATGAGACAAGACCTGGAGCTCGAGGGTGACCGGAGCCGTTCTTGAGTAATACGTATGGCGTCCGGCGAATTGTCTATGCCGATACATCTTCGGTTGAGCAGCCGTGCTGCAATGAGAGTAGTTCCCGACCCACAGAATGGATCCAGCACGAGGTCGTTCTCATCGGTCACAAGTCGGATAATCTTTTCTAGTAGTAAGATGGGCTTTTGCGTTGGATAGCCTACCCGCTCCTTTGCCTTCGGATTCAGATATGGTATGTCCCAGACGTCGCCAAGTGGCACGCCTTTCTTATTTCCATTGAAAACGGCCTCCCCGTTTTCGTCTATCGCATAGATCGATTTGTTATATTCGTCTCTAGCCCGCTTCTGGAGTATTTGATCGACATTGGTCGCCGGTGAGTACGGCACGAACATCGTATTGAACTTGTATTCTTGTGACTTCGTGTAGAACAGAATGTTTTGGTGCGCCCGCAACAGGCGTCTCTCGCCGCTTGACCATCTCCTGTACTGCCAGATTATCTCTGAACTGAACATTTCTTCCCCGAAGACGTTATCCAACAGGAACCTGGCAATGTGCGACGCATTTCGGTCGCAATGGAGGAAGATCGAGCCTGTGGAATTGAGTACACGTTTCATCTCGCAGAGTCTGGGATGTAGGAACTGGGCATATTCGTTTGTGCTTCTCCAAACGTCAGAGAATTGAAACCGCTGGGTTCGGTCCCTGGTGGTCAGCTTTTGGGTGTTTCCCGTAAAAAATGGTGGATCCAGGTACACGAGGTCTACGCTATTCTCGGGAACCTTTGTTAGTATTTCCAGACAATCGCCTAGATACACGTCAGCTTCCATTCTTGTTCCCCTCCCGTTCCTTGGCGAGCGCCTGCAAGATACCCTTGAGATTCACGGTGGTTTTGGCTTCAACGTACTTCCACGCATTGTCACCCTGATAATACTGACCACCAAGGCTTTCATAAATGGCTTGTATCGCTTCCTGGATTCTCATGGCCTGTACCCTATTCGGATAGTAAAACATGACACGTATTGGTATGTAACCAGCCCTGCTAATGGCCTTGATTCTGGTGTGCTCCTTCGTAATATGGTCTCCGTCAGTCGTCGCGTCGCGCCACTTGATCTCTATTGCGTCATTCTCGATCACGCAATCTATCTCAAACGTTTTCGGTCTGCTTCCTTCCGTGTTGGCAATGCGCAGCCCCGCCGCGGCTGGAAACTTGTACTTGAAGCAGAGTTTCGCAGCCTCCTCTGAGAACGCTCCTGCATAATTGTACAGAAACCGTCCCTTATTCTGGTAAACGTCTATCAGTTTGCCCTCTTTATTAGAAACGCCTAAGACTGTGTAAATAAGATAGTATGACGTATCATCGTGTTCCATTTCTTCCACGCGATGAGCAATCTGTTTTTTCAATTCCTCAGCGTAGCGCGTAGCAAGTATTCGTATTTCGTCAGCTATTGTCATGCCGACTCCCACGCCCTTTGAAAGATGGCTCCACAAAAAAGAATATGCAACCTTCGCCCCACGGGCCCTACTTTTGTGTCCCCATCTCGATAATAACATTCTTGTACTCGTCTACCCTGGCGTGCTGCCCGGGGTGGATAACGGCGATGGTCGTGGGGGCCTCTATGATGGCCTGGCCCGCTATTGCATTACCGGGCTGGAGCCTGTCCATCTCGAATACATCGGTGTCCACAAAACCGCCATGCTTCTCGAAGTACGCCCGCCGCCGGCTCTTGAGCGCCGGGGCCGGGTCGCTGCCGCCCCGGGGGTATTTCCGCAGGGATGGGAATCTGGTACCGCCGACGCCCATCACGATGTAGTTCACCATCTCGATGCCGCCCTGTCGAAAGCCCGACCCCTTACCGTACAGCTCTTCATACCGCTGTTCGAATCTGGCAACGATGTCGTCCATGGAGGCTGCGCTCAGCGGCTTCTCAGAAAGCGACACCCTGACCACGTGCACCTGCCGCCGGTAGCGCATCTCCACGAAACGCAACAACGAGATGTCTCTGCCCTTTAGCCCCGCCCTGGTCAGCTCCTCGCCGGCCCTTCGCTCCAGGCCCGTGTAGATCTGCTTGAGCCTTTCCACATCGGTAGGCACCGGCAGGGGCAAAGACTGGGAGTAGAAGGCCGAGACCCTGGACGCGGCCACGCCGAAGGCGGAGAAGGCTGCTGCCAGCGGAGGTATGATGATCCCCTTGACGCCGATATCGGCCCCGTACACGCCGGCGTACTGGGGACCGGCGCCGCCATAAACCAGCATGACGAAATCCCGCGGGTCGTAGCCCCGCTCGATGCTCACCTTGCGCACCAGGTCGGCAAGCTGCGATGTAGCTATCTTGAATATGCCGGCTGCCGCCTGGTGCACATCCTTTCCCAGCGGTCCGGCTATCTTGTCTTCCACCGCGTCGAAGGCCCGTTTCGGGTTGAGGCGCATTTTGCCGCCGAGGAAGTAGTCGGGGTTAATGTAGCCCAGGATGAGGCTGGCATCGGTGAGGGCCGGCAACTCCCCGCCGCGGTCGTAGCAGGCGGGACCAGGTTCAGACCCGGCGCTCTGCGGGCCTACCCGCAGCACCCCGGTCACCGGCTCGATCCAGGCGATGCTGCCCCCGCCCGTCCCGATCGAGGCCACGTCCACAGTGGGTATCTGGGTATGGTACTTATCGATAACCGCCTCTCGCGAGTACTCGAACTCGCCCTGGGCCACCAGGCCGACATCGAAGCTGGTGCCGCCGACGTCGGTGCACAAGATATTGCTGTGGCCGAGCAATTGCCCCAGGAAACGGGCGCCGCTGACGCCGCCCACGGGACCGGAGCCCAGAGTATAGATGACCTTTTCCTTCAACTCATCTATGGGCAGCACGCCGCCGCTGCACTGCATCATGAGCAGCGAGCTTTTCAGGCCGAGCCGGCGCAGCCTTTCGTCCAGCGCCTGGAAGTAGCGGTAGCTCACCGGTCCCAGGTAGGCGTTGAGGACGGTGGTGGCCATGCGCTCGTACTCGCCCATGCGGGGCGACAGGTCGCTGGAGGCGGTAACGAATAGATTGGGATAGGACTGGCGCGCCATCGCCTTGATCTCTTGCTCGTGTTGCGGGTCCATGAAAGACCACAGCAGACAGATGGCGATGGCCTCAACGCCGTCCTTAACCAGGGCATCTATGGCCGCAGCCGCATCGGCTTTGTCCAGGGGCACCAGCACCTTGCCCTGGTAGTCCACCCGTTCGGTCACCCCACGCACCCGCTGCCGGCTGACCAGCGGCGCAGCCTTGTCCAGCTTCACCACGTAGGTGATGTCGCTCTCCTTGAGGCCGGCCACCTTCTGGTGCACGCGGCCGATGAACATCGTATCCTCGAAACCCCGGGTGGTTATCAGGCCGGTCTTCACGCCGGTGTGCATCAGGAGCATGTTGGTGGCGACCGTCGTGCCGTGGCCGAACACATCCGTGTTCTGCAGGAGCTGCTCCGCGGTCAGGCCGAGGGTGGCCGCAGCATCTCCGAGGCTATCGATGACCCCCTGGGAGAAGTCCCTGGGGGTGGATAGGGCCTTGCCTATGGTGAGGTGGCCGGCGTCATCCACCACCACGCAGTCGGTGAACGTGCCGCCCGTATCTATGCCGATGGTGTATCCCATGATAGGTTCTCGCTTTCTGAAGGAGGGCTGTCGGGAACCGGATTAGGCCGAGAGTAAGTCTAATGAAACGGGAAGCTGGCGTCAAGTAGCGTACCAACCCGCGGTTTACTGGCATGGCTTAATAAGGTAAAATTCAAGATAGTGCTGGTTTTCGAGCGGCTCGGAATGAATGTTCCGGCGTTAGAGCGTGCCAGCTATCTTTCAGCAGAAACGGGAGTGTGACTGAATGCCAACAAGAAAGCGGAAGCTGGGGAGAGGCGTGGCCCTGGTGGGCGCTGGGATGTCCAAGTTTGGCGCCTTCAAGGACAAGAATTCCAGGGAGCTCATGGTAGAGGCTTACCAGGAGCTTCAAAAGAATGTGGACAAGGGCCTGAACCCTAAGGATATCCAGGCTTTGTATGAAGGCAACGGTTCCAGCGACCTTTTCGAGAACCAGATCCACACCGCCCCCATAATGGCTAGCTGGCTGGGGCTGGTCCCTATCGCAGCCACCCGGGTGGAGGATGCCTGCGCCTCGGGCGGAGTAGCTCTGAGGCAAGGGGTGATAGCTATAGCTTCCGGGCTTTACGATGTGGTGCTGGTAACGGGCGTGGAGAAGATGGCTGACCTTCCCACCGATAAGGTGACCGATATTCTGGCCGCGGCGAGCGATGTGGTCTATGAGGCGCCGGCTGGTTTCACCTTCCCCGGCCTCTATGCGGCTATGGCCACGGCCTATATGGCCAAATATGGGGCAACACCCGAGGACTTCATGAGGGTGGGCATAAAGAACCACTCGAACGGCGCCCTGAATCCCAAGGCCCAGTTTGGCTCCATAAGCGACCTGATGAAGAGCCGCGTCGCCCGGGCCAAAGAGAAAGGCCAGCCGGTCCCGACGTGGAAGGATGAGATGGATTTCATGAGAGACCCCGCCGCCAATCCCGTCGTTGCCTGGCCGATGAGGCTGTTTGACTGTTCGCCCATCAGCGATGGGGCAGCCTGCGCCCTTCTGGTGGCAGAGGATATTGCCAGGAACTTCACCGACGAACCGATCCATATCATTGGCTCAGGACAGGCCAGCGACCATGCCCTCCACGAAAGGGCATCCCTTTCGTCCGTTTACGCGGCCCAGCTTGCCGGCAGAGAGGCATATGAGATGGCCGGGGTCAAGCCCGCGGACATTCGGATTGCCGAGGTCCATGACTGCTTTACCATCGCCGAAGTTATGGCCACGGAGGACCTGGGATTCTTTGCGCCAGGAAAGGGCGCAGCGTGCGCCTCGGAGGGGTACACTAAACGGGACGGGCCAAAGCCCATAAATACCTCGGGCGGGCTTAAGAGCAAGGGCCATCCGGTGGGAGCTTCCGGCGTGGGCCAGGTAGTAGAGGTGTGGTCTCAGATGAGGAAGAAGGCCGGGCCTCGCCAGGTGCCTGTCGACGTTCCCCTGGCTCTGACTCACAATGTCGGCGCCACGGGCGGCACCTGTGCAGTCCACATATTCGAGAGGAGATAAACAATGGAAATCACCTCAGCAGCTTTTCAACAGTTGCTCAATCAAAAGAAGCTGATGGGTTCAAAATGCAAGAAGTGTGGGGCAATTCACCTTCCCCCGCGGCCGCTGTGCCCTGAGTGCGGCGGGTCCGATGTGGAGTGGACGGCTCTCAAGGGTAAGGGCAAGCTGGTGGCTTTTACGACAATACATGTCGGCCCGACCCTCATGACACAGGCAGGCTACGACCGGAAGAACCCCTACTGCTCGGGTATCGTGCAGTTGGATGAAGGGCCAAAGGTAAGCGCCCGGATTCTAAACGTCGAAGCTCAGAATCCGGTGGGGATCAAGGTGGGTACACCAGTTACGATCGACTTTGTGGAGCAAGGCCAGGGAGAGAGCAAGAGGACGTTTCTAGCTTTCAGGGCATAGGCGGCAAGGTCCGGGCCTCCGCCTTGACCGCCGGCTTGCCAAATGGCGAAGCCAGCCTGAACGTGCTTGCCAGTCCCAGATAGCCGATGATGGCCGCGCCCCAGATCGCCCAGGTGTAGTTGCCCGCCAGGTCAAAGAGAAGGCCACCCAAATACGCCCCGCCGGCCATCCCCAGGCCAGCGCCGACCATCTGGGCGCCGTAGACCTTGGCGATCGGAGCATTCCCGTAGTACTGCCGGTTGAGGATAGGGAAGGCCACCATCTCGCCCCCGTACCCCAGACCAAACACGACGGTGAAAAGGTAGAACATCCACAGGTCGTGGCTTCCCAGCAGGATCAGTATGCCGCCGGCCTGGAGGAAAAGCGCCAGGGCCAGCGACTTCTTGCCTCCGGCGACGTCGGCCAGGACGGAGAAGCCAAAGCTGCTGGCCATGCTGAACAGGGACATCAGGCTGAGGATGGTAGCCGCGGCCATGGGGGCGATGCCCTTGTCAGTAGCCATCGCCACCACGTGGGTCAGCGGGATGGAGTGGCTCACACATCCCAGGAAGTGGACAAGTATCATCAACCCAAATGGCTGGGTCTTAGCCGCGTAGCGGAAGAAGTCGGGCCTGTCCGCTTGATAGAACATGGGGCGCTGTTCCGGACGTACCTCCGCCCGGGCAACGGCGGCCTCGGCTTCGCCGTAGGCCCTCAACCCCAGGTCGTCGGGCTGGTCGCGAATGAACCAGCTACAGATAACCATCAACACGCCGCTGGCCAGGCCGAGAAGCAGCAGGGTGTTGCGCCAGTCGGTCACGTCTATCAGATAGCGTATCACCGGGGACAGCAGCAACGGTCCCAATGCCATGGCCACGCTGACTATCCCCATGGCGATCCCCAGCCTTTTTCGGAACCACATGCCGATGGTGACATGGATGGGCACGAGGAAGGTGCTGCGGGAGACGCCGAACAGCCCGCCGTAGAACAGGTAGAGCTGCCACAGGGCGCCGGAACGCGCGGCCAGGGCCAGGCTCACCGCATTGAGCAAGGCGCCAAGGAACAGGGCGCGGCGTGTCCCGAACCGGTCGGTGAACCACCCGATCCCGAAAACGGACACAGCGCCCACCATCCAATGAAGAGCATAGGCGCCGGAGACCTCGGCCCGGCTCCAGCCGGTGGCCTGGGAGATGGGGTCCAGGAATACAGCGAAGGTGAGGAAAAGGCTGCTGTTGATCAGCACCAGCAGCGACCCGGCGATGACTACCACCCATCCGTAGTGAAAGGGCAGCCTGGAAGTCGAATTCATGCTATCTCCGGAGATGCCTCTCGCCGAAAAATATGGTAACAGGGTATCAGCCGGCGGGGTTTTCGTCAACAGGGATTCCTGTGTAGCGGCAATTCATGAATTGCCGCTACAGAGACAGTCGCCCGTTGGCCCTCACCGCGTCTTGCCCCTGGCGAGGGAGGCGAATATGCCTCCGAGACAGAGGACGGCGAACGTAATGAAGGCGATGCGGGTGCTCTTCAGAAACAACGGGTAGTACTCGGGGGTTATCTGCACCTTGCCGACAAGAACGGCAAACAACAACATCACCACCCCCAGGCTCAGGGTCTGCCCGGTGGCCCGCATCGTCCCCAGCGTGCCGGCAGCTACCCCGTAGAACCTGTTCTCTACGGAGCTCATCACGGCATTGGTATTGGGCGAAGAGAAGAAGGCAAAGCCCAGACCGAGGATACCCAGACTAGCCAGGATGAACCCGAGGCCCGTGTCAGGCCCCAGGAAGACCAGCATAGCCAGTCCCAGGGTAGTCGTCGCCATGCCCAGAGAGGCGATCAGCCTCGGCTGTAGCTTGTCCGACAACCTGCCGGCAAGAGGAGAAAGGGCGGCCATTACCACGGGCTGGGCTACCAGGACCACCCCGGCATGGGCCGGGCTGAACCCTTTTATGTACTGGAGGTACAGGCTGAGAAGGAACCCAACCGCAAAAGTGGCGCTATAATTGATCAACGCTGACAGATTGGAAAACGAGAAGGCGATGTTGTCTTTGAAGAGGCTGATGCTCAGCACCGGGCTTTTGGTCATTGTCTCCCACTTGACGAAGGCCAGCATGCCGATAACACCGGCAACGAACACCCAGACGCCCCGCGCCTCGGACAGAATGGTGAAGCCGTACATGAAGGCTACCAGAGCCAGGCCGTAGACAACCGATCCCACAAGGTCGAAATCCTCGCCCCTGGCTTCGGCCCATTCGCCGCGCAGCTTCCACAACACGGCGACGATAATGGCGATGCCCAGCAGCACAGTCGCGAAGAAAATACTCCTCCATCCGAAGTGCTGCGTCAGCAGTCCGCCGAAGGTCGGGCCGAGGGAAAGGCCGAAGTAGGTGAAAGCGACATTTATCCCCAGCACCTTGCCCCTATCGCGGGCGGGGAAGATGGAGGTCAGTATGGCTAAACTCGTCCCGGCGCCCATTGCGCCGCCGATTCCTTGCAGGGTCCGGAACGAGATAAGCACCGCAGCCGAAGGCGAAAGCGCCAGGACGAGCGAAGATACGGCATTGACGATGGCCCCGTATACGAAGACCCTCTTCCGTCCATATATGTCCCCTATCCTGCCGAAGGGGACAAGAAAGACCGCCGCCGCCAGAAGGTATGAGCTGGCAACCCATCCCAGCGTCACCGCATCCAGCGCGAACTCTCTCCCTATGGAAGGCAGGGCCACGTTGACTGCGGAGCTCAAGAACGGCGTTATGAAAGAGGATAATGAGGCAACAACCAGTGCCACTGTTCTGCCGGTGCTGGTGGTCGGAGCTTCTCCCACGACAGATATTATATCCCATTATTGCCGGGCAGAACGGACGTCTCCTGGAACGCCAGTCCGATGTGCGGATGACCGAAGTGTTTACAGCCGGCGACAAAAACTGTAGAATTCGGCCTAGTCAGGCGCCATACCCACAACCGGTGGACTCTACTCAGTCCGACCCGTACCCCCCGTCGAAGCTGTCCTTCGCGCCAGACCCATCCCTTGCCGGGGGGCCGAACGAAATGAGGAGGAACTATGATCAAGGGTCTAACCAATTTCGGCCACGCAGTCAAGAGCATAGACCAGGCCGCGCCGGTCTATACCTCGCTACTGGGGATGCCCCTGGCCAAGAGGTTCAGCTCCGCGCCCGAGGGGGTAAATAACGCCGTCTTCCCGGCGCCGCCCAACTTCGCCGAGATGCTGGAGCCAGCCGGTCCCTCAGGCGTCCTGGGGCGCTTTCTGGAACGGCGGGGGGAGGGGATCTACCACATCGTCTTCATGGTGGATGATGTGGAGAAGGAAGTACGTTCGTTGCGTCAGAAGGGAGTAGAGGTCAGCGATGCGCCGCCTCTGGAGCACGGGCTTCAACGGCGGGCGTGGGTCCATCCCCGTTCCACTATGGGGGTGCTGATCGAGCTACTGGATGTGGACCCTTTGAAACAATGGGGACTGCAAGATGCGCCGAAACCGGGAGTGGTAGCCAGGATAAGCCACGTACATCACATAGTAAAGGACCTGGACAAGGCCGTGGCCCTCTACGAACGCGTATGGGGCCTGCGCCCGAACCAGAGGCATGACTACCCTGAGGAAGGCTTCAGCAATGCCATAATCCCCATCGGCAGCAACTACATCGGCATATTGTCCCCGACGAATGCCAGGAACCCTCTGACCGCCTTCCTGGCGAAGCATGGCGACGGGCTGCGCTCAGTATGCTTCATGGTGGACGATATGGACAAGGCAATCGCTGACCTCAGAGCCAAGGGCGTCGAGCCCCTGGTCCAGGAGCCCAGCCATCACACCCCGTTCAAAGCGGCGTGGCTGAGCCCCCGCCACACCCACGGGTTGGTCGTGGAGTTGTTCCCCACGAAGGCGGCTGGCCCCTACATGGCGGGACGCTAGCGCCCAGCACGGTGCGGCTCAACGGCGTTGGGCAGCGTGGAGACGCATAGCAACGCGCCTTCACGTCATCTATTACAGGCTCGAACGGGCTATTGACAACGAAGCGCCCCGCGGGTTAGATTAGGCATAGGATCCCTACTACTTAGGTCCCTCAGAACATCGCCTGACAGCCGTTAAGCCTGCTTCTACTACCCGCCTCTTCATCCCTCCTCGCGGCTTGCGGCAGTCCAAGTTGCCAGCGTATGCTGAGCACACTCGATGAAAGGGAGGCTGATATGGCAGAGAGCGTTTACAAGTTCATTGATCTGGTGGGGACCTCCACGGAGTCGTGGGAGAAAGCAGCCGCGGCCGCCGTGAACCAGGCCGCCAAGACCCTGCGGGACCTGCGCATCGCTGAGGTAAGGGACCTCGACATACAGATTGAAGACGGGAAGATCGTGGCCTACCGCGCCAAGGTAAAGCTCTCCTTTAAGGTCGAGAGCAAGGTCGACTGATCGCGCCTGTAGACCGGGCCTTCCGGAATCAGTATGATGCGAGTCTCCGTAACATCAGAGGGCAGCTTCAGGTGGAGGGAGGGCGTGTCCGCTTGTCTCTATCCCCTGAAAATAGAATTCCTCTAAATCCCCCTTACTAAGGGGGACTCCAGGGGATTTGAACCCCTCCCTTTGAGAAGCGCTATTTTCATCGTGGCGCCCTGTGCAACCGGGCATGAACGATTCCCTCGACAGATCGCTACGCCTCTAGCGGGGCGCGGCCCCGGCAGCCTGCCTTTGTGCGGCAGGGTTAGTGGCGCACGATCACCGGGGCGTGGGCGGAGGCCTGGGAGACGTGTACTATGTCCCCGACGTTGACCCGGAGTTCGGCCCGCAACAGCGGCCCGGCAAGAAGGCCGGAAATGGCCTCCAGGAACTCTGTTTCTTCCTGGAAGGCGTGGCTCCTCGTCCAGTACAAGCTAAGGATGCCCAGCAGTCTCTTTTCGTTCCGGACAGGCAACGCCAGACACGAAAGGATGCCGCTTTTGGCCAGGGAATCGGCCCAGACGACTGTCCTTGTATCGCCGATGTATTGAGTCGCCCGGCCATCCAGCACCAGTTTGTCCAGCTCGGCGGGCCGGTTGGTAACCGTAAAGGACTCGATGCCCTGATAGCTGTCTACTCGTTCCCCCACTGCAACGTCACCCTTTATGAGGGCCAAAGACACGTATTCCGCCCCGATCACGTCCTGCACGTGACTGACCAGCATTCTGGCCACCTCTAAGGGGCTGCCCGTCTGACTTGAGCCGGACATGGCCTGGACGAACCGGGCCAGTTGCTGTCGCGCCCTGGCGGCAGCTTCCATAAGCGAGGCCCGTTCGTTAAGCACCTGCGCGTTGAGGCCAGCCATGGCGCTTATCTCTCGCTCTCGCTGCTGCATGGTCTTGACCGTGCGTCTCAGTTCACCTATCAGCCAGATTCCGAACAGCGTAATCAGGGCCACCAGTTGCAAATGGAAGAGCCTCGGGAAATCGGCCAGGAACTGCGCCGAAAAGGTAGGCGCCAGCAGCGCCAGGAACAACAAGATGGCGCCCATCCCCAGGCTGGTATCCCACTTGTACGCCGCGTACAGCGCCAGCGCCAGGGCGAGCAATTCGTTGGTCTGAAGCAGGAAGTGCAAATACGGTGTGTCGGCCAACTCCCCGAACAGAGCGGTAGAAGCCAACAGATTAACGCTGGCCAGGCCGGCCATCGCCAGGGCCAAACAAGCCGCGTGCCGCGGATAACGCGCCACCGCAGTTCGGCCCCGCCGCAAGGCATCGGCTAAATCGACTTTCACCATCTTGTTGCTCTGCTGCCTCGCTGTTTCAGTCCCCTTCCGGTCCCTGGCCGGTACCTCTGCCGGTTATCGACTACGTTGAGTCCCCTCATGGAATGGCCAGGGAAACGGACTCCGCCCTGATACTCCAAAACTATCCTTTCCTGGAAGATAGATAAACTGGGTAGCCCCCACTTTAGACCGAACAAACACGCAAATTGCCTGGGGGTTTTCCACTACAAGTAATCCCTCGCATAGAGCACTATTTCCCCGGTGAGAGATCAGGGTAAAGATGGCCCATACATTGGAGTCTCCCCCCATGCCGCAGGGCGGCGACGCCCGGCGACCCCGGCCAGTATGTGGTATACTCCTGGGCCGCCGTTTTTACTCGTTTTGGACCAGGACAGCTATAGAATAGACAACAGGTCAAGATTAGTATATATTAGTATCGGTACGTCAATATCAGTATTGACAACCGCGAGCGATCGGTATATGCTCAGAACAGTCAGTCTCGCACACGTAGTTAGTATCTCCCCGCAGACTAGGCGCCGCCTTGCGTTCCGGATTCCCTCCACGAGCGCGTGACCGTCGCGGAACACGTGTCTCGGGCAGTCCACCTCGATGGTAGAGGCACCCAGAGCGTAATTGAGCGGACAACCGAAGGAAGCGAGCCGCAGATGAGTCAGTGGAAGCTATCGTGTTACACGTCTATCATAGACTGCGATTCAGGAGAGTCTATTCTTTACAACAGCTTCATGGGAGGCATTGCCAGGGTCGCCGCCGGCCAGTCTATCGCACTCAAAAGGTTCTTCCGGCGCGGTATAGCAGAAACTGAACTGGGCGATCCCACTCTGAAGCGGCTCTGTGACGACGGGTTCTTTGTCCGTCGAGACGTGGCTGAACGCAAGCTGGTCTCCCAGATACTGGACAAGGAACGCAACTCGACGTTCAGCGTGATCATACGGCCCCACGAAGACTGCAACTTCAGGTGCACGTATTGCTATGACAAGTTCAAAAACGTCAAGATAATATCGGAGGCAGTTGCCGGACTGAAGGCCCTCATTGAGCGGAAGTCGAAAGATTACAGGCGCATAACAGTATCGTGGTTTGGTGGGGAGCCGCTTTTAGCCAGGGACGAGGTGTATGAGCTTTCCGATTCCTTCATGCATTGCTGCGCCCGGACCGGAGCGGAATACTCGAGCAGCATGACTACCAACGGATACCTTCTCGTCCCCGAAACAGTCGGCGCGCTGCTCAGCCGGCAGATCACACACTTTCAGGTGAGCCTGGACGGGCCAAAGGCCACCCACGACAGGATGCGAAAACTGGCCGACGGGAAAGGCACGTACCAAACAATACTGAACAACCTGACCCTGATGCGAAACAGGAATGAGGACTTTACAGTCAGGGTCCGGGTGAACTTTGATAAGGCTTCGGCCTTGCTATTAGACCGGTGGCTCTCCGATGAGTTAGGGCCTCTTCTGGCCAGTGACCCCAGGTTCATCATACGCTTTCACGCTCTGGGAAACGGGAGAGGGCTGAACGACGCTACTCCCGACGCCTGTGACCAGGGCCTGGACTCTGGCATCAGGCCGGACCTCTTTGAGAAATCCCTGGCATGCGGTTTCTCGGAGGAAACAGCCAGGCAGTTCTTGAAACCCCACGGCAACGTCTGCTATGCGGCCAGGGAGTCCTCCGTTGTTGTAGGCTGCGACGGCGCCATATACAAGTGTGCCGTGGCTTTCGATGATTCCCGCAACCACCTGGGTAGGCTGACCAAAGAAGGGAGACTTATCATTGACCGCCGCCTCTGGGACCGGTGGGTGGCGGTGGACGACGAAGTCCTGGGGCATTGCGTCTCTTGTGCGTTGTACCCTGTCTGCCAGAGCAGGAGGTGTCCCCTCGGAGCGATGGACCGGGGGAAACCTGTCTGTCCCCTTACCATAACGGAGTACGAGTCTCTGGTGAAGTTAGTTGCGCTCGGCCCGACCAGGACGCTTGTAGTGAGGGCCGAGTAGGGACCTGCAAGGAGCAAGCAAGAGGGGGGTATTCTCATTTTCACGCCCCCGGGCTGAAGCCTGGGGTATGGGGAACACCCTTCGCAAGCGGCTCAGGCTCATCGACCAAGAGAGGGCTTCCCGAATCTGAAAAAGTGTCGTGTAGTCAGTACACGACACTTTTTTCAAAGAGGTTGCGCGCACCTGTCATTCTGTCCGACGCATCGGACTCCGATGTTTTACTCGGAGGAGCGAAGTCCCGACCAGTCGGGAACAAGTCGGGAAGGGTGGGGCGGGCAACCCCCACACCCCCAGACCCTTCACTCCCCCTTCACGGCGCCGGCCCTGTCCGAGTAAAACATCGGACTCCGTGCGCGGAGAGGCCCGTTCAGGACCGAAGGGTTCAGGGCGACAGACAAACACTGGTCTCAAACTTTCGCCTGTCTTATCCAATGGCGAAAGACTGTCGTGTAATCAGATCCCGTCGAGGGAGATCCCGATGTATCTGGATGGGTTGCCTCTTCTATCTGAAGACAATCCACGGATCATGGTGATGACCGGTATCAGTGTTCCAGATTTCAAAAAACCTCTGTGTCCAGCAACCCAAGATATGGGTAAGGATTAGTATGGGAGGGGGGGCTTTTTGCTGCCTGCTCTATCTGTGGGAACCCACGGATCGTGTTGCCATCGGATGGAACGGACTGTTTCGCCGTCCCAGCCCTTCGGGACTCAGGGCTTCGGCTGGCAAAGACGGGGGAAGCCTATTCTCGACACGAGTGCTGCCGGCTGCTAGGCTTTCGCGACGCGGCGGCGCGTGACCGTGTCCGACCTCTGCACCTGGGGGAGGTCCGCAACCACGCGAGTCCCCGATCCCGGGGCTGGCTCTATGGTGAGCCTTCCGCCGATGGCTATAGCCCGCTCCCGCATCCCAGTGAGGCCGCAGCAGACCCGGCCCATCATGGTCGCCCTGGGGTCGAAGCCCACGCCGTGGTCCTCCACCTCCAGATGGACGAGTCCCCGCCCGGTCGAGATATTCACAAAGGCTTCCTTCACTCCGGCGTAGCGGGCCACGTTCGTCAGCGCTTCCTGGATTATCCGGTAGGCGGCCACCCTTACGTTGCCGGGTATATCCACTTCCAGCCGGTGGTGCTGGAGCACGACGCGCACCCCCGTTCGGGAGGTATAACGCTCGAAGTGCCACATCAGCGCCGGCAGCAGCCCCAGATCGTCCAGCATGGGAGGGCGCAGTTCCAGGGAAAGGCTGCGTACCTGGGTCATAAGCTCGTCCAGTATCGTCCTGGCTTCTTCCAGCTTACAGGCGGCCTGCTCGGGAGGGACACGCTGCACAGACTCGATGGAGAGCTTCAGCCCGGTGATGCACTGCCCGACCTGGTCGTGTAGCTCCTTGGCCACGAAGCGCCGCTCATCCTCCTGAGCATTGACCAGGCGGCTGGTCAGGGCCAGCAACTCCTCCTCGTGGCGCTTACGCTCGGTGATGTCCTTGATGACAGCCAGGTACTCGTCAAAGCCCTCCAGACTGGAGTGAGAGACCAGACAGTCGGCAATCGATCCATCCGCTTTGATGACCTTCGTCTCGTAGACGCCACCCACGCCAGTCTGGATCTCCTCCCACTTCTGCTGCATATAGCCGCGCATGTCCCTGGGGATAAACTCCAGGAAATGCTTGCCTTTTATGCGTTCAAATTTATACCCGAGGACGTCGCTCAGGGCCTTATTGGCGTACGAGACAGTCCCGTCCTTTTTGAACGTGAGGACCAGGTCCATGGAGCTGCTCAGGATAGTCTCTATGTACTCCTGACGCCTCTTTGTCTCGGTCTCGGCCCTCTTGCGATCGGTGATGTCCCGGGCAAAACCCACCACCGCTGGCTTCCCCTGGTAGGTAATTGGGGTGCCAACAATCTCGATCGGCACCTCCCGGCCGTCTTTGGAGACAGCGGTCACCTCATGGCGCCCGCGTACCTGTTCACCCTGTAGCATCTGCCGCACTACGCTGGCCACGTCCTCGCGGTCGCGGGGGTGGATGACAGCCAGGAACGAGATACGCGCAAGCTCCTCCTGTGTGTAGCCGGTTATCCGACTCCACTCCTCATTGGTAAAGAGGTGGGCGCCTTCGACGCCACCGGTATTCTGGATGACGCCGATGGCCTCGCCCATAAGGCTGCCAGCCTCTATCAGCGCCCGGTAGCGTTCTTCTGTACGCGCTGCGCTGGTAGTCTGCTCCACCAGCCGCGCGTTCGACATGGCAAGAGCCGCGGTGTCAGCCACAACGCGAAGCGTGCGTAGATGGTCTTGAATCCGGTGGGGCGTGGGCAGGTTCTCTATTTCCAGGGTTCCGGTCACGGCGTGGGCATGCACCAGAGGCAAGCCCAAATAGGAGTCCAGGCCTGACTCCCCGGTGTTGCCGACGAGGATGAGAGGCTTGACCTCCGCCACCAGCCTCCTGGCCAGGGCCGGAGAAGTAGGGATAGCAGATTCCTCACGCCCGTTGACCAGGGTTATCGCACCCCAGCCCCCCTGGTGAGACCTGTAAGACAAGCGGACCCTGGCCCCACCCGTCATTTCCCACACCACGTGCACGACTTCGCGGCATATGTTGTTGAAGTCCAAGCTGTGGCCGAAGGTGGAGAATAGCTCGGCCACCAGGGCCAGGTCAGCTTTAAGCTGCTCCAGGCGGGACTGAAGGACCTGAGGACTGTCCTGGGAAGAGTTCAAGATTCTTTCTCCGTTGACCCTGTCCGGGCGACCGGTTGGCGCCCGGAATACTTGCACTACTACAGTTGTGTGAAGGATGGGGCTCCCCACCCAACTCCCCTTAGAAATTATCTCAAAAAGGGAGGCGCCACGCCTAGGCACAACCAGTAGGGCATCCCGACTTGTCGGGACTAACCTGCCGATTACTTGGGGTCGGGTTGGGAAACCCGACCTACGGGATTTTGAGATAGATTCTTAGTAAGCTGCCCCTTACCCATAAACGGTCTGCTGGACACAGAGGGTTTTTGACAAAAGGCCGGTTGCGCCCTGCTTTCTGTTCATGCTGCCAACCACCAACGCGTCGACGAACTGCCGGCGCGATGCACCGTGGTAGAGGGCGTCGCGGACCAGGCTGTCCACCTGAATCCGGTCGGCGGAGTGGGGGGTGGAAAAGAAAGGTCCTTTGTAGGTGTCTATGACGACAGCCATCTCACCCCCTTCCCGGTGATTCCGCTGGGGCCGGGCCGTGTAGCCCGTAGCCGACATCACATTTTACATGCTACCCCTCGCAGGCTTTCGTTGTCAAATTCACAATACCCATGCGTGCAGCAAGAAAAGTAGTAGTGCACTACTTGCGCCAGAGCCTCAGATTCATTCCTGCGTGTCCGGCCAAGAAAATAGTGGAACGAGTGGTCTCAGACCCGCCAGGGGAACCACTGCACGGTCTCCCCCTGGATTCCGGCTCGGAGGCCGGAATGACAGGTGGTCGGAAGTTTCTTTTCATCTGGGTCCGCTATGGACGCTGAGACCTGTTGTTGGAACAAGTGGTCTCAGACCGCCCTGGGGAGGGCGCAGTAAAACTGGCCCTCCGGATAGTCTGTGCAATCGTGAGGTGCTACAATGGGGTGCGATGGGTAGAGTACGTATCGGTACATGCTCGTGGACGGACCCCACCCTGCTCAAGAGCGGGTGGTATCCCCCGGGGGCAAAGACCGCCGAGACCCGGCTCCAGTTCTATTCCAGCAACTTCGACATAGTCGAGGTGGACTCCACGTATTACTCGCTCCTCCCAGAACGGACCGCCGGCCTGTGGACGCAGCGAACACCGGACGGGTTCACCTTCAACGTGAAGGCTTTCTCTCTGTTCACCCAGCACCCCACCCCGGTGAAGGCCCTCCCCAAAGAAATCAGGGCGCTGGTCCCTGCCGAACATGCCCGGCCGACGGTCTATCAGAAAGACCTGCCGGAACAGGCGGTGAAGGAACTGTGGCAGTTTTTCGCCCGGGCGCTTCTGCCGCTGGACAGCGCCGGCAAGCTGGGAGTGGTGCTTTTCCAGTTCCCTCAGTGGTTCTTCCCCGGCAAGGACTCCCTGGAGTACATCGCAAGCTGCAAAGAGAACCTGCCGCAGTACCGCATCGCCGTGGAGTTCCGCAACGGCGCCTGGCTTAGCGACAGAAACAAGGATATAACGATGGCCTTTCTCAGGGACAACGGGCTTATCTATGTCTCCGTGGACGAGCCACAGGGCTTCCGCTCGTCGGCGCCACCCATCGCCGAGGTCACTTCGGATATGGCCGTGGTCCGTTTCCACGGGAGAAACAGAGAGACGTGGGAGCAGAAGGGCATCTCGGTGGCGGAGCGCTTTGCCTACCACTACTCCAGGGAAGAGCTTCAGGAGTGGATGCCCAGGGTCCAGGCGGCGGCCGCGGTTACCCGCGAGGTGCACGTCTTGTTCAACAACTGCTACGGCGACTATGCCGTGAGGAACGCCCGCGACCTCCAGGACATGGTACGGGACATGCAGCCGGGTCTGTTCACAGAGCAGCTCCAGGAGGAAGGTAGTTGAGTAGAAGGCCGGGGCGCAGTTCCAACCCGGGCGATGGCCCCGTCCAATTGACTTTCCTGGGCGCGGCCCAGAATGTCACCGGGTCCCAGTACCTCCTTGAGGTCGGAGACCTGCGCCTGCTGGTGGACTGTGGCCTTTACCAGGAGCGGGAACTCAAAGGCCGGAACTGGCAGCGGTTCCCCATTCCGCCGAAGACGCTGGACGCGGTGCTCCTCACCCATGCTCACCTCGACCACTGCGGGCTGTTGCCGAAGCTGGTGCATGACGGATTCCACGGCCCGGTCTATTGCACCGATGCCACCGCTGACATCGCGGAGATATCTCTCCTGGACTCGGCCCAGATCCAGGAAGAGGACGCGGAGACCAAGAGGAAACGGCACGAACGGGAGAGAAGAAGAGGGCCTTACCCTGAACTCCCTTTGTATACTACTGAGGACGCCAGGGCGTGCTTGCCCCTGCTCTCGCCTGTCCGCTATGAACGAGCGGTGAAGCTGGCAAAGGGGGTCACGGCCACTTTTCACGACGCCGGGCACGTCATTGGCTCCGCCATGATCCAGGTGGACATCAGCCGGAACGGGTCTACAACCACTGTTATCCTCTCCGGTGACATCGGGCGCTGGGACCACCCCATACTGCGGGACCCGACATTGTTCCCCGAGGCGGATTACGTGCTCATGGAATCCACATACGGCGACCGCCTGCACGAGGGGACAGACACCATAAAAGAGCAACTGGCCGAGGTCATAAAGTCCACACTGGCCGCCGGAGGCAACATAGTTGTGCCCAGCTTCGCCCTGGAGCGGTCCCAAGAGGTGCTGTACTACCTGAATGAACTGCTGATGGAGAAGAAGATCCCCCGCCTCAAGGTGCTGCTGGACAGCCCCATGGCCGTGAGCATCACCAACGTGTTCGGAAAGTACCCTGAACTCTTTGACGACGAGATGAGACAGCTCCTCCAGCGAGGCAAATCGCCCTTTGAATTCCCCGGACTCACGCTGGTACGCAGTGTGCAGGAGTCGAAGGCCATAAACTTCATGAAGGAGCCGGCGATGATAGTATCGGGGGCCGGCATGTGCAATGGGGGGCGCATAAAGCATCACCTGGTGCGGAACATCACCAGGCCGGAAAGCACCATCCTATTTGTGGGCTATCAGGCGGTGGGGACACTGGGCAGACAGATCGTGGATGGCGCCAGGACGGTGCGGATACTGGGCGAGACGTACCCTGTCCGGGCGAGAATAGTCCAGATGACCGGCTTCTCGGCGCATGCCGACCGGGACGAACTGCTCCGATGGCTATCTGGCTTCCGCCGGGCGCCGAAGCGGCTATTTGTCGTCCACGGCGAGATGGAGACGGCCCGGCGCTTCGCCGACAGGGTACAGGAGAAGACCGGTTGGGATGTATCGGTGCCCGGCTACCGGGAAAGGGTTGTCCTGGAGTAGCCGTGGGCTCTCAGTCCCACATGCTGCGGATACGGGCGGCTATTTTTGCGCCGAGCTTCCCTGAGGCAGCGCCTTCTTCCACTCCGGAGGGTCCCCGTTGTTTTATCTCTTCCATGGTCTTCAGCACGTCCGCAGTGAAGAAGCGGCACAACTGGGCATAGCTGTGCCTGTCCGAGATACCAGCCGACCGGTGGTAGTACCGCAGGGGCCACAGCACGTAAAGGAAATCGCGGGCCCGGGTCATGGCCACGTAGGTGAGCCGCAGTTCCTCCTCGATTTCACCGTCGCTGCCGGTAGCCATATCCGATGGTAGACAGCCATCGGCGGCATGGATCAGAAACACGGCGTCCCATTCCAGCCCCTTGGCGGAGTGGATGGTGGATAGGACGAGCCAGTCCTCATCCTTGCTGGGCGGCCCGGCGAAGTCGCCTGTGGAAACAGGCGGGTCGAGGATAAGCTCGTCGAGGAACAGCTTTCTGGTCTTGTACCGGGTAGCCAGTTGCGCCAGGTGCTCGATGTCGTTGGCGCGCGGCGCCGGGTTCTCATAGTTGCGTTCCAGCAGGGGAAGATAGAAGCGACGGACCCTGTCGACCTGGGTCGATGGCGCCTCGCCGCCCATCCGCGCTAGGTCTTTCATCAGGAGAGCCAGGCTGGCCAGTTCGTCGCGGGCCGAAGGCGGCGCCTTAAACGATTCGAGAGCGGCGGGACTGTAGCCGTTGTCCCGGACGTGTCCGAAGGCGGCAGCGGCGGTCACTGGCCCCACCCCGCTCAGCAACTGCAGGACGCGGAACCAGGCCATCTCGTCCCGGGGGTTCTCCACAATCCGGAGCAGACTGATCAGGTCTTTGACGTGGGACGCCTCCAGGAAGCGCAGCCCGCCGTACTTCCGGAAGGGAATGTTCTTGCGCGCCAGGGCGAGCTCTAGCGAGTTGGAATGGTAGGCTGCCCGGAAGAGCACCGCCTGTTTGCGCAAAGGGATCCCCTGCTCATAGTGCTGCAGCACCCTGCGTATTACGGCCTCATCCTGCTCATCCTCGTCACGGCAGGTAATCACCTGGGGACGCTGCCCCGCGCTCCGATTGGACCATAGCTCCTTGGAGTAGCGTTCCTGCGCCCGGCCGATCACCCGGTTGGTGGTCTCCAATATGGGCTGCACCGAGCGGTAGTTCTGCTCCAGCTTGACCACCCTGGCGCCCGGGAACTGCTGGGGGAAGTCCAGTATGTTGCGGATGGTGGCCGAACGGAAGCTGTAGATACTCTGGGCGTCGTCGCCTACGACGGTTATGTTCTTGTTCTGGCGCCTCATTCCCGAAAGGATGCTCGCCTGGACCCCATTGGTATCCTGGTATTCGTCAACAAGGATGTGGTCGAAACGGCCGCCAATGGACTCGGCGCTCTTGTCATCCTGCACCAGGTAATTCCAATACAGCAACAGGTCATCGTAGTCCAGAAGGTCTTGTTTCTGCTTGCGCTCCACATACTCCCGGAAGAGCGTCTTCAGATCCTCCTGCCACATCTCACACCAGGGGAAGTCCTTCCTGATTACAGCGGGCAGGTCCTCACTTCCATTCACGCGGCGGGAGTATATGTCCAGACAGGTGCTCTTGCGCGGGAAGCGTCTGTCCTTCTGAGAGAGAGACAGACCATTGCGGACCACGTTGAGGAAGTCCTCGGCATCCGATCGGTCCATGATGGTGAAATCGGGCGAGAGTCCGGCGGGCCGGGCGTACATCCTGAGGATACGGTTAGCGATGGCGTGGAAGGTCCCGCCCCACACCCGCTTCACGGTTGCTGACTCGGGGGCGACAGCCGAGGAGGCCCGTTTGAGCATCTCCTCGGCGGCGCGGCGGGTGAACGTGAGAAGCAGGATACGGTCCGGCGAGACGCCTTGCGAGACCAGGTGGGCTACCCGGTAGGCGAGCGTCCTCGTTTTCCCGGTCCCGGCGCCAGCTACCACCAGAAGCGGGCCGTCACCGTGCGTCACCGCCTCCCGCTGCGGCGGATTCAGGTCGTTGAGCCATGTATTGGAATTAGCTGTGTTCATTCTCCGAACGCGACCTTCCAGGCAAATCTAGCGACCCAATATGATGCCAGCAGCCACACTGAAATCACGACGACGACTGCAACCCACTTCGCCTTGCTGTTAATGGGCGCAGACTGGGCCTTCTCCCTGCATTCCGCCAGGACTTCGCGGGGAATCATCCTTCGCGCCAGAACGACCCCGGCAGGAACGATAACCAGGTCGTCCAAGTACCCCAGAACAGGTATGAAATCGGGAATCAAATCTATCGGACTCAGCGCGTAGCCGATAACCAGGCACAGGAAGGCTCTGGCATACCACGGGACCCTCGGGTCCTTATAGGCCAGATAGAGGGCGTAGACCTCGGTGCGGAGGAGTTTTGCTTTTTGCTTTAGAGAAATGATGGCCTTCATTACGTTAAGAACCAAGTGCGCTAGACCTGACCTGATTTGGGCGACTGCTCCGTTCCGAGCGTCTTCGACCGGTCGCCCCTGCGGAGGGTAAGCGCCCCGGCCCGCGCCTCGGGCTTGCCCCCTTTGCGTAAAGGGGCCAGAGATCACCCATTTCCTTTTCTTGCCAGTAGCTTCTTCATGGGAGTCCAGTAGTAGTCGCGCCAGCCCTGAGTTGTCCCCTCATACTCCTCGTCGGGAACGCCGCTCTGAGTGAAGGTGAGGCGAGTCCCGCCCTCGACCTCAGCAAATCTAAACGTCGCCTTCGAGTAAACGCCTTTCGGCCACCCGCTCAACCGCCACGACTGCACGATTTTCCCATCCGGGACCAGTTCCAGATTGACGCCCTCGATATCCCCGTCATAGCAGCTAAATTTGTCGCCAACCTTGCGGCCAATCGTCGCCCTGGCCCCGGTGAACTTAGAGTGCTCTTGGGAGTCCATGAGAAGCTCATAGACATCGTGACGGCTAGCCTTGAAGGTCACTGATTGACGCACAATCTTCATGGTCCCCTCCTGCGACTTGTTTGGGTCGGGTCCTTGCCTCCCGGACCGGGGGGGGTAGCCGGCTGAAATGGCGTGCGGGGCAGCCAATTGACACTATTTTAGCGCGAACGGCAGTGTTTGTCTCTTTCGTCCGTTCTGTGACTGTTGCTTTCTTGACTAACGTTGGTGCTCTTGATAACATGGTTTCAACTCGTGAAAGGTAGGAAAGGCCTTGGAGATAGCGCCCGGCATCCACTCCATCCCCTCGGTTGAGAAGCGGCACCCCGGCCTGTTCCCTCCCAACGTCTACTTGCTGCTGGGACCGGAGCCGGTGCTCATCGATTCGGGGGAGGGCAAGGAGAAGATAGTCGGCCCGCGGGTGAAATACCTCCAGGACATGGGCGTTAAGCCCCGCTACATCCTGATAACTCACGGCCATCCCGACCACTGGGGTGGGGCGGTAAAGATCCGCGAGGTCAGCGGGGCAAAGATACTGGCCCACCGCTCGGAGAAGAAGCCTCCTGAGGGCACGCAGCCCATCGACGATGGCTTCAAATTGGAACTGGGCAAGTGGACTATCCAGGCCATCCATACGCCGGGCCACACACCGGGGAGCATCTGCTACTGGGCGCCCCAGCTTGGGGCGCTGTTCACCGGGGACTCGATATTGGGCATCGGCACCACGGTGATACGGCCCAAGGAGGGCGACATGGGCCGGTACGTGGAATCCCTCAAGAAGCTGCTGCCACTACCGTTAAAAGTGGTATATCCCGGCCACGGCCCGGCGGTTAACTCGCCTCTGCCGAAGATAGAGGAGCTTATCCGTCACCGCCAGGAGCGGGAAGTCCAGGTCATAGGCTGCCTGAAAAAGGGCGTGGACAAGCCTGATGAGCTGGTGGCGTGCATCTATCCCGAGGTCAGCGGCCGCATCAAGAAGATGGCCCTGGAACAGGTGATGGCCCAACTGGCCAAGCTGCAGCGGGAAGGTGCGGTGGTGAGGAAGGGGCGGAAGAAAGAGGAGATAAGGTACGTTTTGATACCCCAGGATTAATCCTGCGGTATCAAACAGGAGGCTCTTAACTTATGGCAACCACAAAGGAGATCGCTCTCCTCCAAGTCTTTCCGGAGTCGGCCCGGGTCAGGAACAACCGCTTGTTCCTGGGCGGCTGCGACTGCGTCGAGCTGGCCAACAAGTTCGGCACCCCGCTGTACGTCTTCGACAAAGCGGCGTTGCGTCACCGCTGCCAGGAGTTCAAGAATGAGTTCGGCAGCCGGTACCCGAATAGCCTGGTTATCTACGCCTCCAAGGCGTTCACCAGCCGCGCCCTCATCAAGATACTCAATGAGGAGGGCCTGGGACTGGATGTGGTGTCGGGCGGCGAGATGGCCATAGCGCGGCAGAGCGGCTTTCCGGCTAGACAGGTCTACTTCCACGGCAACAACAAGTCGGAAGCGGAGCTGCGGGAGGCGGTGGAGTGGGGCATAGGCCGGGTGGTAGTGGACAATTTCTATGAAATCGCCCTTTTGGAAAAGGTAGCTGGCGAGCGCGGCGTCAAGCAGGACATCCTGCTACGCCTGTCGCCGGGTATAGACCCGCACACGCACCGCCTGACCTCCACTGGCATCGTGGATAGCAAGTTCGGCTTCCTTATGGCGCGGGCGGAGGATGCTGTAGTCGCGGCCCTCAAAGCGCCCCACCTGCGTTTGCTGGGACTCCATGCCCATCTGGGGTCTCCCCTCTTCGAGGTGGGGCCGTACCAGGAGGCCATCCCCCTGCTGCTGAACTTCGCCGCCGACATGAAGCGCAAGCACGGGCTCAGCCTTCAGGAGTTCAGCCCCGGAGGCGGTTTCGCCATTACCTATATGAGGGAGAGGCCCGCCCCTCCGGTTAGCTACTACGCCGAGGCCATAACAGCGTGCGTCAAGGCCCAGGTGAAAAAGTTAGGCATAGAAGAGCCTCGGCTCATCTTGGAGCCGGGGAGGGCCATTGTAGGGTCGAATGCCATCGCCCTGTACCGGGTTGGGGCCAGCAAGGACATCCCCGGCATCCGCAAGTACGTTTCCGTGGATGGGGGCATGGGCGACAACATCCGCCCGCCTCTCTACGAGGCCAAGTATGAGGCCCTGGTGGCCAACCGCGCCTCCGAACCGGCCACCGAGAAGGTTACTCTCTGCGGCAAATACTGCGAGTCCGGCGACATCCTGATCAAGGACATCGACCTCCCCTCCCTTTCGCCGGGCGACGTCATCGCCATGCCCAGCATGGGCGCCTATTCGATACCCATGGCCAGTAACTACAATGCAGCGTTGAAGCCGGCCATCGTGATGGTGGAAGGCGGCCAGGCCAGCCTGATGCGACGGCGAGAGACCTACGAGGACCTGACAGAAAGGGACGCCGCGTAGCGGCGTCAGAAATCCGAAATACTAAATCCTAAACTCTACACAAACTCAGATTACAAAATCTCAAATTCGGATAGGCCGTGGCCACGGATGCGGGCTGCGTTTTTTGGAGTTTGGCGTTTGGGAATTGTTTAGGATTTAGGGCTTGGTGATTGGGATTTGGGATATGTGGGGATTGGGGATATAATATATGTGGCAGGTTCTTGGACAGGATAAGGCTATCAGGTTCTTGGAAAGCAGTCTGAAGCGGGGCGGCCTCGCCCACGCTTATTTGTTGGTTGGCCCACCCCACGTGGGCAAGATGACTCTGGCGTGCGATATCGCCAAGACCCTCAATTGCACCGGAGACAACCCTCCATGCGGCCAATGTCCGGCGTGCGTCCGCGTCACCTCCGGCAAGTACGCTGACGTGGCATCGGTGGGCCGGGTCAAGGATGAAAAATCGGGCCGTCTCAAGAGGGACATAGGCATCGACCAGATGCGGGATGTGCAGAAAGCGGCCCATCTCCCCCCATACGAAGGGAAGTTCAAGGTCTTCATCATAGACGGGGCGGAGTTGCTCTCCACCGACGCGGCCAACTGCTTCTTGAAGACCCTGGAGGAGCCTCCCCCTCACATTGTCTTCCTGCTTCTGGCAGGTAAGGAGTCTGATGTACTGCCCACCGTAGTCTCACGCTGCCAGCGCGTGGAGGTGCGGCCCCTGCCCCCTGAACGGATCGAAGCGGCGCTCGTCGATCGGTGGGCCGTGGGACCGGCTCAGGCCAGGCTTCTGGCCCACCTCAGCCAGGGGTGTTTGGGATGGGCGCTGCAAGCCAAAGACAAACCCGAATTGCTCCAGCAGCGCGTCGACATGGCGGAGCGTTTTCGCCAACTGGCGGGGTCCGGATACGAGCCCCGTTTTGCCTTCGCCGCTGAACTGGCCACGCAACACGAGCAGAGTCCCGAGCAGGTCAGTCACGTTTTGGGACTGTGGGGCCTGTGGTGGCGAGACCTGCTCATGGTAAGGGGCGGTTGTCCTCGCTGGTCGGTAAACATCGAGCAAGTGGACAAGCTTAGCAAGTCCGAGTACGCCTCCCTTTCCACCTCTCAGATAACGGGGTCGATCAGGCGTCTGGAGGCAACGGTCCAGCACCTTCGGCGGAACGCCAATCCCAGACTGGCCCTGGAGGCGCTCATGCTGGAGCTGCCCCGGGTAACCAGCGCGTAGCAAAGGGCTGTCCCGCCGTGGTGAAGCACCCAAGTGTGCCGGGGCGAGTGGCGGCCGACAAAGGAACAAGACTTGTCTTCCGAAGACGTACAGCTCGGAAGTGAAGGGAAAGCAGCTATGGCAGAAGTTGTGGGCGTCCGCTTCAAGCGGGCGGGCAAGATACACTATTTCAACCCGACGGGATTCGAGTTGAAGGTGGGAGACCTCATAGTCGCCGACGGGGGCAGAGGCCCTGAAATCGGAAGGGTGGTCGTGGCTCCGCCCCAGGTAATCGCCAGTGACGTCGCGGAGCCTATGAAGCCAGTATTGCGGAAGGCTACGGACGAAGACAAGAAGAAGGCCGAAGCCAACAAAGAAAAAGAAAAAGAGGCATTCCTCATAGCAAAAGAAATTATCGGCCGGCTCCGCCTTCCCATGAAGCTTATGAACGTGGACTCTCCCCTGGAAGGAGACCGGTTCACGTTCCATTTCACCTCCGAGGGACGGGTGGACTTCCGCGAGCTGGCCAGGGAGCTGAGCAACTCCCTGAAAGCCAAGGTGGACCTGCGGCAGGTTGGGCCGAGGGACGAGGCCAAGATCACCGGCGGCTACGGCCATTGCGGCCGTGTGTTATGCTGCGCCAATCACCTCAGCGAGTTCGCCCCCGTTTCCATCAAGATGGCCAAAGAGCAGGAGATATCCCTCAACCCGACAAAGATATCGGGCTCATGCGGCCGGTTGCTGTGCTGCCTCGCCTACGAGATCGAGCAGTACCGGCTACTCAAGGCCAGACTGCCCAAGAAGGGCCAGCAGGTGCAGACACCTATGGGGCCGGCTACCGTCGTTTACACCTCCCCGCTTACCGAGACGGTGATCGTGGAGCTGGAGACCAAGGCGACGGTGGAATATCCAGCCAGCCAGGTCAAGCCGGTGGCAGCGGCTGGCGGGGAGCCGGCTCCGAACGGGGCGACAGGAGAAAGCACCCGGCAGGGACAGATCTGAGACCTGCCCAGAGGATTGGTGAGAGACCTAGAGGTTGAAACATGGCCCTATGCCGTCCACCGCCCCGGGTGGGTCTGAGACCCGCCCCTGCGACGCTACTTTCCCACAGACCGAGTCCTGCCCTCTAATGTCTATTCCTACCGGGGACTTCCTACTGGGGCAGAAACTTCTCCCACTGGGGGTATGTCCGCAGGTGATATGGCGAGACGGTGAAGAGGGTGGCTCGCGGCGGGACCGGCTGGTGCAATAGCTTCATCCCGGCTTCCAATGGCGTCCGGCCGGCTTTCCGATGGTTGCACGGTATGCAGGCGCTGACGACGTTCTGCCAGGTATGCGGGCCGCCACGAAAACGCGGCATGACGTGGTCCAGCGTCAGATTGTGGGACTCCTTGCCACAATACTGGCATACGAAGTCATCGCGTAGAAATACCTGAAGCCGCGTCAGCTTATGCTGCGGGCGGGGACGCCTCACCTGGTAGCCCAGGCGGATCACCGAAGGCAGCGGGAAGACCGTGTAGCTCGTGTGAATTTCCCCGCTGCCGTTCTCCAGCATCTCCGCCTTGCCCTGCAGCATGAGAATCAAGGCCCGTCCGGCGTGGCAGACGTTCAGTGGCTCGTAGTTCTGATTGAGGACCAGAACAAGGGAAGTAAGCATGGGCTATTTCTGATTGCTAGGATAGCTGTCCAGCCTGCAAAAGTCAAGTTGAAAGCAACCCCGGTGAATCTCTCCTCTACCCAGCCGAACCCGATGCATCGGGACGCCCGTTTAGAAAGAAACTCTTCAAAAGGTTATTCCTGTGAGGAGCAGGGATATGGTGTCCGAAACGCCGCGGAATAGGGTGGAGGTGGGGAAGCATAAAGCGAATGCCAGGCACTCAGAATTCTAACAAGTTCCTCATGCTGTCTCTCGATTGTTTGTCTAGGGACGAGTTGCTATCCATGATCTCATGAATCCTATTCTTGTACTTCTGGTCGGCCGTTATGAGGTACGCTCTTCTCAGATAATCAATGGCTAACACTGGATTTTGCCCCAGCTCGCTTGCCATGAGATCATAGTGTTTGGCCATCTCAAATAGCGTTCCCAGGAATTTTTCAATTTTGTTGGCGAACCCTTTGTTGTATTCAATGTGCTCAGTCCTCACGAAATCTGATGGAACCACACTGCCCTTGGTCTTGATGATCAGAGTTTCTTTCCCGAGCGCCTGCATGAGTCCGATCTCATAAAATATGTTGGACAGCGTACCAGACGTCATGTCTCGCGAAATAATCGCCACACCAAGAGGCACTGAAAGGATCATGTCCCATATCTTGTTCAAAAAGTCCCGGCCAGTTACCGTGTCGTTCGCATCGATCGTCTTGATGTTCCGCGCCTCAAGGCATTCCTTCACTTTCTTGGTTATGTTAGTGACATCTTTTGGAACCGGCGGCCCGAGCTTGGTCATGATGAAACATGTCCTTGGCCTGTAACTGATTCTCTTGGAGTACGCATCACCTCCAACCAGGTCGTAGAAGATCACTTGCTCTTCTTCCTGATGATAGGTATGTTCTTGTATGGCCCGCCGGACGACTTATGTGAGATAATCTTGCCCGCCTCCCTATCAATTTTCACATAGTGACCGGACCGTGGATTCTTCGTCTGAACAATTGTGCGTTTTGGACTCATCACATCACCCTCATTGGCTATTCAATGATATTTTACTCCAACGAGAGGCCCACTGCCATCAAACACCGCCAAGGCGTTGTCTTTCGCGGCATCCCGCCAGAAGCAAACGACCCCGCAAGCGACCAGAATTCTGCGCTAGCCCTGGGCGCCCTAACGTTGGTGTCAGTTGTTGTCCACATCGTAAACCCCGTCGACCCGCTCGTCAAGTCTCAGGAAAAGCAACGTTGCGGTTCGCGTGACACGAACTCGGCGCGCCGCTATAATCAACTCAGCGCCACAGTTGAAAGGGACCCTCTTGCGCATCGTCCGTTTCCTTGCCGGTGGTAGGGCCAGATATGGTGTACTGGAAGGCGAGACAATACGCGGCCTTCGCGTCAGCCCTTTCGCCCAGTCGTGGAGCGCAGGCGGCGGGTACGTCCTCGACGGCAGCGCCTACGCGCTGGGAGAAGGAAGGCTGCTGGCGCCGTGCCAGCCTTCTAAGATAGTCTGCGTCGGGCTGAACTACAGGAAGCACGCCGAAGAGACAAAGCTGGCCTTGCCCTCAGCGCCGCTCATCTTCCTCAAGCCATCTACGGCAGTCATCGGCCCGGAAGACGAAATCGTGCTGCCGCGCTCCTGGACACGCGTCGACTACGAAGGCGAACTGGCGGTGGTCATCGGCAAGAGGGCGAAGGACGTGCCACAGGACCGCGCCACCGAGTACGTGCTGGGCTACACCTGCTTGAACGACGTCACGGAACGGGACATCCAGTCTGCCGATGGCCAGTGGACGCGGGCCAAGGGTTTCGATACCTTCGCTCCCATGGGGCCGTGGACGGAGACGGAAATCGGGCCGGATGACCTGAAAGTGGAGACGTATCTCAACGGGCAGTTAAGACAGTCGGGGCGCACCAGTGACCTTATCTTCGGCATACCACGATTGGTCAGCTTCATCTCCGAAGTCATGACGCTCCTCCCCGGCGATGTGATCTCCACGGGCACGCCATCCGGCATCGGCCCCTTACAGCCGGGGGATGTGGTGGAGGTGAAGATCGAGGGGGTCGGCACACTGAGGAACCCGGTTGCCGCACGCTGAAAAGCGCCATATTGCAGACGGCTGCCCCGGCCAATTACTCCCCGGAAAATAGTAGACCACTCGAATAATCCGTAGGCCGTCCCGATCGATCGGGACCGACCCAAGCCCTTTACGGCTAAGCCGCCAATTCAGTCTATCCGGGCCACCGGCCAGTGAACCTGAATCCGCCATCGAATCCCTCTCAATCTCCCCTTCGGAGATCCTTCGACAGGCTCAGGACTCGCTCCGCTCGGCTCATCCCGATTCATCGGGATTTTCCAAAGGGAGAGGTGGGCTGGCCGCCTATTTGCCGCAAGGTGCGCACGGACCAAGTTGCTGCACCAGCCAGGTGAAAGAAGCTCCGCTTTGAACAGATTGAATGGGCGGTGGATTTTGGTGAATGCTCCAGCTTGACACGGCAAGGGCAGCCGCGTATAATATAAAGTGTAAATAGGACGCATTAGCATTAACTTCAGTGGAGACTGTAATGAAAGGAGCAGTCCTATGATGCTTATAACTAAACTCCAGATTGGCCAGGAAGCGCCTGATTTCAGGGCGGAGAGCACCAAAGGGCCTATTTCGCTGGGTCAATACCGGGGAAACTGGGTGGTCCTGTTCTCCTACGCCAAGGATGACACCTCGGTATGCACGGCCCAGTGTCTGTCCTTTGCCGACCACCAGGAAGCATTCAAGACGCTGGGCGTGCAACTCCTGGGCCTGAGCGTTGACTCCGTGGAGTCCCATGAAAAGTGGGTGGCCAAACTGGAACAGGAAAAGGGGGCGATGCTTGACTTCCCTCTGATAGCTGACCAGGACAAGCGGGTGTCCCGGCTTTACGGAGTCCTGGATGAAGACAAAGGCGTGGCGCTGAGGGGGGTCTTTGTTATTGACCCTGCGGGGAAGCTACGCTTCATGGCCTGCTATCCGCTGCGTGTAGCGCCTAACGTGGATGAGGCGTTCCGGGTTGTCAGGGAACTTAAGGAACTGAAGGATGTGTGGTAGGACCCGGCGCCTTTGAAGACGACATAGGCTCCGTCCCCAAAACATCGGGACGGGGCCTATATTATTGCCCCCTTTACGCAAAGGGTCCCCCCTTTTCAAACTGAGCATTACCCACATTTTTCGGCTGGACACAAGAGGATTTCGGAGACTTGGGACATAGCCAGGGTTCGTAATCTTTCACGTGCCAGTAAGGTCAACAAGGCACTGTAGTCGCTCTGGGCAGAAAGCGTAGGGTGGGTGAAGCGAATCCCGACAAGTCGGGACATTTCGCAGCAACGGGAGGTGGCGGGTTTCGTCCCGATTCCATCGGGGCTGCACCCACCCTACAAGGCAGTATCCGCGTTCCACATATCAAGAAACCTATTGTGTCCAGCGACCTGACTTATGGGTAAGGGTCAGCTTTTCAACGGGGGGAAAAGGCCGCAGGCACATCAACCTCCCTTTTGGAAAGAGCTTGCCCCCATTCGCTGCCCCCGCGCTTCCCCTTCGCTTTGCTCAGGGCGTTGGCACAGGCGGCTCACCGTTCCGATCGGAGATCCTGCTTGCGGGGGCGTCTTTGACAGGGCAGTCCGAGCCTATCGAAGGGGAGACTGAGAGGGATTTCGCCGGGGGATTCCGGATGTCGTGGCATGGTAGGGTGGTGCCCCCAATGGAATTCGAATCCATGTTACCGGCTTGAAGGGCCAGCGTCCTAGGCCGCTAGACGATGGGGGCTCACCAGAAAAGTATATCAGACGGCATTCCTCAAGGCAACGTTGTTTGCGTCCGGCTCCCCGGAGAAACGACCTGTCCCCCTCGAGACCGACCGCCAGGCTGAATTACTCAAGGGATCTTTGGTCGTCGTCGGCGGGCCCCAGCGGAAGCTTGTGCCTGGTCCGTGGAGAACGTGCACAGGCGATAGTCTGCCTGGTATCTCGGCTGCGAGGAATGGGTCCCGATGTATCGGGACCCCTTCTTTCTTGAAACCATCGCCCCAAGCCTATTGACTTACGCCAAAAAATGGCTTAGTATACTGGCTTAGTGACCAAAGTCACAAGTCTGGCCTGAAGGAGGTCGCCCTTGTCCAATGTTAAGACCAGGAGTGGACTGATCGCACTCATCATGTTAGCGGTTGTCTTGTCGCTGGCCATCTTGTTGGCGGGCTGCGCCGGTAAAGCCGGTGAGCGCGGCCCGGCCGGACCTGCTGGCTCTGCTGGCCCTGCCGGCCCCGCTGGCAAGGCTGGACCCGCCGGTCCTGCGGGTGAGCGTGGCCCAGCCGGCCCTGCTGGCCCCGCCGGTCCCGCAGGCGCTGTTGGCGCCACCGCTGCGGCGGCTCCCGGGTCCGGCCTCAAGGCCACTATTTCCAAGGTCGATATTGCCGCGGATGGCAAAGTCACAGTCTCGTATAAGCTGAGTGACGACAAGGGCAACCCGGTTAATCGGGCCACCGATCTGGATGCCAATAGTGAGCGGTTTTCTATCGCCCGAATTGAGTCAGATAGCGCCAGCGGGCTGACCCGGTGGCTGAGTTACGTACTGGCTGATGTCAAAGGGGCCAAGTTCACTTTCAAGGGCAAAGAGATGGAGCCTGCGCTGGCCGAGGTGAAGGGTGTGCCGGTGAGCGCCGCTGACGCCACGGGAGAGTATACGACTGTGCGGCCCGGCGAGTATACATACACGCTTAAGACAGTTCTGCCGGCAAATTATGACAAGAATGCCACTCACCGCGTCATCTATTTTGCTACCAGGAACGCGCGGGCATTTGTGGCCAATGGCGTCTTTGACTTTGTCCCCGCTGGTGGGGATATTAAAGTGACCCGGCAAGTAGTGGCTACTGAGAACTGCAACCAGTGCCACGACCCTCTGGCTGTCCATGGCGGCGTGCGGAGGGATACTAGAGTCTGTGTGGTCTGCCATACCCCACAGAATATAGACGCCGAATCGGGGAATACCCCTGAATTCAAGGTCATGATACACAAGATTCACCGGGGCAAGAACCTGCCCAGCGTGGCTGTCGGCAAGAAAGACTACTTTATTGTTGGCTTTAACCAGAACCCGCTGGACTTCAGTGAGATCGCCTGGCCGCAGGACATCCGCAACTGCACCACCTGCCACAAAAACGCCCCCAATGCGGATAACTGGAAGACAGCCCCCAGCCGGGCGGCCTGCGGCGCCTGCCACGAAAATATTGATTTTGCTACCGGTAAGGGCCTCTACGGTGGGGCTGACCATCCCGGTGGACCGCAGGCCGACGACAACAACTGCAAACTGTGCCACCAGCCCGATGGCGCGGAGTTCACTGCGGCTATCTCAGGCGCTCATACACACCCCAACCGTTCAACCCAGCTAAAGGGCGCCAAGATAACCATCATGACGGCAAATGCCAAGCCGGGTGAAAAGCCTTCGGTAGACTTCCATGTGATGGATAATTCAGGCGCCTTCCTGGACCCGAATAAGATGGACTTCCTGGAGGCTACCATCGCCCATCCCACCACGGATTATGCGCACCGTGCTACTGAGCAAGTGAACCAGATACCGGCTGCTGGCGCCCCTGCTTTCGTGCGTCCGGGCGCCCTGGCGAAGTTGGAGCAGCCCGGCGAACATTACCGATATACATTTAAGGATGCGTTACCCCAAGACTGGAAGGATACGGCCGCAGTAGGCATGGGCGGCTACATGAACATTACTATCAAGGGGCCACGCGGCAAGGATACTCTGGTGAGACAAGCCGATATTAATCCCGTAACCTACGTCGCTGTCGGCGGCGGCGTAGCAACGCCGCGTCGGGCAGTAGTGAAGCGGGACAACTGCAATCAGTGCCACCTGGACCTGGGCAATCCCGCAGCGATTTCGATTCATGGCGGCATCCGGCGCAACACCGAGTACTGCATCATGTGCCACAACCCCAATCACTCGGACGAAGCTTTCAGAAAAGAAGGCGAGACCCCGGAGAGCGTCCACTACAAGTACATGGTACACAGCCTTCATATGGGCGAAGAAAGGGCGGTTGCCACCGAATTCCGTGGCCGGGGGGTGGCCAAGACATCGGAGATATTCTTCCCCACGCCGGGCGGCCAGAGGAACTGCGCCAAGTGCCACGAGGGCCAGAGTTTCACTATACCTTTGCCGCCTGGAGTACTGGACACGAAGGTGATGTTCAAGGACAAGGTGTTATCGACCACACCGCCGATCCAGATGGCGTGCAAGGCCTGCCATATCGGTCGACCGGGCTTCGACGCCCATGTGGAAACCATGACCTCCCCCAAGAGCGGCGAGGCATGCGCCAACTGCCACGGCCGGGGCAAAGAACTCGCTGTGGAGAAAGTGCACAAGCGATAGTCTGCCTGGTATCTCGACCGTGAGGAACGGGCCCCAATGTATCGGGGCCCGTTCTTTTTGAATTATCGTCCTGTAATCCGTGGATTCTTGCTGCTTTGCAGGGGCCATGCGGTCCCTTGCCCTTGACAGAGAGGACCCCGTTGCCCGTTTCCAGGGTTGGGAGTCTCGGTGTATCGGGACTCCCGTACCGGGAAGGGGTTGGGGTCTCGGGTTGTTGGCGGGGGCCTGGTAGTCTACAATGAAACTGTGAAGAAGCGAGACGGTGTTCCGGCGCACCTCGCCCCGCCAAGCAGCGTGCCGCCTCCCCTTGTCATATTGCAACAGGTATCCAGGGTGTATCACCTGGGGCCGGTCCGGGTGTCTGCCCTGGACAGCGTCGACCTGGAGTTACAGCCGGGCGAGTTTGTGGTGGTGCTCGGACCGAGCGGGTCGGGCAAGACTACTCTCTTGAATGTCATTGGAGGTCTGGACTCGCCCACGGCGGGCAGGGTTGTTGTCGACGGCATGGACATTACGCGCAGCAACGAGGCCCGTCTGACCCAGTTCCGCCGCCGCAAGATAGGCTTTGTATTCCAGTTCTTCAACCTGCTGCCCAACCTCACCGCCAGGGAGAACGTGGAGCTGGCCGCTGCCCTTGCTGGCACTCAGCGTCTGATAGACAGGGTGATGGACGACGTGGGACTGACGCGCCAGTCCCGTCAGTTCCCCGGGCAGCTTTCCGGGGGTGAGCAGCAGCGCGTGGCCGTTGCCAGAGCGCTGGTCACCGATGCCCCGCTGGTCCTCTGCGACGAACCCACTGGCAACCTGGACTTCGCCACCGGCCGCCGTATCTTGAAGCTCATGACGGATATCTCCCGGCAGACCGGCAAGACCTTTGTGGTGGTCACTCATAATGCAGCTATCGGGCGGGTAGCCCACCGGGTGCTCCACCTCCGGGATGGCCGTATCGTGCAGGAAAAGGACAATTTCGAGCCCATAGACCCTGAACGTCTGGAGTGGTGATGGTGGGTCTGCTGCCCCGGAAAGTCTTAAGGGATATCCTGGCCTCCAGGTGGCAGTTTGCCGCCGTGGTTGCCCTGGTGATGTTGAGCGTCGCCATGTTCATCGGGGCCTACGGCGGCTACCTCAGCCTCAGGAATTCGTTTGACCACAGCTACGTCGAGTTGGGGATGGCCGACTACTGGCTGCAAGTGGACGGAGTGCCCCAGAGGGCGGTGGCCAAACTGAACGCCATCCTCGGCGTCACCGCCGAAGGGCGGATAGTACGCGACGTCCTGGCCTCGGTGCATGAGGGAAGCCCCGAGGAAGTCACCGTGCATGTCGTCTCTCTGCCCGGCAACGGCCAGCCCGTCCTCAACCAGATAGTGCTGGAGGAGGGCGGCTACTTCTCCGGCCCTTATGCCCGAGAGGTGCTGCTCCACAAAAAGTTCGCCAGCTATCACGGCTTTCGTTCCGGCGACCGGATAACCCTGGATATGGACAAGTCGAAGGCGCAGTTCCGGGTAGCGGGCATAGTCAACAGTCCGGAGTACCTGTTTACCGGGCCGGCCCGCAATTATGGCGTGGTTTTCATGTCGAAGGACAGCGCCGAGAAGTTGCTGGACATGAAGGGCTACGTCAACGAGTTGGCGTTGCAGATCGATGACGAGGCCGAAAAGGGGGCGACGTTTGAACGGATAGGCATTGCCCTCCGGGAGTACAATATCGGCCGGCTGGAATTCAAGGGGAGTCCGACGCCTCTGGCCGACCGGAAGACCGACGTCAGCCGCGGCTACCTTACGGCCCGGGTGATAGGTCTGAAAGACCAGGCCAGCGACCGGATCCTGCGCATGGATCTGGAAGCTTTCAGCGGCATCGCCATTGTTTTTCCCGTCATGTTCATGTCCATGGCGGCCCTGACCATTTACGTCTTGATCGGCAGGCTGGTACAGTCGCAGCGGCCACAGATAGGCGTAATGAAGGCCGTTGGCTATTCGCGACGGCAGGTGCTGGCGCACTACCTGACGTACTCCCTGGTCATAGGCGTCGCCGGCGCTTTAGCCGGGGCGATGGCGGGACTGTATCTGGCCGGGGTCTTCGCCCAGCAGTACGCCGAGGCGCTTAACATCCCCTTCGTGCAGGTGCAGGTACACTGGCATGTCGTCCTTATCGGCGTGTTGGTCACGGTAGCCGTTTGCACAGTGGGCGGCCTACTGCCGGCCCTGGCCACGGCGAATCTACGTCCGGCCCAATCTTTGAGGCCGCCTTTGCCCGGCCAGGGCGCCAGACGACTGTTGGAGCGGCTGCTGCCGACGCCGGGCTGGCTGCCCATGCCGGCCAAGCTGGCGCTGAGGAACCTGGTGAGGAACCCCTACCGGAGCCTGTTCCTGGTGATGGGTACCGCCTTTGCCGTGAGCCTGGTGCTATCCTCTGCCGTGTTCCTGGACTCGATAGGCCTGCTCAAGGACATACAGTTCAACCGCATCGAGGCCTACGACGCCAAGGTGTACTTCAAGGGCATCGGCAGCACCGGGCGCTACTTCGAGTCCGAGTTCTGGACGGGGGTCAATGAATCGGAGCCTCTTCTGGAGACGCCGTACCGCTTCAGACACGAGGGCCACTCCGAGGATAGCACCCTTATCGGGCTGCCGCCGGACCAGGACCTGACCCAGTTGTTCAACGCGCGGAACCAGGCTTTGCAAGTGGAAAAGGGCCGGCTCTTGCTCACGCCGTTCTTACGCAAACAGCTAAAGGTGGAAGTAGGCGATCCAGTGGACCTGGAGCCTATCAACGGGGTCGTCGGCGTAAAGCGGGTTGTGGTCGGCGGGTTTGTGGAGCAGCCCTTTGACAATGGCGGCTATTTGCCTCTGGAAGAGGTGCAGCAACTGCTCAAAGCGCCCGGGGCGGCCACCGGGTTCATGGTAGGACTCGACGAAGCTGAAGGCTCCCCGGAGGTAGTCAGGAGGCTGTACGAGCTGCCGGAGACACGGACAGTTGAATTCAAGGCGGAGTCCCGGAGGTTCACTGACGAGGTGCTGAAGTTCTATTACTATTTCACCGGTTTCATGCTGGTGTTCGGCTTAGCCCTGGGCATCATGATCGTGTTCAGCGGCATCACGGTGAGTGTGGACGAGCGGCTGCTGGAGATGGGTACCCTGCGCACCATAGGGGCAGGCATGAAGCAGGTAGCCGGGATGATAACCATAGAGAGCCTTGTCCTGAGCGGCCTGGGCATCGCCGCGGGGGTGCCGCTGGGGAACCGTCTGGCCGATTACTTCGCCAATATGTACCAGGCCGAGGACTTTAACCTCCCGATCACCATATTCCCTCAGACCTATGTGTTGACCGTGCTCGGGTTGCTGTTGGTGCTGGTGCTCTCCGAGCTTCCCAGCTTGCGGCGCATCAGCCGGCTCAAGCTGGCCAGCGTCATCCGCCAGTGGATGGCGTAGACTCCGCTGCCGGCAACGGCAATTCGGCTAACGGTCACTCTCGAAGGCGAAGCTACGAAGAGTCTGTTGTGGAGAGGCTGATCTCCGGACAGGATGCCCTACAACCCCAGATGGTTCGCTGCCCCGTTCGCTTCGGTCAGGGCGCTGGCCCAGGGCTTCAGCTTCAGCACGACAATGCACAGACCCAGAATCCACCATCAAAAGGAGAGCTGACCCCGACTTGTCGGGACCTGTCCATAGAGCGCCCAGTGTTGCACCAGGCAGGTGAAACCCCCTTACCTTTCCTGAGATTCAATGGGCGGAGGATTCAGGGGCCCATGGTCCGCCATCAAAACGCGCCTTGACCCTGGTTGAGGTGAAGGGAAAGAGGTTCAGGAAACTTTCTGACGGGGGTCTGGGGGTG
>JACQTY010000196.1 GCA_016210545.1 Chloroflexota bacterium
ACCCTGGGCGGGTCTCAGACCCGCCCCTACGACCCACATCGCCGCTATTTTCATCCTTCGTGGTACCCTGTGCAACCGGGCATACACTCCTTCCCAGTTAACCTTTCCCAGCAGCGGGCGTCTCGGCGGCAGGTTGAACCTTGGCCGGCAAGGTAAAGTAAAAGGTGCTCCCCTTGTCCGGCGTGCTCTCGGCCCACACCCCGCCCCCGTGCGCCTCCACCAGTTGCTTCACGATGGTCAGCCCGATCCCCGCCCCACCTGTGGAGCGGGCGCGGGAGCGGTCCACCCGGTAGAAGCGCTCGAACACATAGGGCAGCTCCTGGGCAGGGATGCCCTGGCCGGTATCCGACACCGAGACCAGGACGCCGCTCGGAGGACCGGGGGAAGGCCTGGCGCTTACTTGAATACTTTCACCCTGCGGCGTGTGGCGCAGGGCGTTGCTCAGCAGGTTGCGTAACACCTCCGCGATCCGGTCCGGGTCGGCCGTAACGGCAGGCAGGCCCTGAGCCAGGGATGTGGTCAGCGAGACGCCAGCTTGCCGGGCCTGGGGACCCATCGCCGAAGCCACAGAAGTGATAACGTCGGCAACATTTATGGACCGCAGGCGGAGCTTCAACTGCCCCGCCTCGGCCAGCGATAGCGTACTCAGGTCATCCACCAGACGGCTGAGGGACTGGGCCTCGTGGTGCAGGGAGTCCAGTTGCTCCGGAGTCGGCTTTATGACGCCGTCCCTCATGCCTTCCAGATTGCCCTGAAGGATAGACAGGGGCGTCCGGAGTTCGTGAGCAATATCGGCTACCATGTGGCGGCGCAGTTCCTCATTCAGCGATAGGGCCTCGGTCATCGCATTGAAAGACGCCGCCAGTTGACCTGTCTCGTCGCCGGACTCAGCGGGGACCCGCTGTTTCAGATCGCCCGCGGCTATGCGCTGAGCGGCAAGGTTGAGACGTTGCAAAGGGGCCACGATTTGTCTCGTGATTACCAGGCCGATGACTACTGCGGCGCCTCCGGCGATGATCCCGGCGGTCCACAGGGAACGGTTGACGTCATCCAGAAATGACTGCTCGGCGCTGCCCGGTTGGAACATCATGCCCCCGCTTCCACCCATCATTCCCTGCATCATCTGCTGCATGGCCTGCGAATGGCCCAGATAGTCGACGAACTGGCGGCTGGTGAAGGCATTCATGAGATAGGCCACCAGCCCTACAGCTATGATAGCTATTCCCAGGAAAGCCAGGCTCAGTTTTACACCCAGCCGGTTGAACGTAACTCTTGGCATGTACCCCCTCAAAAATGACGCCGCGCTGAGCCCGTCGAATCCCGACAGGTCGGGATGGCCACTTGTCCTTAGACAGGCTCAGGATGGCGGCCAGCCCACGTCCCTGGTCTTCTTCGTTCCTTGTGGCTCCCGCCACGTGGCCAGGGCGCCTACCCGTCGAACTTGTACCCCACCCCGTGTACCGTGGTCAAACGGCAATCACCGGTTTCAGGGTGCGTTAGCTTGCGCCGCAGGTTCTTAATGTGGGCATCGATGGTGCGCTCGTAGCCCTCGTATGCCTCCCCCTGGACCAGGTCGAGAAGCTGGAGGCGGGTGAACACCCTACCGGGGTTTCCCGCCAGGGCTGACAGCAGCTTGAATTCGGTGGGGGTCACTTCTACTGGCCGTCCGTGACAGGTGACCTCGTGGCGCTCGGTATCGATGACCAGGCTGGCGGCCACTATGCGCCGGGCAGGGGCGATTCCTCCGCGGGTCCGCCTTAGCACTGCCGTCACCCGCGCTACCAGCTCGCGGGGGCTAAAGGGCTTGGTAACATAGTCGTCGGCGCCCAGGCCCAGCCCCGTTAGCTTGTCCATGTCCTCGCTGCGGGCTGTAAGCATGATGATGGGCGTTGCAGACCGGCGGCGGATGGAGCGGCAGACCTCCAGGCCATCTATTTGGGGAAGCATGAGGTCCAGCACTATGAGGTCCGGCTTCTGTTCTTCGAAGGTTTCCAGCGCCTGACGGCCATCTCCAGCCGTGACCACCTGGTAGTCTTCTTTCTCCAGATAGACTCTAACCAGGTCGACGATCTTGGCTTCGTCATCCACGACAAGGACCTTAGCTTTACGCATGGCATTGGCTCCGACATCAGCATACATCAGGGCGTTTCTCCACGCAAAGAAGAAGGGGAGTGCCGAGCTACTCCCCTCTCAGGTCGGGGGCCAGCCCGCCAACCGTTTCTAAGCCAAATCCCGCCGCAACTGCTCGTACTGTTCCTTGTTTAACTCGCCCCGGGCATACCTGCTTCGAGCTATGTCCTGAGCCGATGGGCCAGATGTGTGTCCGGCATTTTGACTGGACTTAACGCCGGCGGTTACAGCCCAAACTATCAACCCGATGATAGCTATCCATATGATGAACATCCAAAAACCTCCCGAAAGGTTTCCTGAATTCCAGACCCAAGAGCTTCCCATCATTCTTGTTCCCCCTATGAACTGAAGCGGAGCAACCCCCGGTGCATCGGGGGCTGCTCCACTCAATTCCCTATTTCAAGACTGGATTACCACCAACCGCCCATCATGCCGCGCCCCCAGGAGCCAAAGCCACTCTGGGTCTGGGGCGTTGTTCCCGCTCTACCCATCATGCCGCCGCCCATCATCCCAGGGCCCATCATGCCGTTTCCCATCATAGCGGGCCCCATAGCGCCGCCGCCCATCATGCCGCTTCCCTGGCCCCCCATCATGTTGCCCATTCCGCCGCTGGCCATCATATCACGGCAGGCCTTAATCATGGCCTCGTCCATGTGGTCCGATGGCGCGGCGCCGGGTGCTCCAATTACTCCGGGTGTGTTGAAGGTCCGGTCCAGCACCGACTCGGCGGCCTGTCTGGCCGATGCCAGAGCGGCGTCTGCCTGGGCCTGGGTGATGTAGCCGTACTTCAAATTGAGCTGGAGTTGGTCCTTGTGCGGGGCGAGGATGGCCTCTACCACTTTGGCGGTATCTACGCCCTTGTCCTTGGCTACCTGGGCCAGGGTTTTGCCAGCCTGGAGTTGAGCGGTCAGTTCAGTCGGCGTGACGCCCAGAACAGTGGCCACTCTGGTCAGTGTGGCGCTGTCCAAGTAGAATCCCGCCTGCTCGTCCACTGCTGTGGTAACTACCTTGCCCGAATCCCGGTTGGCCAGGGCCGTACCCCCACCGACAGCCAGCCCTATCACCAGCAGCGCCACTATCCCAATCCACAACCACTTACGCATTGTTCCCTCCTCCTTCTATTTCCTGGAGTCCTCTCTCATTGGCTCTATGATTACGATAACATGTGCATGTGAAGAAGATGTGAACGCTCTACGGTGGTTTTGTGAATTTCAGGCGAGAGCGCGGCGTCTGCCTGTCAGGGTCTTTGCACTTGCTGAACGACTCATGTGGGTCTGGCCGCGCCGCCTGCCATGCTGAGCCGAAGCCCTGAGCGCAGCTAAGGGGCAGCGAAGCATCCGGGGAAAACGGCCGTTGCGGCGCCATCCGGGTGAAGAAACCTTCGTTTCGTGAGATTCAATTGGTGGCGGGTTTTGGCTGTGCCGCCGTCTTGACAGTGGTGAAGCGACAGGGTTATAATTTATGCGTATCTTAGAACATGCTAATATACTTATGTGATTCGGGGGTGCTATGGAAGACCAAATCTATGTCTACCATGCCCAGATGTGCAAGATGCTTTCACATCCCAAGAGGTTGGAGATCATAAACCTGCTCCGGGATGGCGAGATGAACGTTACGGAGCTAAGCCTGAAGCTCCGCATGACGCCAGCCAATCTCTCCCAGCACCTGGCCTTAATGAGGGAGAGGAAAATCCTTATTGCCCGAAAGGACGGGAATTCTGTCTACTACCGGCTGGCAGACACTCGCTTCCTGGAAGCCTACGACATTCTTCGCGAGATCCTCGTAGAACAAATCCGGCGGGATGCTACGCTTGTAGAAAGTACTAGATAACTCTAAAGAAGGAAGGAGATGCCTCAAATATGAGCCGCGGCACGAAAACAACCCTGATTGTCATAGGCAGCATAGTTCTGGTATTGATCGTGCTCCCCTGGGTAGGCGGGAGCCTGGGCAACGGAGGTGGCATGATGGGGCCGGGCATGATGGGCCCTGGGTTTGGAGGCTGGGGAATGGGCTTAGGTTTTCTCTGGATGGTCGTCATCTGGGTAGCTATTATTGGTGGGGTGGTCTGGGGTGTCAGGGCTATAGCTGGCTCCAATGATAGCCAACATCAGTACTACGCCGAGTCGGCGCTGGATATTCTCAAGAAACGCTATGCCAGGGGGGAGATAGGACGGGAGGAGTTTGAGGACAAGAAGAAGGGCCTGCTGTAGGTTAGGGGACGCGTAAGGACTTGGACCTGAAAGGATGCCATGAAATTAGCGATTGTAATAAGCACCAACGAACCAGAAGCCGTCTGGAATGGCTTTCGCCTTGCCGTCACTGCCCTGGGCAAGGACCACCAGGTGAAGGTGTTCTTGCTGGGGAAGGGTGTGGAAAGCGACGGCTTGCAGGACCCCAAGTTTGACATAAAACGGCAGTGGGACGCTTTCCTGTCCCGTGACGGGGAGATTCTGGCCTGCGGTACTTGCCTTAAGCTGAGAGGCAAGGCTGAGACTGCTACATGTTCTGTGTCCACCATGCAGGACCTCCTGGCATTAATAGAGGAATCGGATAAGGTGGTTAGCCTTGGCTGATGTGAATCCTGAAAGGCCCCGCCGTGAGCACCCATGGATGAACTAACCTCCCTGAGTACGGGGGACTTGCTGTCGAAGCTGCGAAAGGCTGAAACGGAGCTGGAGGACCTGGAGGAGTTGAGCCGGGGAATCCTGGGCGGGACGGGCGTTCATGTCCCTTTCCGGGAGATGAAGCGTGCCCGGCACCTCTATGAGGATACCGGTGGGGAACTACGGGCGCAGATTGGCCTGATCAAGAAGGTCCTTGCAGACAGGGGGCTAAAGCTATGAAACGAAATCCCGATGTATGGGGATCGCTGTGGAGCGGGTAGAAAAGACCTGGCTGCGTTCAAGTCGGAGCCGGGTAGGCTGGCGTGCGCGCGTGTTGATTTGCCCCCCTGGAAGGTATATAATGAAATCGCTTTAGTTCTTGGCTTCTCAATCTCTTCTACCCTATTCTGAAGCGGTCAGGCGCGGGAATGGGGCGGAAGCTTGGCTGACAGGGGGATCGTTTGAATCCTGAATGGCGGGAGGCCTGTGGCGTCTTCGGTATCCATGCTCCTGGTGAAGATGTAGCCCGCCTTACCTTCTTCGCCCTTTTCGCCCTCCAGCACCGGGGCCAGGAGAGCGCCGGGATCGCCTCGACCGATGGCCAGCGGATACGCCTCTATACCAACATGGGACTGGTGTCCCAGGTCTTCACTGAAGATACCCTTTGCCACCTCGGCGGCGACATCGCCATAGGTCACAACCGCTATTCCACCACCGGCTCCAGCCGTTTGGTCAATGCCCAGCCAATCATGGTAGATAGTCCCCTGGGTCCCATCGCCCTGGGGCACAACGGCAACATCGTCAATGCGGGCAGCCTGCGGCAAGAGCTGAAAGACCTCGGTTTCAACTTCAAGTCCACTACCGATTCCGAGGTCATTGCCTATCTGGTCGCCTCGGCGCCCGGCAAGGACTGCGTGGAAAAGATCAGGCACGCCATGCACCGGCTACAGGGGGCCTATTCCCTCGTGCTTCTGAACCGCGACAGTCTGATAGGTGTCCGCGATCCCCTGGGCGTGCGGCCGCTGTGTCTTGGGACTATAGGTAGCGGCTGGGTGCTCGCCTCCGAGTCCTGCGCCCTGGACCACATAGGCGCCAGCTTCGTGCGGGAGGTGGAGCCAGGGGAAATAGTTATCATTTCTACGCGGGGAGTGGAAAGCTCCAGGGAACCGTCGCCCCGTCAGGCGCTGTGCATTTTTGAGTATATTTACTTTGCCCGCCCCGATAGCGTCATCAACGGACGTCTGATTTATCCCCTCCGTGAGGCCATGGGCCGGGAGTTGGCCAGGGAACACCCTGTCGACGCCGACCTGGTGATGGGTGTGCCAGACTCGGCTACGGCGGCTGGCCTGGGCTATGCCCAGGAATCGGGCATACCCTATCGGGAAGGACTGCTGAAGAACCGGTATGTTGGCAGGACGTTCATTGAGCCGGACCAGCGATTACGGGAGCTGGGCGTAAAGCTCAAGTTCAACCCGCTGCCGGACATCTTGAGGGGCAAGCGAGTCGTGGTGGTGGATGACAGCATTGTCCGTGGCACCACCACACCCCGGGTTGTCCGGATGTTACGCCGGGCCGGGGCCAAAGAGATACACCTGCGCATCTGCGCTCCGCCCATACAGGACCCCTGCTTCTTCGGCGTGGACATGGCCAACCGGTGGGATTTGATCGCCGCCCAGAAGACCATACCCCAGATAAGGGATTTCGTTGGCGCCGATTCCCTCGGCTACCTGAGTGTAAAGGGACTTCTCAAGGCGGTTGGCCAGCCCGAGGATATCTTCTGTCTGGCCTGCTTCACCGGCGACTACCCGATACCTGTCCAGTTGGCCCTGGACAAGCTGGCTTTTGAGGAAAAATCGTCGGCCATGGCTTCCTTAAAGGAAAACCGTTGACTTCCTCGCCCCTGGATTCGGCCTACTCTGAGGCCGGCGTAGATATTGACGCGGCCCAGGAGTCCAAACGTCGCATCAAGAGGCTGGCTGCTTCCACCTTTGGCCCCGGCGTGCTCAGCGAGATCGGCCTTTTTGGCAGTCTCTTCGAGGTGAAGGGCTTTCGCAAGCCGATTCTGGTGTCTTCTGTCGATGGGGTGGGTACAAAGCTCAAAATAGCCGCGACGCTGGACAGGTATGATACTGTCGGCGTCGACCTGGTAAACCATTGCGTCAACGATATCCTCACCACCGGCGCCCAACCCCTGTTCTTCCTGGACTACATTGCGGTGGGGCGTCTGCTGCCCGACAAGGTGGAAAAGCTGGTCCAGGGCCTGGCGGCGGCGTGTCGTCAGGTGGGGTGCTCCCTGGTGGGTGGCGAGACTGCAGAGATGCCCGGGATCTACTCCGGCAGCGATTTTGACCTGGTCGGCTTTATTGTCGGGGCGGTGGAGAAGGGGAAGGTGCTCACCGGCCGGGATATTGTTCCCGGAGACGTGCTTCTGGCCCTGCCTTCCAGCGGTTTGCACACCAACGGCTACTCATTGGCCAGACGCGCCTTTGATCTGGACGGCAGCGACGCCCGGTCCCGGCTGCTCCAGTCCTACCCGGAGCTGGGACGTAGCCTGGGCGACGTGTTGCTTGAGCCGCATCGCTGCTACTACTCAGAGATCAAGCCGGCGCTACCCCTGGTGAAGGGGCTGGCGCATATCACCGGGGGTGGGTTGGTGGACAATATTCCCCGCATCTTGCCGGACGGCGTATCGGTCAGAATTGACCACAAAAGCTGGAGTGCGCCGCCGATTTTTGGTATGATTCAGCAAAGAGCCAAAGTGACCAACACCGAGATGTACCGGGTGTTCAATATGGGCGTCGGCATGGTCATAGTGGCCTCGCCTGGCGCCGGTGAAGAGCTTCTGGGCAAGTTGCCGGGGTCGTGGCGCATTGGTGAGGTAGTGGCCGGGGACCGCAAGGTGATTGTCGACTAAGGGGGCCTGTGGATATCATCCAGGTGGCGGGCCTTGTCGGATCATTAGCCACGATTATCCTCGGGGTGATTGCCATATGGCTCTCCCTTTATTTCTATCGAAGGAGCAATGAACTTTACACTGCCCTAACTAGCATGATTTCCAGGGTTGAATCGTCATCTAGGGTCACGGAGGTTGCGACCAAAGATATTATCCAACCTATTGTGGCGACTGTTCAAAGGATGTTTCAGGGCGATGCGCGAGAGCACGTTGAGATCTTACGCCCTGCTCTTATGCAGAGGTTTGCCGCAAGCCTTGAAGAGGCGCTTAGTGAACTGCCTGAAGGAAAGAAGCAGCGGGCGCGAACCGCGATTTATAAGGAAATCGATGCCTTCCTTGGAACTCTGAAGCAGAAGATCGGCATGCCGCCGTTGGAAGTGAAGAGCGATGGAGCAGCGGGGATCGACGAACAGACCGCTGAAACACTCAAGCCAATTCCAGGCTCAGACTTGTACGATTGGGTGCCTTTCTTGCGCCGCATCCGCGACCTTCAAGCCACTCACAAGTTCATTTCCGTCAAGTGGCTGCGCGAGACCAAGTTATCACGGGAGCCAGAGATGCGGGAGGCCCTTCAGGTTGCCTTGGACAGGGGGATGCTGCAAAGGTACTACGTTCAGAATCCGCACAACCCCACGTTTCCTACTCTGGGGTGTAGGCTGAATGAGGATCACCCCGTTGTGAAGAAGGTTATCGAGGCTGTAGGCTAAGCAATCGTGCTGCTGTGTGCAGGAGAAGAAGGGGCTTGACATTTGTGCGAAAATCCGCTATTCTCACAAATAGAGAAGAAGCTATTATTAGCCTCATGTCGCCGGGGAAAAATTTCCGGGACTGGGGCTTTTTTTATGAGACTTGGGTGCATCCGGTATCTCCGCCCCGGTGCTGCTGAAGGGATTTTCGCAGGCTAAGCGGATGGAACCGACAACGATAACGCTGGCCTGATTCTGCCCACAAGGGGGTGCTAATTGCGCGCAATCCTCAGCGTCCACAACAAGAGCGGGTTAATCCCCCTCGCCCAGGGGCTGGCGGCCCTTAGCATAGAGATGTTCAGCACCGGCGGCACCAAGAAGGCCCTGAGCGACGCTGGAGTGCCGGTCCACAGCATCTCTGACATAACCGGCTTCCCCGAGATACTGGACGGTCGCGTCAAGACGTTGCACCCCGCTGTCCACGGCGGTATTCTGGCCCGGCGGGACATCGCCAGGCACCGCGAGGAGCTAGCCCAGCAGAAGATCCAGCCGATAGACCTGGTGGTGGTGAACCTGTATCCTTTCAGGGAAACGGTTGCCAGGTCGGGCGTCACGCTGGATGAGGCGCTGGAGAACATAGATATTGGCGGCCCCACGATGCTGCGGGCATCGGCGAAGAACTTCCCGCATGTGCTGGTGGTGGTGGACCCTTCGGACTACGGACCTATACTGGAGCAACTGCGTCAGGGCTCTGTCAGGCTGGAGGAAAGGCGGCGGCTGGCGCAGAAGGCTTTCCAGCACGTGGCGTGCTATGATACCGCCATTTCCCAGTACCTGCGGAACGCAGAAGAAGGCTTCCCTCCGGACATGACCATCGCCCTGGAGAAGCAGTACGACCTGAGATATGGGGAGAACCCCCATCAGCAGGCGGCTTTCTATCGAGAGGTAAATCCCCTGGCCAGGCCCGCGGTCACCGTTGGCGGGGCCAGGCTCCTGAGCGGGCCCGAGCTTTCCTTCAACAATATCCTCGACCTGGACTCGGCGCTGGCTGTGGTCAGCGATTTCTCCGCGCCCACTGTGGCAATAATCAAGCATAATAACTCGTGCGGCATGGCCAGCCATGACAATCTGGCAGAGGCCTACCGACGCGCCCTCAGCGGGGACCCGGTGGCGGCTTTTGGCGGGGTGGTGGCCCTGAACCGGAACGTCGATATGGGGACTGCCCAGGAGATAGACAGGACCCACTATGATTGCCTGCTGGCCCCGGACTTTGACCCGAATGCGCTGGCCCTGCTCAGCCGCAAGAAAGGGATGCGCATCCTGGCCTTGGGGGGCGTACCCCCGCCCCGGGACGCTTCCATGTGGGACCTGCGCCGCGTGGCCGGAGGCCTTCTGGTGCAGACGCCGGACACTATTCGGAGCGAAGAACTCACTCCGAAGACGGTGACCAGACGGCCTCCCACGCCGTCCGAGATGGAGGACCTGCTGTTTGCCTGGCGGGCGGTAAAGCACATTAAGTCCAATGCCATCGTCCTGGCGAAGGACAAGACCCTTCTGGGTATGGGCGCCGGGCAACCCAGCCGCGTCATAAGCGTGGAGATCGCGGTGAAGAAGGCCGGCGACCGGGCCAGGGGCAGTGTGCTGGCCGGCGACGCCTTTTTCCCGTTCCCGGATGGCGTCGATTTGGCCGGTCAGGCCGGTGTGACGGCCATTATGGAACCGGGCGGGTCGGTCAAAGACCAGGAGGTCATTCAGATAGCCGACCGGTACAATATCGCCATGGTCTTCTCCGGTGCACGCCACTTCAAACACTGATGCCCCCAACTGGAGCTTAGATATTAGGGTTGGAGGACCAAGCTGAGCACAACCCGGCAGCCCAGTATTTCCGATCTGGACCTCCTCATTTCCTTCCTACCCTCGGAAATGAGGCAGGTCTTTGACCGCATTTTCAGGGTGAACGTCGTCACCGGCTGCATAGACCACCCCGAGGCCATGCACCCGTGGATAGAGAAGCAGTTCGGTACAATCGAAGGGATAACCTGCCAGAAGATTGTAAAGGTGACTAACCTGGTGACCATGGAGGGCGCCCTGTTCAACGAGATAAGGGCTTCCCGCCCGGTGGATGCCAAAGCGAGGTTGGCTCTGGAAACCCTGGTCATAGACGAGCAGCCGAATGACCCGCTGAACGATCCTCTGCGTCACACACCTGCGGACCTTTTCGGCCGGGCGATCGGCCGGTACTCGGTGAGCGGCAGCAATGTGGCCAAGTACGATAGTCTCCACGCAATAATCGTGTTTGACCATCACAACCCTTTGCACTTTGACCGGGAACGTATCATCGATTACCTGAACACTGGCTGGAGGTGGGCGCAGAAGGCGCACGAACACGATCCGACTGCCAAATACTACCTGTTCATCTGGAACTGCCTGTGGAGGGCCGGGGCTACTCTGCACCACGGTCATGCCCAGGTAATGCTCACCAAGGACATGCACTATGCCAAGGTGGAGGCGTTGCGCCGCGTCGCCCTGCAGTATCGCCAGCAATACGGTTCTAACTACTTCCAGGACCTTTTCCGTGTGCACGAATACCTGGGATGTGGAGTGGAGAAGGATGGGGTGAAGGTAATAGCCTATATCTCGCCTCTCAAAGACAAAGAGGTGCTCATTTTCGGGGAGTCGCTGAACCTTTCGTTGCAGGAGCGCATATACGAGGTCCTGGCCTGTCTCCGTGACCGCATGGGGGTTACCTCGTTTAACCTGGCTCTGACCATGTCTCCGATGGCGCCGGTGGAGGAAAACTGGGAGGGCTTCCCCGTGTTGGTCAGAATTGTAGACAGAGGGAACACGCAGAGCAACGCCTCAGATTTCGGGACTATGGAGCTTTACGCCGCCAGCGTAATTACCAGCGACCCATTCAAGGTGGCCAGAGAAGTCAAGGCCGCCTTGCTGGCTTCCCCTGAGCCAACCCCGGAGGCCACCCAGGTGTAGGACGTACACTCCGCCGGTGAATGTGTTAAAGGATTCAGCGGCGTTGCTAATAAGCCCCCGATGTGGCGAAACTCCAAACCACAATGTCCAACTCCAAACGAGTTCGAATGACCGCAATCACCATTTCGCGATCATGCCTCTACTTTCCATCCCTGCCCTCGCACATGGGCATCAAGAGCACGATGCCTTGGATATTGCTTAGGACTTATCATGAGCAAAGTTGACATAATCATCCCTGTCTTAAACGAAGAACAGCAACTGGCCCGCAGCGTCGGTATCCTGAGGCAGTTCCTCAAAGAGAACGTTAACCTGCCCTGGAGGATCGTCGTAGCCGATAACGGCTCCACCGATGGCACGCTGGCGGTTGCCAAGAGTCTGAGCCTGGAATTCCCCGATGTTGCCTGGATTCACCTGGAACAGAGGGGGCGGGGTCGGGCATTGCGGAAGGCATGGCTTGAGTCTCCCGCTGACATTGTGAGCTACATGGACGTAGACCTCTCCACCGACCTTGGCGCCATTCCTAAGCTTGTGTCCGCCATTGATCAAGAAGGCTATGACGTGGCCATAGGCTCCCGCCTTTTGCCCCAGTCGAGGGTGCGGCGCGGATTCAAACGGGAGGTCCTCTCCAGGACGTACAACATGTTGATCCGGGCGATGTTCTTTACCCCGTTTCACGACGCACAGTGTGGCTTTAAGGCGGTGAGCCGCCGGGCGGCAGAGGACCTGATACCTCTGGTGGAAAACCAGAACTGGTTCTTCGATACGGAGTTGCTTATCCTGGCCGCCAAACGAGGGTACAGGATCAAGGAGATACCCGTCACCTGGTCCGACGATCCGGATACCCGCGTACGTATCGTCCGCACTGTCACGGAGGACCTGAAGGGGCTGGCCCGGCTGCGCTGGCGGCTGTGGCGCTCTTTTTATCCGCCCCGGACCTCGTCGCCGACGGTAAAAAACAATCGGCAGTCGGTTTGACGGCGAAAGTAGGATGATCGGCGGTCACCCCTGCGCCATGATTTCAAAAGGTTTGCCCATTGGACTACAATGGTGTGAGTAGAGGAGGTGAGGGTCATGGCCAATCTGGTTATTGTGGCCGACATGGTGCGGGGCTTCATGGAAGAGGGCTATGCTCTGGGTAACCCCAAACTCAGGCGTATTGCCCCATTTATCGAGAAGGTGCTGGAAGGCGAATTGGCCCGGGGTTCCCACGTTATCTTCGTGAATGACAACCATGACCCTGACGACCTGGAGTTCAAGATGTTCCCCCGTCATTGTGTGCGGGGTACTCCCGAGACGGAGGTCATCCCGGAGCTGGCCAGGTATGCCACCGAGACAATACCCAAGAGGCGCTATAGCGCCTTCTTCGGCACAACATTGGGAAAGCGCATCAAGGAACTCAAGCCGGACAAGATCATCATGCTGGGGGTGTACACGGACATCTGTGTGCTGCACACGGTGGCCGATGCCCGCGCCCGGGACTACGTGGTTGAGGTCCCTGCGGCCGGAGTGGACACCCCTGACCCCAAGATGCACGAGTTTGCTTTACAGCATATGGAGAAGGTGCTGGGGGCGAAGGTGATAAGGTGAATAATGCTACTTCTGCGGGGGAGGCGATCTGGCAGTTTCTAATCTTTGACATCCCTTGGAGTGAGAAGCAACTCCATACCTTGCAGCACGTGGGCCATCCGCTCACGGGAAAGTGAACCGATCTTTTCTGTCAGGTCTCGCTTATCTACCGTGAAAATCTGCGTAACATTAACGACACTCTGTTTTGGAAGATTCGCTTCGCCCTTTTCGAGCAGCACATTACCAGGTGACCTTGCTCGTTGGAGATTAGAAGTTAATGAACATACGACAACGGTATTGATGCGGCTTCTATTGAACACATTATTCTGAACGACTAGATGTGGGTGACGGTATGCTGGTCCAGACCCCGTCGGTTCACCGAGATCAACCCAGAACACATCTCCTTGTTGGATTACCATTGCCCCTTCACTAATCGTCGCTGCTTGGACTTCATGCTCGCCCTCAGATCCTCTTCTGCCCGATCAGGTAAATCGGCGTAGGCGGCATTGATGGCATCCAGCAACTTCTGGCTCTTGTAGCGTTGAATGAAGTCGCGGGCAGCCAGTGCAAACAGGTGACTTCGGGAAACCTCCATTTCTTCAGCCAGGGCTTCCACTTCATCGAATAGAGGTTTTTCAAGGGATATAGCCGTCTTAATGTTTGCCATGCTTCATACCTTTATTAAGTCTTAAAAGTATAACTGTTGGTATGCGTCATGTCAATACCCAATTTAGGAAAACCAAGAAGCGGCGGCCCCGACTTGCCGGGGCCGCCGCGTCTTGGTGTCCTCTGCCTGAGAAAGGCGGGTCTCAGTACTCTATGACTGCTATGAGCGAACCGGTCTGCACCACCTGCCCCGGGGACACCTTCACCTCGGTTATCTTACCCCCCACCGGGGCCAGGATAGGGTTTTCCATCTTCATCGACTCAATGGTGCAGATTACATCCCCCTCCTCGACCTTCTTCCCCGTTGTTACGTTGACCGCAATGATCTTACCTGTGATGGGGACGTCCACTCTTTCCTGGGGCATCTCTTCCTTTCGTCTCCCTCCAGGGGTTGGCTGCATTATTGTGTCAGCGGCTTACTCGGGGGTTGTCGTAGCCAGCGCCCGGCTCCGGACGACGATCTTGTCCTCCTCGCGGTCCACCACCACAGTGTCACCGGCGGTGAACTGGCCCCGCAGCAGGCTTTCCGATAGCTGGTCCTCTACCAGGTTCTGTATGGCGCGGCGCAGAGGCCGGGCGCCATAGATCTGGTCGAATCCCTTTTCACCCAGCAAGTCCTTGGCCGCGTCGGTTATCTCCAGCTTAACTGCCTTGTCCGAAAGCTGCTTGGCCACACTTCGCAACATGAGGTCCACGATCTGCCGGATGTGTTCCTTGTCCAGCGAGTGGAAGACAACCACGCCGTCGATCCGGTTAAGGAATTCGGGCCGGAACGATTTCTTGAGCTCTGCCAGCACCTTGTCCTTCATACTGTCGTAAGACTGTTGCGCGGCCTTGCCTTCATCGGCGCGGGCGGTGAATCCGAGAGTCGCCTCTTTGCGGATAAGCTCCGAGCCGATATTGCTGGTCATGACGATGACCGAGTTGCGGAAGTCCACACGCCGCCCTTTGGCGTCGGTCAGGTGGCCGTCGTCAAATATTTGTAACAGGATATTGAACACATCGGGGTGCGCCTTTTCGATCTCGTCGAGCAGGATGGCGCAGTACGACTTGCGCCTGACCGCCTCGGTGAGTTGCCCGCCTTCGTCGTAGCCGACATATCCCGGAGGCGCGCCCACCAGGCGGGCCACCGCGTGGCGCTCCATGAACTCGGACATGTCCAGTCGGATCAGATTCTCTTCACTGCCGAACATGAACTCGGCGAGCGCCCTGACCAACTCGGTCTTGCCAACGCCGGTCGGCCCGAGGAAGATGAAGCTGCCGATTGGCCGTCGGGGGTCTTTGAGGCCGGCCCGGGCGCGGCGTACAGCACGCGCCACAGTAACGATGGCCTCGTCCTGGCCCACAATCCGGTGGTGAAGGGCCTCTTCCATCTGCAGCAAGCGGCTTGTCTCGTCATGGGCCAGGCGGGTGACCGGGATGCCCGTCCACATGCTCACGATCTCGGAAATATCATCCTCGGAAACTGTCGGCCGCTCCTGGGTCTGTTCCGTCTGCTGCCAGTCTTTCTCCATACGCTCGATCTTCTCGAGCAGGTGCTGTTCCCGGTCCCGGAGCTCGGCAGCGTATTCGTACTGCTGGCCGTTGATAGCCTCTTCTTTGTCCTTGCGCACGGTCTCCAGCGCCCGCTTGGCTTCCTTCATGGAAATGGGGATCAGTCCGCGTTTTATCCTCACGCGTGACGAGGCTTCGTCCACTATATCGATGGCTTTGTCAGGGAGGAAGCGGTCGGCGATATAGCGAGATGCGAGGCTGGCCGCTGCTCTGAGGGCCTCGTCGCTGATGCTCAGGCGGTGGTGCTCCTCATAGCGTTCCTTCACGCCCCTCAGGATGTCCAGTGTCTCCTCCACGGTCGGCTCGTTGACCAGGACGGGCTGGAAACGCCGCTCCAGAGCGGCATCCTTTTCTATGTGCTTTCGGTACTCGTCCAGCGTGGTGGCGCCAATGCACTGGAGTTCGCCCCTGGCCAGGGATGGCTTGAGGATGTTGGCGGCGTCCACAGCGCCCTCGGCGGCCCCTGCCCCGACTATAGTGTGCATTTCATCGACGAAGAGTATGCAGTTGCCAGAGGTCTTTATCTCCTCAATCACCTTTTTGAGTCTTTCCTCGAATTCACCGCGATACTTGGTCCCGGCGACCAGCGATCCCACGTCCAGGGTGACCAGTCTCTTGCCCTGGAGGGTTTCCGGCACTTCGGCAGCCACGATGCGGTGGGCCAGCCCTTCTACAATGGCTGTCTTGCCGACGCCGGGCTCTCCGATGAGGGCCGGGTTGTTCTTGGTGCGGCGGCTCAGTATCTGTATTACCCGTTCGATCTCCTTGGTGCGACCGATGACCGGGTCCAGTTTCTTGTTTCGGGCCAGAGCAGTCAGGTCTACACCCAGTTGGTCCAGAGTAGGCGTGCGAGTCGAGGCGCGCCCTCCCGCTGGTTGCCCTTGAGCGGTTGTCTGGCTGAGTACGCGGCTGGTCTCGGCTCTGACCCTATCCAGGCTGATCCCCAGGCTTTCCAACACCCCCGCGGCTACCCCTTCACCTTCTCGCAACAGGCCCAGCAGCAAGTGCTCGGTCCCGATGTAGTTGTGGTTGAAGCGGCGGGCTTCGTCCACAGCCAGTTCTATGACTCGTTTGGCCCGGGGGGTAAGGCCGATTTCGCCGCCCGAAGGCTTCTCGCCACGACCAATGATGAATTCCACTGCCGCCCGTACTTTGGGCAGCTCCACACCCAGGTTATTCAGTACCTTCGCGGCTACGCCCTCACCCTCGCGTACCAGCCCGAGCAGTATATGTTCTGTGCCGATATAGTTATGGTTGAAGCGCTGCGCCTCTTCCTGCGCCAGGGTCAGCACCTTCCTAGCTCGCTCTGAAAACTTCTCAAATCTACTCGCCATATTCGTCTCCTAAACGCCCCAACATATCGGGGCTACAGCTCTTCCTGTGCTTGCCTCAGGCTCAGGCGCAAATGGCGCCGTTCGGGGTCAATACTCAACACCTTCAATTCCAGCACATCTCCCTCGTGCACTACCTCTTGGGGGTGAGTGATGCGCCGCGGAGCCAGTTCGGAAATGTGAATAAGTCCATCTATGGAGTCATCGAGGCGAGCGAAAGCGCCAAAAGGAACGAGCTTGGTGATGGTTGCCGTAACGCGTTGGCCCACCTTGTACTTCTCTTGTATTCCTTCCCAGGGGTGGGGTTTGATACGGCGCAAACTTAAGACTGCCCGCTTGTTTTCGCGGTCCACCTTCATTACCAGAACGTCTATCTCTGCCCCAACGCTGACAACGTCTGTGGGGGGTCCCACTCTCTGCCAGGACAGCTCGGAGAGCGGTACCAGGCCTTCCATTCCGCCGAGGTCGACAAAAACCCCGAAGTTATGTATTCCTGTGACCCGTCCGCGGCGAATCTCTCCATCTTTCAGTTCGGCGAGAACGCGCTCCCGTTCCTTTTCCCGCTGTTCCCGCAAAGCCTGCCTCTCGGAGAAGATCAACCGGCGCCGCTGCCTGTTAAGCTCTATGACCTTGATCTTCAGCAGTTGGCCCACGCGTTGGGTTAGCCACTCCTCCTCAGCTACGCTGTTGTCCCGGTGTCCAGCCACCTGCGAGCTGGGTATGAACCCCTGGACGCCTTCATAGACGGCCACCAGGCCGCCCCGGTTTGCAGTGGTAATCTCAACTTCCAGTGTTTCGCCGTTGGCTAGATGCTCTTCCAGGTCATGCCACCCCTTTTGCCGGCGGGCCCGGTCCAGCGAGAACACCGGTCTCCCGTCCTCTCGTTCCTCCTGCATAATAAATACGGTGACCTTGTCGCCTTCCTTCAGCGGATTGCGGGAAGACACAGTCTGCATCTCATTGCTGGGTACTATACCTTCGGACTTGGCCCCCACGTCGACCCAGGCTCCCTCACGGTCGACGCTCACTATCGTGCCCGCTACCACCTCTCCGCGCTTCACCGACTTCTGTGTGAGAAAGCTCTCGGTTAACTGGCTTTCACTTACTGGCGTCTCGTTTACTGTCTCGGCCAAGAAGAAACCTCGCTGGATAAGTGTATCTGAGTGGTATTTGGCATATTATAAGGCACGCCTGGCCTGGAGTCAAAATCGAATTCTGAATGAATTCCAAATTCAAGCTTATTCTAGCACAATATAGGGTAAAAAAAAAGCCCACGGATAGCTCCGCGGGCTTCTTCACAGATTCACCGGGCGCCCCCTGTCGGGGGGTAGCGATGGGTACGACTACTAGAAAAAGAGTTCAGCCTCCTGGCGGTGACCTATTTTCCCAACTCGTTTCCGGGTCAGTATCGTCAGCGCTGGGGCGTTTCACGACCGTGTTCGGGATGGGAACGGGTGGTGCCACCCCGCTTCAATCACCAGAAGGCTGATTGTCTGTTAATGGACCGCTGGGAAATCAGTTCCCACAGCGAATTAAACTCTACCACAGCACTGCGTGTGCTGTCAATGGGCGTCAGAACAATTCCTCGTTGTACTCCGGCAGTTTTTTGTTGAGCCGGGTGTGTTGCTGGATAAGCTCGCTCTCTCTTACGGTATACATGAAGACTTCTTCGTAGCGAAAGAACTTGGCCTTTTCAAAACGGTCCGCGCCGTCCAGATGCTCCTGCAATAGCTGGCGCAGACTTGCGCCGCCGCCGATGAAGACCACATTCTTCTCAGCGTCACCTAATTCCACGACGCCGTCCTTCTCGGTGATTTGACTTACATTAGCGGCATTGTATTCTATCCAGTCTTTGCGGATCGGCAAACCTATCCTCCTTGCGAAGAACGGATATGTACGGGCATCCCGATACATCGGGACTGCTCCCCCTACTTGCCCGGGACTTTCTGCGCGTAAACCTTGAAGTACACCTTACCCAGCCCGCCATGCTCCAGGCCTGGGTCGAGGCACTCGGCAACCTGGAAGATCCCGTCCTGCGGGTCGATGCCATCGGCGATTCTGTCCATCAGGTTGTTAACGAAACCGGTAAGCGGCCCCACGGCCCGGATGCAGGCGGGACAATCGCTCTCCTGGGCCAGAAGGACCGGCGGCAGCGCTCCGAAGACGAGTTTCTGTCCCTTCTTTATGCCCGCGCCGCAGTACTCGGCGTCGATGACCTCGGCGATGATCCTGTACTTCTGAAACTTGGAATGACTGGCAATGATCTTCTGGATGTTCGGCGCAACCTTATCGACGTCCGATTCAGGCACGCCCATGAACTTGGTGAGGGTACGGCGCGTTTGTTCTTCCATAGTGCTTGTGGCTCCTCTGCACGCAGATGTGTCACCGCCCGCGGGACCAAAAGGTAGAGATTTTGTCCGAAGAAAGGGGCAGACAAGTCCTCGGCCATTAGTACGGCTGAGCTGAGTTCCTTGCGGAACGTACACCTGCCGCCTATCAAACCCGTAGTCTACGGGTGGCCTTACCTCCTTGCGGAGTGGGAGATCTAATCTTGGGGAGGGCTTCGCACTTAGATGCTCTCAGCGCTTATCCCCGCCAGACATAGCTAACCAGCGATGCCCTTGGCAGAACAGCTGGCACACCAGAGGTCTGTTCCTCCCGGTCCTCTCGTACTAGGGAGAACGCCCCTCAAATCTCCTGCGCCCACACCGGATAGAGACCGACCTGTCTCACGACGGTCTGAACCCAGCTCGCGTGCCGCTTTAACCGGCGAACAGCCGGACCCTTGGGACCTGCTCCAGCCCCAGGATGCGACGAGCCGACATC